>NZ_AP022564.1:3652948-3957361 GCF_010727125.1 Mycolicibacter terrae | reverse complement strand
GAACGGAAGTCGTGGACGGCTTGGGCCATCGCCTCGGCGAAGCCCGACATGCCGTGCGAGAAGATGCCGTATCCGCTGAACGGCGAGTGCTTTTCGGCGCGCCGCCCATGGAACGGCAGGGTGAACAGCACGACGTCGTAACCGGATCGGTAGAACCAGGGCAACGAGAAGAACAGGCCGTTGAACAAATAGGCCGACCCCATGAACCCGTGGATGACACACAGCGTCGGCCGTGGCCCGTCGTCATGACGCCAGTGCTGGAACCGGGCGGTGTTGTTCTGGGCCAGGGCACTCCAGGAGTCCCGCATGGCCGGGTTGACCGCTTCGAAACCACTGTGGAACGCCACATTCTCCACCACCCCGCGCGCCACCCGTTCGGCGAGCGGATTGGCCCGCCGAGACGAGATCCGGGGCAGCGATGCCGGGGCCGGAAACGAGCGGGCCGGGTCGTGCGCGGCGGCCAACTCGGCGTAGAACGCCAGCCGTTCCCGCTCCCGCCGCGACTGCTCGCGCCCGACCGCGGTGGTCAGAACCGACGGGATCATCGATGCGGCGACCATGGAGGCGACCGCGGTGCGCAAGCCGATATCCGCCACCGCCGAGACATCGACGATCAGCTTGTCGCGTAACGACAACTCGCTGCGGTCCGGCAGGCCGTGCTCACCGGCGTCCTCGCCCGGAATGTCGGGCATCGGGATGGGCGGAGTCAGCGGGGTGGCGTCAGAGGTCACGGTCGCCGGCCTTTCTCGGGGTGCGGTCGCCCCCGTGGAGGCGCGGGGCACCGTCAACCGGATGGTAGCGCGATCGCGAACAGCCGGGCCGCGTTGTCGTGGAGAACGCCCCGCAGCCAGGTGTCGTCGATGCCGGGAACTGCGGTGATGGCGGTCAGCGCATCGGGATAGCCGTACGGGATGTTCGGAAAGTCGCTGCCGAACACGATCCGGTCGCCCGCGGCGCGCACTCGCGCCTGCTCGCCGGGCGGAAACGGCATGAGTTCGTCGACGAACGCGGTGAACGCCATCGTGGTGTCCAGGTGCACTGCGGCCGAATCCAGGCAGATGTCGAGGAACTCACGGTATTCCGGCATGCCCATGTGTGCGATGATCAGGCTCAACCGCGGATGACGGCGCAGTAGGCGCCGAATCGGCTCCGGACCGGTGAACCGTCCGGGTTGTGGTCCCGAGCCGCAGTGGATGACGACCGGAATTCCGGAGTCCTCGATCACGCCCCAAACCTCGTCGAGCAGTGGGTCATTGGGGTCGTAGTCACCGACCTGGATGTGCGCCTTGAAAACCCGGGCACCGGTGGCGATCGCCGCACCGACGTAGTCGGCTGCGCCCGGCTCGGGGTAGAACGTCGCGGTGGCCAGACAATCCGGTGTCTCCCGGGCGAATTCGGTCGACCACTGGTTGAGCCATTCGGCCATCTGCGGTTTGTGCGGGTAGACCAGCGAGGTGAATCTGCGTACCCCGAACGCCCGCAGCGTCTCGACCCGGTGGACCTCATCGGTGCGGTAGGTGATGGGCCAGCTGCGACCCACCATCGGGCCGGCCGAGTCGAAGTAGTTCCACACCTTGTCCATCACCGACTTCGGCATGAAATGGGTGTGCACATCGATGATCCCGGGCAGCCCGAGTCCGGCCCAGATCCGCCGCACCACGGCGGCTTCGTCGTCGTGCGTCACGCCTGCTCCCAGCTGTTCTCGGAGACGAACTCGCTCAAAGGTTTCCGGTACGCCCAGTCGTCGAGCTCCAGTGCGGGCCGGTCCGGAAACTCCGGGACCGGACCCAGACAAAGGATCGCCACCGGCTCGGCGTCGACGGGCATGCCCAACAGCTGCGCCAGCGGCCGCGGTTCGAACAGTGACACCCACCCCATGCCCAGTCCCTCGGCACGGGCGGCCAACCAAAGGTTCTGGATGGCGCAGGACACCGACGCCAGATCCATCTGGGGCAACGTGCGGCGACCGAAGATGTGGGCCTGCCTGCCCTCGCGCAACGCCACCACCAACAGTTCGGCGCAGTCGCGGATACCCTCCACCTTCAGTGCCAGGAATTCCTGTTCCCGTCGCCCGAGCGCGCGGGCGGTGCGGTGGCGCTCCTGGTCGACAAGGGTGTGGATGGCATGCCGCAGGCTGTCGTCGGTGATCCGCACGAATCGCCACGGCTGCATGAGCCCCACACTCGGCGCGGCGTGTGCCGCCGCCAGCAGGCGCGCCAGCACGTGTGGATCGACTGTGCTGTCGGGTACGAACCGGCGCATGTCGCGCCGTTCGGCGATCACCCGGTACACGGCTTGGCGCTCCGGTGCGCTGAAGAAAGGATCGGCCACGCGATCATGGTAGGAGCCATCCGAAGGGACACCCGCGATGAAACGTACCGAACCGCTCTGTCAGCCGCCCATCGACGCCGCCGCGCGCCTGGTATACGGCGAACCGCACCAGACCCCTGACGGCGCCACCGTCATCACGGCCGCCCGGATCCAGGCCGCCGGGCGCGATGGCGCCGCGGTGACCGCCACGCCGCTGGGCGTGGTGGTGATCCGTGGTGACCGGGCCAAGTGGGTGCCAACCGTCGATGCCGACCGGATCGCGCTGGTGGGGGTGATCACCGGACTGGTGTCGGCGGTGATCGCATCACTGGCGGTGCTGCGCCGCCCGCCGTGGCCTGACCTGCGGGCCGGCGGCGATCGCCGTGACGGGGCCGCATGACGCGTTCGGCTGCGCGTGCCACCGCTTTGGTCTCGGTGGCGGCCGCGGTGGCGGTCTACGTCCTGATGCTGCTGGGCTACCGGCAGGGCTGGGGCTGGCTCGCCTCCGTCGACTCCGCGGCGTTGGACGCCAGTTACGACATCGGCATCAAGCATCCGGACTGGGTGAGGTTCTGGGACGGATTGTCCACGGTTTTCGCGCCGGCGGTGTTCCGGCTGCTAACCATGGTCGCGGTCGTGGTCGAGGTGGTGCGGCACCGGCTGCGGTCGGCGCTGTTCCTGCTGGTGGCGGTCGAGATGAGCGGGTTGCTCACCGTCCTGGCCAAGGGTTCGGTCGATCGGCCCCGGCCGGTGACCGCGTTGGCCGCGACATCGTCGTCGTCGTTTCCGTCCGGGCACGCCCTGGGGGTGACGGTCGGGGTGGGCGCCCTGCTGGCTCTGGCGCTGCCGTTGCTGCGGCGCGGGGCCCGGGTGGCGGCGGTCTGTGCCGGCGTGCTGGTGGTGGCAGCGGTTGGTGTTGCCCGGGTGGCGCTCAATGTGCACCATCCCTCCGATGTGTTGGCCGGCTGGGCGATGGGCTGGGCGTACCTGGCGATCTGGGCGGTACTGCTCAAACCGTGGGGGGTTGACCGGCCGGGGCCCGCAGCACAGGATGATCGTGATGACCAGCTGTGAGCCCGATCCGGTCGGGGCGCTCGTCTGCTCCCGCAAGGGCTGCAGCGCCGAAGCGACCGTCGGCATGCTGTGGAACAACCCGAAGCTGCACACCCCGCGGCGGCGCAAAGTCTGGCTGACCTGTCCCGAACACCGGGAGTACTTCCGCGGCTATCTGTCCTCGCGCGGGCTGCTCAAATCAGAGGTCCCGGTCGAAGATCTCGAGCGTCGCGCCGAACCGTAGAACGCCCGGCGCGCCGGGCCCGGTGTTTGACCCGCCCCCGGCAGGCACCGATGATGAGTCAATGCGCCGACTGCTGAGCATGTTCTGCGCTGCATTGTGCACCGCCGGTTTGACGCCGGTCGCATCGCCGAGCGCCCGAGCCGACGTCAATCCGTGGTTCGCTCAGTCCGTCGGCAATGCGAGCCAGGTGATTTCGGTTGTCGGGGTGGGTGGTTCGGACGCCAAGATGGACGTCTACCAGCGCGGCGCGACGGGTTGGCAGCCGGTCGCCGCGGGAATCCCCACCCATGTCGGCTCGGCCGGGATGGCGCAGAAGGCCAAGAGCGGCTACCCGGCGACGCCGATGGGTGTCTTCACCCTGCCGTACGCGTTCGGTACCGCGCCGAATCCCGGTGGGGGACTGCAGTATGTCCAGGTCGGGCCGGACCACTGGTGGGACGGCGACGACCACAGCCCGACCTTCAACACCATGCAGGTCTGCAAGAAGGCACAATGCCCGTTCGACACCGGTGAGAGTGAGAACCTGCAGATCCCGCAGTACAAGCACGCGGTGGTGATGGGCGTCAACACCGCCCGCACGCCGGGCGACGGCGCGGCCTTCTTCTTTCACACCACCGACGGCGGCCCGACCGCGGGTTGCGTGGCCATCGACGACGCCAAGCTGGTGCAGATCATTCAGTGGCTGCGCCCCGGCGCGGTCATGGCCATCGCGCAATAGGCCGCAACGGTCGTCGTCAGGCCTCGGCGCAATACGTCGACCGGGCGATGCTGACGAACTGGTGCGCCTTGGTCAGCGTCAGGCTGGGGTTGGCGTTCTTCACGCCTTTGGCCGCCTGGTTGGTGCTGTGACCCGAGGCGAGATACTCGCATACGGTGTGGCCGCCGGCCACCGCATCGACGGGGTTCGGGTAGGAGATGCCCACCTGGTCGAGTGCGCCGAGGAAACCGCTGTCGGAGGGCTCGGCGGCCGCCGGTGCGGCCAGGCCCAGCAGACCGGCCACCGTGAACGCGGCCAACACGGGCTTGCGAACCTTCATGGCTTCCTCCGTGAATCTAGTTGGGGCAGAACGCGGTTTTCGAAAACGCCACGAAACGGGCGGCGTTCTTCACCGACAGGCTGCGATTGGAGATCTTCAGGGCACGCGCGGCCGCATCCGGCCCATGCCCGGACTGCAGATAGTCGCAGACCTGCCGGCCGACCGCGACGGCCTCCTGGGGATCGGTGTACTCGATGCCTGCCTGGTCGACCGCAGCGAGAAACACTGCGTCAGGGTCGTTCTCGGCGTGTGCGGGTGCGGCCAGGACGACCAATGCGGCGGCCCCGACCGCGGTCACAATCCATCGTGCGTATTTCACAATGGAATCAGCATCGCTGCCCTGAATTAACCAACAGCGGCCTCAAAATGAATGCCAGATGAACACTGTCGGCCCGATACGCGACCAATGCGTCCTACTGATGTCTGCACACCCAACAGTTCATCGACCCGCCACCGTGTTGACCACCTCGTTGTAACCTCCGGTTCACCTGAGCGACGTTTCGTTAATCCCCGCATAACCAATTGAGTGCCGACATCACAGGAGCTGAGCGAGGAGACGCCGTGTACCTGGACTACGGGGTACTGCCTCCGGAGATCAACTCCGGACGCATGTACACCGGACCCGGATCCGGATCGATGCTGACCGCCGCCGCCGAGTGGGAGAAGCTGGCGGCCGAAGTGCACACCGCCGCGGCCGCGTACGACTCGGTGACTTCCGGATTGGCCACCGGGCCCTGGACCGGACCGACGGCGACGGCGATGGCAGCCGCCGCGCAACCGTACGTGACCTGGCTGCGCGGCACCGGCGCCCAGGCCGAACAGACGGCTCGCCAGGCATTGGGCGCCGCGGAAGCCTATTCGACCGCGTTGGCGTCCGTGGTCCCCCCAGCGGTGATCACCGCCAACCGCGTCATGCTCAAGCAGCTGGTCGCCACGAACTTCTTCGGGCAGAACTCGCCGGCGATCGGTGAGGCCGAGCTCCAGTACGCCGAGATGTGGGCTCAGGACGCCGCCGCCATGTACCGTTACGCCGGTTCCTCGGCCGCCGCCTCGGCGCTGACCGCGTTCAGCCAACCGCCGCAGACCACGAACTCGGCCGGTCAGGTCGCCCAGTCCGCTGCGGTCGCGCAGGCCGGGTCCACGGCGGTCACCGGCAACACCGCTACGGCACTGTCGTCGCTGACCTCGATAATCGGTCAGGTGTCGCCGTTCACGGGGCTGGCGACGCAGGGTATGAGCGCGACGATGACGGGTTGGTCGGGCACCGCGAACTTCCTCAGCAACCTCAACAACGGCATCGGTCTGACGGCCTTCAACGCCGAAAACCCCGGCGGCCTGGGCGAGATCCTCAACCCGCCGTTTCTCGGCCCGGCCGGCCTGGGCCCGGGCGGGCTGAACCTGGGCGGGGGTCTGGGTAGTGCGGGTCTCGGCGGAGCCGGGTTGTCGGCGAGTGCGGGCAACGCGCTCAAGATCGGCGGACTGTCGGTGCCGCACGGCTGGGCGATGCCGGTCACGCTCGCTTCGAACGTCACCCCGGCCGGGCTGGCGTCCGGCGTGCCGATGGCCCCGGCCGCCGCCGGCGGCATGCCGGGAACGGCGTTCGGTGAGACCATGCTCGGCACCCTGGCCGGCCGAGGCCTCGGAGCCGCGACCGCCCGCGCCGCTTCGAACCGTCGCACCGTGGTGCCGCGCCCGCCGGCAGCAGGCTGATCCGAACCGACATGGATTTCGCGCTACTTCCTCCAGAGGTCAACTCCGGAAGGATGTACACCGGCCCGGGGGCAGCCCCGATGCTCGCGGCGGCGGCGGCCTGGGATGCCCTGGCCGCCGACCTGGAGACGGCGGCGGTCGGCTACTCCGAGGTGGTCTCGAGCCTGATCGGCCACGAATGGTCGGGCCCGGCGTCGGCGGCGATGGCCAAGGCGGCGACGCCCTACATCGCGTGGCTGCAGCAGAGCAGCGCCAAGGCCGAACAGACCGCAATCCAGGCCAAAACGGTTGCCGCAGCCTATGAGACCGCCTTCGCGGCGACGGTGCCGCCGGCGGTGGTGGCCGCCAATCGGGCGTTGCTCGCGACACTGGTCGCCACCAATTTCTTCGGGCAGAACACCCCGGCCATCGCCGCCACCGAAGCGCACTACGCCGAGATGTGGGCCCAGGACGCCGTCGCGATGTACAGCTACGCAGCGGCCGCGGCGCCCGCCAGCACACTGCCGCCGTTCGACGAGCCGCCGCAGACCACCAACCCGGCCGGGCTCAGCGCCCAGTCCGCTGCGGCCTCACACGCGGCCGGCACCAGCGGCCAGACTCAGCTGAACGGCGCGATACAGGCGGTGCTGCAACAACTGTTCCCACCGGCCGGCTCGGCGGATACGCCGCCGGCGTCGCTGGCCGACCTGATCAACCCGCTGACGCCCTACACCAGCGTTGCGGCCAGCGGGATCAGCTTCGACTCCAGCATGTACACCGTGGTGAGCAACGGTGCCGGCTGGGGAAGGCTGCTCTACGTCCGCGGTGGTGTCGGGGGCGCCTTGACGTTCGAGGGGCTGGGACCACGCGGCGTGTTGTCGGCGGCCACGACGCCGGCGGTCGGGGCGGGCCTGGGCCGGGCCACCCCGATCGGGGGACTGTCGGTGCCGCCGACCTGGGCGACCGCGGCTCCGGAGATGCAGCCGACCGCATTCACCCTGGCCGCCGCCGAGACCCGATTGCCGGCCGCCGTCGGCCTGCCCCCGGGGACGGCGTTCCAAGAGGCGATGATGGGAACGACCGCGGGCCAGGGCGCGACGACCGACACCAGCAGCCGTGGCGGCCAGAAGACCGGCAAGAAGAACGAAGAGCAAGACGGACAGCCGGCCACCACGCTGACCAATGGCAGCGGCTGGCTGGCCTCGTCCTGGGCCTACCACACCCGAAGGCGCGAGGGGCAGCCGCTGCCGGCTCATTGGCGGTCGAGCTCGTCGGACCAGCCCGCATAGCCGACGCGCCGCTAGCCGCGCTCGCGTTCCAGGTAGTAGCTGACCATCTCGATCAGCGTCCGCCGCTCAGTCTGCCAGTCGAAGGCACCGCCGATGATCATCTGCGCCAACACTATTCCCCGCAGTGCCGCCCAGATCACTTCGGCCACACCAGAATCCGCCGGGTCGTCGGAGACCAGCCGGCCCAGGTGGCTGATCGCTGCGTTCATCTGTAACAGGTGCTGGTGGGACTGCTCGCCGAGGCTGCCGCGGGTGGCCCGCAGGATCTCGAACGCGGCCAGCGAGGTCGGGCTGGCGTAGCAGCTCCACGCCGTGTCGACGACGGCCTCGATGCGCTGCCGCAGTTCCAGTTCGCCGACGTCGACCGCCGACAGGCTGGCCAGCAACCGGGCCACGCCTTCGTCAACCACGGCCATCAGCAGCCCGTTGCGGTCGCCGAAGTGGTATTGGATGACCCCCCATGTCACCCCGGCCCGCTCGGCGACGTGCTTGGCGGTCGCCGCGCCGAACCCTTCCTCGGTGATGCAGCGCACTGTCTCGTCGATGATTCGCGCCCGGGTGTCGTCGCCGCGTTTGCGGGGCGCGCTGGTTCGCCGAGTCGGGCTGGGACCTGCCGGAATAACCATTGTTGACTTTATAACATAGTCCCGTCTATTTTTTCCACGTGACCGAATCCAGGTATGCGTCGCTGACGCGCGACGAGTTGGCCGTGCTGGTACCCGAGCTGCTGTTGATCGGGCACATGATCGACCGCTCCGGAATGGCCTGGTGCATCAGCGAATTCGGCCGCGAGGAGATGCTGCAGATCGCCATCGAGGAATGGGCGGGCTGCAGTCCCGTCTACACCCGGCGTATGCAGCGGGCGCTGGGTTACGTCGGCGACGATGTGCCCACCATCTTCAAAGGGTTGCAGTTCGACATCGGTTCCCCGCCGCAGTTCATGGACTTTCGCTTCACCGTGCACGACCGCTGGCACGGCGAGTTCGAGTTGGCCAGCTGCGGTGCGCTGCTCGACGTGGAACCGCTGGGCGAGGACTACGTCTTCGGCATGTGCCACACCATCGAGGACCCGACGTTCGACGCCACCGCGGTGGCGACCAACGTCAAGGCGCAGTGCCGCCCGGTGCACCGCCCGCCCCGCACGCCATCGGACCGCCAACCGCACTGCTGCTGGACCGTCATCATCGACCAGTCCTACCCGGACGCCCAGCCGATCCCGGCGCTAGCGGTGATCAGCGAAACCCGCGCCGCCACGTGGGAACTCGGCGCGATTGATTCCTCCGATGAGGGACTGGCGGATTACACCGGCCCGCTGTTGTCCGATGTCGACTTCGCCGCGTTCTCCCACTCGGCGCTGGTGCGGATCGCCGACGAGGTGTGCCTGCAGATGCACCTGCTCTATCTGTCCTTCGCGCTGGCGGTGCGCGCCCGGGCCGACACCGACGAGCTGGCCGCCTCGGTGGGCCGGCGCCAGCTCACCGGGCTGGCCGGGCTGGGTGCGATGCGCATCAAGAACGCCCTGCGGCTCTCCGACGACGTCGACGGGGCGCTGCGCACCTTCGAGCTGCACCCGCTGCTCAATCCGGCCGGATATGTGCGCGCCGAGATCGGCGAGGGCCGCATCGTCGTGCATCACTCGCCCGCCCACGACGACAGCGCCTGGATCACGCTGTGTTCGCCGGCCGAGGTCAACCCGCTGCAGGCCATCGTGACTGCGGTCAACCCGCACCTGCGGGTGACGGTCGACGGATCCGACACCGACTGGACCGCGACGGTGAGCGAGACCGACACCGCGGCGGCCGAGTTACCCGAGGTGATGGTGACCAAGGTCAGCGGCGGGGCCAACTTCGTGTTCCGGCCCCGGAAATCGTTGCCGCTAACGGTTGTATAACCCTATGGTCTCGGCGGTGGCGGCGCACCCTGTCCTGCCTCTACCGTGGTGACGATTCCCCGCCGTTGTCGATCCAAGGTATGCCGCATATGTACGACCCGCAGGACGACGAGGTCACCCGGGAAGCCGACGCAATCGGGGCAACCGAGATGGCACCGACGGTGACGTCTGCCCCCGGAACCGGTTCCGTCGTGGACGCCTTCGCCTGGTCGCAGGAGGACGGCAGCGCCAGCGCCGAACCGGTGCCCTACGTCGACGACTTCTACGACCCGGCGCCGGGCACCGGCCGCCGTCCGGTCGCGCCACCGCCCGCGGCACCCGTGCCGGCCCGTCGGCACCCGTCGCAGTGGCCGCGCTACGCACTCGGTATCGGCATCCTGGTCGCGCTGATCGCGGTCGCCGGTGCGCTCTACAGCCTGGCGCGCTCCACCGAGGACGAGGCGCCGGTGCAGCCGGGCACCAGCGCCGTCGTGGTGCCGCCGGTGTCCAGTGCATTGCCGCCACCCCCGGCGCCCGTTGTCCCGCCGCCGCCGGTGGCCACCACCGCGGCTCCGCCCCCGGTGACCACCACCGAGCCTCCGGTCACCACGACAACGGCGCCGCCCACCACGACCACGACCACGCCGCCGCCGAGCACGACGACCACGACGACGGCACCGCCCACGACGACCACCACCGTGCCCACGACCACCACGGTTCCCCCGACCACGACCGCGCCGCCGACCACCACGGTGCCCCCGACCACCACGGTGCCGATGACGACCGAGTACCTGCGAATTCCGTTGGTGCCGATACCGATTCCGATCACCGTTCCGGAGAACTGACCGCGCCCCGGAGCAGGGGCACCAGCATGCGACTGGCACTGCTGATCCGGCTCGGTATGCCGTTGAACCGGTGCCGCGGCCGATTCGCTGGCTGCCGTCGCACTCCTGCCTGTGGGCGCTACGCTCCTCGGCTGGGCAGTCGGCGCCGGCTGATCGATGAACGCGACCGGGTTGACGCCGCCTGACGCTGGCCGGGCACTCCCCGCCGCAGGCACACTGGGGTGTGGCCATCGCGGCCGGAAGGGTGGTTAGCCATGAGTGACGACGGTGCCTTCGGATTCGACTCCGAGGACCTGGACCGGGTGATCCGAGAGGCGAGCGAAGGGCTGCGCGCGGCGTTCGACCGTTTCGCCGGCGGATTAACCTCCGGCAACCGAGGGGGCTGGGGCGCGATCTTCGCCGACCTGGCTCAGGCGGCGCGCTCGGGGCCGCCGACCACCGGCGAGACCGGTGACGGAGTGTGGGCCATCTACACCGTCGGCGATGACGGCGCGGCCCGGGTCGAGCAGGTGTACGCCACCGAGATCGAGGCCTTGCGCGCCAGCCAACGCAACCCAGATCCCAAACGAAAAGTACGGTTTTTGCCCTATGGAATTGCCGTCGGTGTGCTGGACGACAGTGCTGAGGAAACCGAGTGAGATAGCGCCCCGACAGGCGGGGCTCGCTTGGTTTGACACGGTTCTGACGTGAGTTACATTGCCACCGTGTCCGAGATGAACCGCCGCCAAGTGATGATGATGCTCGGTGCCGGGGCGCTGGCCGCCGCCGCCCCGAATCCGTTGGCCAGAGCCGTTCCAGTGCCTCCTGGAGCGCCCGGCGACCCAGCCGATCCCGCCGCACCGCCGGCCGCAGCTGCCAAGCCCGGCGGCTTCATCTGGCATGACGAGTTCGACGGGCCGGCCGGTTCCGCCCCGGATAGATCGAAGTGGACGGTCTCCAATCACCGAACCCCGATTCGTCGTCCGGTCGGCTGGGACCGGCCCGAGTACTTCTACCAATATCGCGACAGCCGCCAGAACGTCTTTCTGGACGGCAAGTCCAATCTCGTCATCCGTGCCACCCGCGACGGCAACACGTTCTTCGGGGGGCTGGTGCACGGCAACTGGCGCGGCGGCATCGGCACCACCTGGGAAGCCCGGATCAAGCTGAACTGCCAGACCGCGGGCTGCTGGCCGGGATGGTGGCTGTCCAACGACGACCCGGGTCGCGAAGGCGAGATCGACCTGATGGAGTGGTACGGCAACGGCGAGTGGCCGTCCGGCACCACGGTGCATGCCAACCCGTTCGGCACCGCGTTCGAAACGTTCGCCCTCCCGGTCGACGGGAACTGGCACAACTGGCGGGTCACCTGGAACCAGAGCGGCATGTATTTCTGGCAGGACTACGTCGACGGGATGGAGCCCTACTTCAGCGTCCCGGCCGTCGGCATCGAAGACGTGGAGGAACCGGTCCGGGTCTGGCCGTTCAACGATCCCGGTTACACGGTCTTCCCGATCCTGAACCTCGCCGTCGGCGGTTCCGGGGGCGGGGATGCCCGTCAGGGGTCCTACCCGGCCGACATGCTGATCGACTGGGTGCGGGTCTTCTAGCGGAGGCTAGCTCTCCGATTTGCGCTGCGGTCTGAGCCGGAAGGCTGCGCCGAGTTCGTTGGCAGCACACCGCGCAGCGCGGCCGCGGCCAGCCGCCGGGCGTGTTCCTCGGTGAGTGGGCAATGCCCGGTCATGCGGCGAAAGATCAGCGGCCCGAACAGCAGATCGATGACGTCGTCGACCGCGACGTCGGCATCGATATCGCCGCGGGTGATTCCCCGTCGCCACAGTTCGGTGATCGCCGCGCGTCGACCGTCGAGAAAGTACTCGCGAAAGTACGCCGCGCCTGCCGCATCGTCGACGCACGCCGCGAGCAACTGGGCGAACACCTGACCGCGGGTGCTCGCGTAGAACGCCGACACCCGCACCACCTGTTCGGTGAGATCGCCCACCGCGCTTCCGGTATCCGGCAGCGGCAGATCCTGGGCCATCATCGCCCCGAAAGCCTCGGCTGCCACCGCAGTTCGCGACGGCCAGTGCTTGTAGATGGTGGCCTTGCTGGCCCCGGACCGGGCCGCGATCGCGTCAACCGTGGCGGCGGCGAACCCGCCCTCGTCGAGTAGTTCTGCGGTCGCGTCCAAGATGGCCTGGTGGATTCGGTCGCTGCGGGTGCCGGTGGGACGGATGAAGGGGCGGCGGTCGCCCGCCCCGCCGTCGGGCTCAGGCGACATCGTCGAAGTCGGTCGATTCCGAGACGCTGCGCCACTGGGCCAACTCGGCCTGCACGTGGGCCAGCTTGGCCTCTACCGCTGCGATGGTGTCGTTGCCCAGCTGCAGGCGCACCGGGGGCCGCTCGGACTCGACCACGTCGATGATGGCCGCGGCCGCCTTGACCGGGTCGCCGGGCTGGTCGTGGTTGCGCTCGCCGGCCGTGATGCGCATCTGACCCGCCGGACCGTCGGCGTAATCGTCGATGCGGTTCTGCTGGATCTGCAGGCTGGACGAGTCGAGGAAGTCGGTGCGGAAGTAGCCGGGCTCCACCACCATCACGTGGACCCCGAGTGGTTTCAGCTCGGCATGCAGTGCCTCCGAGAGTGCCTCGACGGCGAATTTGGTCGATGCGTAAACACCCCATCCGGGCGAGCTGACGAACCCGCCCACCGAGGAGATGTTGACGATTGCGCCGGACCGCTGCGCCCGCAGCACCGGTGCGACCGCGCGCGTGACGGTCAACAGGCCGAACACGTTGGTGTCGTAGACGGCACGCACCTCGGCGTCGGTGGCCTCCTCGACCGCACCGAGCAGCCCGCGGCCGGCGTTGTTGACCAGCACGTCGATTCGGCCGAAGCGCTGCACCGCGGCCTGCACGGCCTGACGGGCCTGCTCCTCGTCGGTGACGTCCAGCGCTACGGCGAGCACGTTCTCGTTGTCGCCGAGAGCGTCGGTGACGGCTGCGGCGTGGCGTGCGGTGGCGACCACCCGGTGGCCGCGGTCCAGCAGATCCCGCGCGATCTGCAGGCCGAATCCGCGGGATGCTCCGGTGATGAACCAAACGCTCATGTCTTGTACCGCCCTCCGTTAGTGAACTGTACGTTCAGTTTAGATCGGTCCCGCGGCCGACGCAAGCATGAATTCCTGTCCAATCCGATCGCTGTTGTCGGCGCGCCCCGGCGGACGATCAATGCGACCATTCGAAGATGCCCGAGATGAATCGCCGCAGCATGATGTTGACCACCGGAATCGGGATGCTGGCCACCGCGATGCGCGCTCCGCAGGCGTGGGCGCAGCCGGCGCCGGCGGGCCCACTGCCCGCCGCCCCGGCCCAGACCTACCTCTTCCACGACGAGTTCGACGGTCCCGCCGGTTCGGCCCCCGATTCGGCGAAATGGGCAGTAGCCCGGGCGCGGGAATCCATGAAGGATCCGACGTTCTGGGAGCGGCCCGAGAACGTCGGGCAATACCGCGACGACCGCCAGAACGTCTTCCTCGACGGCAAGTCCAACCTGGTGCTGCGCGCCGCCAAAGACGGCAACACCTACTACAGCGGCAAGGTCCACAGCCGGTGGACCGGCGGCATCGGCCACACCTGGGAAGCCCGCATCAAACTGAACTGCCTGACCCCCGGCGCCTGGCCCGCCTGGTGGATGGGCAATGAGGATCGCGGCGAGATCGACGTGCTGGAGTGGTACGGCAACGGCAACTGGCCGTCGGCGACCACCGTCCACACCAAGGCGAACGGGGCCGAGTGGGCGACCCAGCAGATCGCCCTGGACAGCGCCTGGCACACCTGGCGGTGCCGCTGGGATGACGAGGGCATCCGGTTCTGGCGCGACTACGTCGACGGCGCCGCGCCCTACTTCACCGTTCCGGCGAACTCGATCGCGGACTGGCCGTTCAACGACCCGGGTTACCAAGTGTTTTCGGTGTTGAATCTGGCCGTCGCCGGTTCGGGTGGTGGCGACCCCGGGGCGGGCAGCTATCCGGCGGAGATGCTGGTCGACTGGGTGCGGGTGTTCTAGGCGGCGGTGTGTTCGTCGAGCCAGGCCACACCTTCCTGGGCCGCCCGGAACAGCGCGTCGCGCTCGCCGAAGTAGCCGGCGATCGCCCCGAGCCCGGGCAGGACACTCAGACGCTGGTAGAGCTTCTTGGGCTGTGGCCGTTTGGCCGCCTCCTCAAAGGTCGCCCGCAGGATCCCGGCCAGCTGCCAGACGGTCCCGATGACGCCCTGGCGTTCCGGCGGCGGTTCGGGTTCGGGCGGCGTCGGCACCTCCACGTCGTCGGGCAACTGCCGGTCGCACAGCACCGCGGCGAGCAGTCGCACCTGCTCGCTCCGGTCGGTGACGCCGTACTCCCGGGCCAGCGCGCACAACACGATCGCGTGGTTGACGAATCCGGCCAGTTCGCCGACCGGCACCACCCGCGCCAGCCACCCGAAGACGCGCGGTGACGCCACCACGAGGGTGTTCAGCGCGCCGACCCGATGCACCCACCAATGGATGCGCTCGTCGCGGCTCATCCGCTCCCAGGCGGCGGTGCCGGGAAGGTCGGCGGCATTCATCAATTGAGCCCCGGCGATTCGGGCCCGATCGGCGTTACTGGGCCCGCGGCCGGCCTGGCGGCGACGACGGCGCAGACGGAACCGGCGGATGCGGCCGCTGAGTCGGCGGGGCGGGGAGAGCAGGCTATGAGTGCGGTCTCGCAGACCGATCGGATCGGTCTGCGAGAGCAGGTCGAGCAGCGGGTTGATGATTGCCGCCGCGCGGCCGAGCGCGTCGGCGACCTCGGCGTCGGTCAGGGTGGCGCGTGGCTTCGGTAGCAGACCCATGCCGTCGATTGTGCTGCGCAGACTGCTCAAACGTGGAGCCGATGACGGGAATCGAACCCGCGTATTCAGCTTGGGAAGCTGATGTTCTGCCATTGAACTACATCGGCGAGTAGGTGTCTGACCTGCGCGTACGCACTCGATTGCCTCGGGCGTGGCACGTCGGTGTCACACTCAGTGTTGCAATGAGTTTGCAGCGGCGCGCAGGGCGTCGTCCTGCGAGTGAGCATACAACCTCATGGTCAGGGCCGGATCGTTGTGTCCGATGTACGCGGCAATGACGAACTCGGCGGTGTGGGCCGGATCGCTAAGCCACTCCAGGGGAAGGCCGGGCGTATCACTATGGCCGGGAGTTTTCGCGGACTTGGGCTTGTGTCGGTATTCGGATACAGCGTCGAGGTCGTCAGGTGAGAATAGGTAGTCGGTTCCGCGTTTGGTGAGCCTCATTCTGAGGCCGGACTTACGGATTGCGCGTTGTAGAACTGGAATCGAAATATCAAATGCCGCAGCGGCCTGCGAGGTCGTCATCATGCGCCGCATCGACGCATTCGCGAACTTGCGGTTAGTCGTCGTCCTCGTCGGCATCGGGCTGGTAGCGATACCACTTGCTCTCGTCTGGATCCCAGTACGCTTGCTCGGCTCCCGGTTCGGGATTGTGGCGATATCTCCCTACAGGGAAACGATAACCCTGAGTCGGATGCGTCGGAGGCTGGCCCCATCTGCCGTCCCACCACGGAACCCAATGGAAGTCCCAGATGTCGTCGTCCGATGGCTGGAACTCTTTGAACGCTGCACCCAGTCGATAGATGATGTGGAGCATGCTTTTGGCTTCGCCAACATTGCGGAGCGCCCTAACAAGATCCTCCTCGCGGATCTCTTCGTTGTAGCGCTGCTGGAACCAGATTCCGTCTGTATGTTCCTCGAAGCCTTTGCCGAAGACAATAGTCATGACACGGTGGGGCTGATCGCCCTCGACCGAGGCAACGTCGACGATGTGCGCGAGCTTGTCGCGCATTGCCTTGGCTTCCTTGTAGATCGCCGAGAAGACATGCGGGAACGCGACTCCCCAGACGCGACGGACAACTTTCTTGTACTCCTTGAGGATGTAGTCGTCGGCGTACTTTCCTCTCTCCGCGTAGGCCTTGGCGTCCTCAGCTTCTAGGGCCATCAGCGTGTAGTCCTTTATCAGCGCTTGCAGCTCCGTCCACGCGCCGAACAGTTTGAGCACCATCCGTTCCATGGCGACCATCGTCGCACTCACCAGAGAAGTCGCGGCGATGTGTCGAGGACTACGGCTGACGGGTCCGCACGCGCCCTCTCGGTTGTTGCGTCACAGACCATCGGTATTCTTTCGCTGTGGAGCCGCCCAATAATCCGGCAGAAGCGCTCGACCGCTTGCTCTGGAAAATCATCCAGTCTGGTGTTGCGCCATTCAGAGACATCATCGGCAACGCCGTTGGGGCTGGAGTTGGCTCGGTTGAGTTCGTAAATCGGCATAGCGCCGTCGTCGGGCTCATCAATGAGTTGCAGACCTTCCTCGATGCGCTTCCCGATGGGCACGAACTCAAGACCCGCCATTTGTCGGACATGCCGGCGTACTACAACGCGGTGGTGTATCCCGGTGACTGGGGCGCGAACGTCAACCCATCCACCATCATCGACGCGAATCTGATCAAGCTCTTGGGTGGACTCGGCACCACGTTGAAGGTCATGGCAGCAGGGACGACGCCAGTCGCGGCTGATATCGAGAAGCTCGAAACGTCTCTCACCGAGTGGGAAGCGATGCTCGAGTCGGCGGGTTTGCCAGACGGCTTAGCCGACCAGATTCGTGGGCAAGTGAAGAAGATCCGCGATCTGCTCACGCAAGTTGACAACCTCGGGTACGGGCCCGTCATACGGGAGAGCCAGAGCCTGCTCGGGTACGGCATCCGAGCCCTCAAAGTGGCGAAGAACGTCGGTCACGTCGCCACATGTTACGTCGCACTCTTCGAATTCATTGCGCATGTTCAAGTGCAGGACTGGGGTTCGGCGGCCAACGTGCTTACGGGTGCGTTTAACACCATGGGCGAAGCGCTGAACACTGCGCGCGAAACCGATCAAGGCTTGCAACTTGCGCTAAACGGGGCCGAGCAGCTTGCGATCGAAGCGAAGAAGGTCGCGGACGTCATTGAGGAGGTCGTTGACGACGCAAGTGAACTTCTTGATGCACCAAAAAGCCCCACACCCGATGATGGGGTGCAGGGCTGACGGCCGGTGTGGTCAGGCGGTCTTGCTTTCTTTGCGCCTTCGCGCTGGGCAAGCCAGGCCGTGAACTTGGCTTTCATTGGCGCGATGTCTTCGGCGGTGAACGCATAGCGCGACCCCGATCCCATGGCTTCGTAGTCGGACGACGTCCGCAAGAAGCTTCGAAGCGCCTTGGGGTCGGTTCCGATCTTGTTGGCAACCTCACGGGTGGTCAGCGCGGGGGTGGGCTCAGACATGGTTGACAGCCTTTCGTTAGCTGTGCTTACTAACTAACGCTAAGACGCCTCGGCGTCGAGTCCAAAATATGCCTTGTGACGTGCGAGGTTGCTGCGCCCGATTTGCGTTCGATGTTGCAACCGACGTCATCAGACGTGCCCCAACGACATCGAACGACACCGAACGCAAGATCACTCGAAAGCGCAGGTAGACAAGGACTTTGAGTGCACACAGGCATACGTCATCGGACGTATCGGGGCATCTTGGGAAGCTGATGTTCTGCCATTGAACTACATCGGCATTGCTGCGCTAGCAGGCTAGCATCAGCGGCCCTGCGCACCGGCAATGACGGCGGCGACTGTGCGGAATTGTTCGCCCAAGCGCCGAAATCCGAACCGAACCGCACACTCGGCGCCCGCGGTACGGCCCATCCAAGCGGTCAGCGGATACGCTCGTGCGGTGCTGCTCTCCGATCGCGATCTGCGGGCCGAAATCGCCGCCGGCCGGCTGGGTATCGACCCCTTCGATGACGCCCTGGTACAGCCGTCCAGCGTGGATGTCCGCCTCGACAATCTGTTCCGGGTGTTCAACAACACCCGTTACACACATATTGATCCCGCCCAGCAGCAGGACGAGCTGACCACGCTGGTCGAACCCAAACCCGGCGAGCCGTTCGTGCTGCACCCCGGCGAGTTCGTGCTGGGCTCCACCCTGGAGCGCTGCACCCTGCCCGAGGACCTCGCCGGCCGGTTGGAGGGGAAGTCGAGCCTGGGCCGGCTCGGGCTGCTGACCCACTCCACCGCGGGTTTCATCGACCCGGGCTTCTCCGGTCACATCACCTTGGAGCTGTCCAACGTGGCGAACCTGCCGATCACGTTGTGGCCGGGGATGAAGATCGGCCAGCTGTGCCTGCTGCGACTGACGAGTCCGGCGGAGCACCCTTACGGCAGCACGCGAGTAGGGTCGAAATATCAGGGCCAGCGCGGGCCGACGCCGTCCCGCTCGTACCAGAACTTCATCCAGTCCGGTTAGCCCTTCGGATGTACGGCCGCCCGCGGCTGTGATGGAGCCGGTACCGGCTGGCCCTGCCGGGGGTCTGGCCCTCGTCACTGGCCGAATAGCAGCGGGGTGGAGGTTTCGGTGGACATCGTTCTCGGGGTGTCAGTGGCACCCTCGACGGTCCGCATGGTGTTGGTCGAAGGCGAAAGCGCCAACGGGGTCACGGTGGAGCATGACGACTTCGATGTCGGCGCCGGTACCCAGAGCGCACCGGAGCGGGTGGTATCGGCCATCCTGGGCACCCGCGAGGGCGCTCGCGAGGGTGGCTATCAGCTCAGTTCGACCGGGGTGACCTGGTGTAATCCCGCCGAGGCCACCGCCCTGCGAGATGCCCTGGTCAGCCACAAGGTCGAGAACGTGATGCTGGTGTCGGCGTTCCTGGCGGCCGCGGCGTTGGCCCAGGCGGTGGGCAGTGCGACCCGCTACGACCGCACAGCTCTGCTGTTCGTCGAACCGGAGGCCGCCACCCTGGCGGTGGTCAACTCCGGCGACGGCGCGATCACCGAGATCTATCGGCAGCCGCTCTCACGCGACGACGCCAGCGCCGTCGGGGAGCTCACCGAGATGGCGGCCGGCGCTCAACGGCTGGCGTCTCGTCCCGAGGGGTTGTTCGTGGTGGGGGCGGGCGGCGTCAACGTCGCCGCGATCAAGCCGGAGTTGGACAAAGCCAGCCCCCTGCCGGTCAGCGCGCCCGAGGAGCCGGACATGGCGTTGGCCCGGGGTGCCGCGCTGGCCAGCGCGCACGCGCCGTTGTTCACGTCGTCCACTCAGGCGATGGCGTGGGCGCAGGACCCGGGCACCGGCGCAGTAGACCCATCGCTGGTCAGTGCCGGCTACGCCTACATCCCGCCCGAGGCGGTGGACTACAACGCCACTTCGGATATCGAGCCGCTGGCCTACAGTGCCGTACCCGACTTCACCGACAGCGGCTACCTGCCCTCGGGGATCCAGGACGCCGTCGACCGGCCCGAGCTCGTCGACTCCCGGCTGCTGGACTTCAGCACCGGGTTCCAGGAGCGGGAACGCAAGCCGATGTTGGTCACCGGTGGGGTGGCGGCGCTGTTCGTGGTCGGGGTGCTGGCCCTGGCGATCGCGATGGCGGTGGGCATGCGGGCGGCCAACCACCACGGGCCCGATGTGCGGGCCAACGTCGTCACTCATCAGCCCTCGCCGCCCAAGGCCGCGGTTCCGCCCCCGGCGCCGGCACCGTCGGCGCCGCCCGTGCCGGCCGCGGAACCGGCCCCACCGCAGGCCCCGGCCCCGGTGCCCCGGGCGCCGGCACCGCAGCCCGTGGCCCCGCCGCCACCGCCGGCTCTACCGCCCCCGCCGCCACCGATGATCCCCAACCTGGAGATTCCCGGCCTCCCCGGTGGTCCGCCGATTCTCGGGCCACCGAAAAAGGGCGGTTGGGGACCCGGCCCCGGTTGGAATCCCGGCCGGGGCGGACCCGGCCGAGGCGGTCATGGCGGTGGCCATGGCCGCGGCGGCGGCGGCGGAATCCCGATCCCGCTGCCCATTCCGGGCCTCCACTTCTGAGGTGGGGGTTTAGTTCGCCAACCGATAAGATGGGCTAATCAACCGAGGGCCGTAGGGGAGGTGTGCGATGGACATCGTTCTGGGCGTGTCGATGGCACCGCCGTCGGTACGGATGGTCCTCGTCGAAGGAGAGAACGCCGGTGGCGTCACCGTCGACGAGGACGGCTTCGAGGTGGACTCCACCAGCGGTGCGGCGTTTCCCGACCAGGTGGTGTCGGCCATTCTGGGCACTCAGGAGAGCGCCCAGGAAAGCGGTTATCGGCTGGCCTCCACCGGAGTGACCGTCGCCAATCAATGGCAGGCCGGTCGGCTGCGCGACGCGTTGGCCGACCGCAAGGTCGAAAACGTGATGCTGGTGTCGGCGTTCCTGGCGGCGGCAGCGCTGGCGCAGACGGTAGGCGGAACGATCGGCTACCAGCGAACCGCGTTGATGTTCGTCGAGCCCGGCGGTGCAACGCTGGCGGTCGTCGACTCGTCGGACGGCTCGATCACCGAGGTGCGCCGGGTGACATTGCCGTCCGACGACACCGCCGCCCTGGGTGAGTTGACCACCCTGGCCGCGCAGGCCGGACGACTCGAGTCCCGGCCGGACGGCTTGTTCGTGGTCGGCTCCGGGGTCAACGTCGGCCGGGTCAAGCCGGAACTGGATGCGGCCAGCCCGATCCCGGTCAGCGTGCCCGAGGAGCCGGAGACGGCGCTAGCGCGGGGCGCGGCGCTGGCCAGCGCACACGCGCCGCTGTTCGATTCGTCGACGTCGGCTCTGGCGTGGGCGCGCGACCCGGGCACCGGCGTGATCGATCGGGATCTGGTCGCGCTCGGCTACGCCTACCCGGCCGGCGGCGACTACGACGCCACCATGGGCGAGTACGCCCTGGCCTACAGCGCCGTCCGCGACGACGCCGATGGCGACTATCTGCCGTTCTCCGACACCGGCAGCACCCAGAGCGCCGTTGTCGAAGACTACGAGCCGGGCTCCGGTGTGCGGCAGTTCGAGGACCCCGAGCGTCCTCGCCGCCGTAATCCGTTCCTGCTGGCCGGCAGCGGACTGGCGGCCTTCTTCGTCGTCGGGGTGGCCTCGTTGCTGGTGGCGCTGGCGGTCAGTATCCGGCCCACCGCGTCCGACCATCCCGCTCCCAGCCAGCACATCGTGGTACCCACGCAGCAGGCCCCGGTGGCCCCGGCGCCGGTCCCCGAGGCGGCGCCCAAGGTGCCACCTGCCGCACCGGCGGCTCCGGCTCCGGCGGCCCCGGCGCCGCCCGCTCCGATGGCCCCGGCGGCTCCTGCTCCGGTGCCCGCGGCTCCTGCGCCCGCCCCGGCGGCTCCTGCTCCGGCGGCCCCTGTGCCGGTGCCGATTCCGGTGCCGATCCAGGTGCCCAGTCCGCCGCCGGTCGAGATCCCATCGCCTGCCGCACCTGCCCCGAAACAACCCGAGTGGCCACCGATCTTCAAGCCGCCCAAACAGAGTCCGCCCAAGAACGACAATCCATCGTGGCTGCCCGGAAACAACGGTGGCGGCAACAAGGGCGGCAACCCGTCGTGGTTGCCGGGCGACAACGGTGGCGGCAACAAGGGCGGCAACCCATCGCCCTGGCTGCCCGGCGTCGGCACCAACGGTGGCGGGAACAATCCCTGGTTACCGGGCCTGGGAGGCGGTAGCAGCGGCGCTCGCGGTGGTGGCGGCGGCTCGTGGTTCCCCGGCCTCGGCGGTGGCGGCAACCGGGGCGGCGGTGGCTGGCCCTTCTGAGTCGGCGCGCAGTCCACTAGCCTGACGGCGTGGATTACGCCGCAGCTTTACTCGATGAGAACCGTTCCTTCGGTGAGCTGGTCCGCTCCGGGGATCCCGAGCTGGCGATTCCTACCTGCCCGGAGTGGAACCTGACGCAACTGTTCCGGCACGTCGGACGCGGACATCGTTGGGCCGCACAGATCGTCGCCGACCGACTGGACCACCCACTGGATCCGCGCGACGTCGTCGACGGTAAGCCGCCCGCGGACCCGGACGCGGCCATCGCCTGGCTGCACGACGGGGCACAGCGGGTGCTCGATGCGATCACGAAGATCGGGCCGGACAATCCGGCGTGGACATTCCTGGGTCCGCGCCCGGCCGGCTGGTGGCTGCGTCGCCGGTTGCACGAGACGACGGTGCACCGAGCCGACGCCGCACTGGCGCTCGGCGGTGACTTCAGGCACTTTGCCCTGCCGCCGGAGTTGGCCGCCGACGGGATCTCCGAATGGCTCGACCTGATCACCGCGCGACTCGGCCGCGACGGGCAACCGGCACTGGCCGGCGGCGACAGTGTGCACCTGCACGCTACCGATGAGGGTCTGGGACCGGCGGGCGAGTGGACGTTCAGCAGGTCGGCAGAGACCGGCGCACTGTGCTGGTCGCACGAGCACGGCAAAGGGTCGGTGGCACTGCGCGGCCCGGCCCGGGACCTCTTCCTGGCGATCCTGCGACGGGTTCCGGTGGCCGACACCGACATCGCGATGTTCGGCGACGCCGCGGTCTGGCAGGCCTGGGTCGACAACACCACGTTCTGAGTGCGCTCCAACACGGTAGTTTGCAGGGCATGAGCACATCGGAGATCGCTACCGTCCTCGCCTGGCAAGACGCCCTGGACGCCGGCGACCTGGACACCCTGGAACAGCTGTCCAGTGACGACATCGAGGTAGCCGACGCCGACGGTGCCGCGCAGGGTCATCAGGCGCTGCGGAGGTGGGCCGCTTCGGCGGAGTCCACCGCCGGGATCGGCCGGATGTATGTGCACGACGGCGTCGTCGTGGTCGAGTTGACCCCCGTCGGAGCCGGCACGGCCCAGGCGGTCGCTTTCCGGGTGGTGCACGACCACGTCACGGCGGTGTTCCGCCATGAGAACCTCGACGCGGCGCTGACCGCCACGGACCTCACCGAGGCCGACCGGGCCGACTGACCGGTGTCCTTCTGCTTCACCCGGCTCCGCCGCGTTTGCGATCGCCGCTAGGCTCGACGGCATGCGCGGGATCATCCTGGCCGGTGGCTCAGGCACCCGCCTGTATCCGATCACCATGGGCGTCAGCAAACAGCTGCTGCCGGTCTACGACAAGCCGCTGGTCTATTACCCGCTGTGCACCCTGATGCTGGCCGGAATCCGCGACATCCAGGTGATCACCACGGGCCACGACGCGCCGGCCTTTCAGCGATTGCTCGGTGACGGCGGCACATTCGGGGTCGACATCACCTATGCGGTCCAGGATCAGCCCGACGGGCTGGCGCGGGCGTTCGTCATCGGCGCCGACCACATCGGCAACGACTCGGTCGCACTGGTGTTGGGGGACAACATCTTCTACGGTCCCGGCCTGGGAACCAGCCTCCGTCGTCACCAATCCGTTTCCGGCGCAGTAATATTCGCCTACTGGATGGCCGACCCGTCGGCCTACGGCGTCGTCGAGTTCGATGCGCAAGGCACGGCGGTGTCGGTGGTGGAGAAGCCGACGACGCCGAAATCCCACTACGCGATACCGGGTCTGTACTTCTACGACAACGACGTCGTCGAGATCGCCCGGGGCCTGAGGCCTTCGGGGCGCGGCGAGTACGAGATCACCGACATCAACCGGACCTACCTCGACCAGGGTCGGCTCCGGGTCGAGACCCTGGCCCGCGGCACCGCCTGGCTGGATACTGGGACGTTCGATTCGCTGCTGGACGCCGGCGACTACGTCCGCACCATCGAGCGTCGCCAGGGCCTCAAGATCGGCATTCCCGAGGAGGTGGCCTGGCGGATGGGGTTCATCGACGACACCCAGCTCGCGGCCCGCGCCGAGAACCTGCGTAGGTCCGGCTACGGCGACTACCTGTCCGGGCTGTTGGAGCGCCGGTAGCGGGCCGCGGCGGTGGGCGCCGCCGTCGTTATCCACAACCTCGTGGTCGAGCCCGCAGTTATCCACAACCGTGGAATCTTGCATAGATTTGTGAGTCCACCCGGGTAGTGTCGAACATATGTTCGATATCGACTTGCCGGAACCGGACGATCTGTCGGGTGTCGACGAGCGCGTTCTGGTAGCGGCGGTCGCCGGGTGGGGCCGGATCGAGGCGGCCGCCGCCGCGCGACGGCTGGCGGTGATCGCCGAGTTGGTGGACCGGAGAACCTCGGGGGAGGGCTCGCGTTCACGCTGGGCGTGCGACGGCTGGGATGCGACCGCGGCGGAGGTGGCTGCGGCTGCGGGTTCGACCCGTGGTCGTGCGTCGAATCAGATGTATGTGGCCACCGCCCTGCGCCACCGGTTACCGCGGATCGCCCGGCTGTTCGCCGACGGCACACTCAGCGCGGCGGTGGTAGGCGCCATCGTCTGGCACACCACGCTGATCGAGGATCTCGGGGTGTTGGAGCTTGTCGATGTCGCCCTGGCCGGTGAGGCCCGCTACTACGGTCAGTTGTCGGCGGCAAAAACCACCGCGGCCATCCACGCGATCATCGAAGCGCACGATCCAGCTGCGGTGCGGCGCAGTCAGGCTGCGGCCCGCAGCCGCGACCTGGTCGTCGACACCAACAACACCGAATCGGGCACGACCGCACTGTGGGGGCGGTTGTATGCCCATGACGCCGCCGTCCTGGATCGACGCCTTGGCGCGATGGCCCACAGTGTCTGCGACGACGACCCGCGCACCTTGGGGCAACGGCGTGCCGACGCGCTTGCCGCCTTGGCCGCCGGCGCCGGCGGGCTGGCGTGTGCCTGCGACAATCCGCACTGCCCCACCCGAACCGGGGCCCCGGATGCGGGCACCGGCGCCGCGCTGGTCTATGTGCTCGCCGACGCCGACAGCCTCGATAGCCCTGTCGATCCGCTCAACAACGGTGAATACCGCCAGTGCCGACCCGGTGCCCCCGCTGGGCCGGCTGACGAACCGACGGCCAGGGGAAAGCCCGCGCAGATCGTGGGCGGGCCGATCACCCCCACCTCGGTGCTGGCCGAACTGGTCCGTACCGGCGCCACGGTGCGGCCTCTGCAGATTCCCGGACCCGACAGCCGACCCGAACCTCATTACCGGCCTTCGGCCAAGCTGGCGGACTTCATCCGCTGCCGTGACCTGACCTGCCGGTTCCCTGGATGCGACCAGCCCGCACAACGCTGTGACATCGACCATGCGATCGCTTGGGCCGACGGCGGGCTGACCCACCCGGGCAACCTGCGGCTGCTGTGCCGAAAAGATCACCTGCTCAAGACGTTCTGGGGGTGGCACGATCGCCAGCTTCCCAACGGCACGATCGTCTGGACCAGCCCCACCGGGCACACCTACACCACGCATCCCGGCAGCAGGCTGCTCTTCCCGGCTCTGTGCCGACCCACCGGCCGAGCACCGACTTCTGTGCCGCTGCCGCAGGAGGCGTCGGCCTGCCGCACCCTGATGATGCCCATCCGTAGACGCACTCGCGCGCAGGATCGCCACGCGGCGATCAAAGCCGAGCGCGCGCTCAACCGTATCGACGCCGACGAAGTACGAGCCGAACGCAGCAGGCCGCCGCCGCCATAGCCCAGCCGTATCGGCACTGCCGATCATGTTTGGTGAAGGCGGTGGCAGTGGTAGAACAACCCACATGAGGAACACGAACCGGGTTGCGGCAGGTATGGCGACGGCGGCGTTAGGGTTCGTTGCCCTGGGCATGGCGGGTGTGGCGCAGGCCGAGCCGCGTTACCACTGGTGCCCGGGTGAGCAGTGGAGCGGGTGGATGGGTCTCAACTGGAACACCAGCTACTGCCACGACAACCACTATCTCGACAACGTGCCGCACGACCCGGAGCACTGGCAGAACGGCGGCACCTACGATCCGAACTGGCCGCCGCCGTCGCCCTATACCCGGTAGCCGACCAGGAAGTTGCCCAGGCGTTCGATGGCGCTGGACAGGTCACGGGCCCACGGCAACGTCACGATCCGCAGGTGGTCCGGCGCAGGCCAGTTGAATCCGGTGCCTTGGGTGACCAGGATCTTCTCCTGCAGTAGCAGATCCAGAACCAGCTGCTCGTCGTCCTCGATCGGGTAGACCTCGGGATCCAACCGCGGGAACGCGTAAAGCGCACCACTCGGCTTGACGCAGGACACGCCCGGAATCTCATTGAGCTTGGTCCAGGCGACGTCCCGCTGTTCAAGCAGCCGCCCACCCGGCAGGACCAGATCGTCGATGCTCTGGTGACCGCCCAGGGCCACCTGAATGGCGTGCTGGGCCGGCACATTCGGACACAGCCGCATGTTGGCCAGCAGGTTGATGCCCTCCAGGAAACTGGTCGCGTGCTCCTTGGGGCCGGTGATCGCGACCCAGCCCGCCCGGTAGCCCGCCACCCGGTAGGCCTTCGACAACCCGTTGAACGTCAAGCACAGCAGATCCGGTGCCAGGCTGGCCATGTTGGTGTGTTCGGCGTCGTCGTAGAGGATCTTGTCGTAGATCTCGTCGGCCAGCAGCAGGAGTTGATGCTTGCGGGCCAACTCGGCGATCTGGCTGAGCACTTCCCGGCCGTAGACCGCGCCGGTGGGGTTGTTCGGGTTGATCACCACCAGCGCCTTGGTGCGCTCGGTGATCTTCGACTCCATGTCGGCGATGTCGGGCTGCCAGCCCTGGGTCTCATCGCACAGGTAATGCACCGGTGTGCCGCCGGCCAGTGAGGTCGACGCCGTCCACAGCGGATAATCCGGCGCCGGGATCAGCACCTGGTCGCCGTTGTCCAACAGTGCCTGCAGAACCAGAGAGATCAGCTCCGACACCCCATTGCCCAGGTACACGTCGTCGACGTCGAAGCGGGGGAAGCCTTCGACGAGTTCGTAACGGGTGACCACCGCGCGGCGTGCCGGCAGGATGCCCTGCGAATCGGAGTAGCCCTGTGCGTACGGCAGGGCCTGGATCATGTCCCGCATGATGACGTCGGGCGCCTCGAACCCGAACGGCGCCGGGTTGCCGATGTTGAGCTTGAGGATGCGGTGCCCCTCGGCCTCCATCCGTGCGGCTTGGGCGTGGATCGGACCGCGGATCTCATAGAGGACGTCCTGCAGCTTGGTCGACTGCGCGAACGTGCGCTGCCGCAGCTGGCTGCCGGGCGCAGGCCAGGGCATCTGGTGGGGCAACTGATGAGCGGTCACGTCGACAATGGTCCCATAGCTGTCCAATCAAAATTTGCCCCAGAAACAGATCGGGGCCGTATGTGCACACACACGGCCCCAACCTGTTATCTCAACGTTTGCCCGGCGGCTTCGCTCCGCGCTGGATGCCCAGCCCCTTCACCGGGGGCTGTTCCTTGGGAGCTTCGGCCTGCGAAGCAGCCTCGGGAGCTGCCCCGGCGGAGGCCGCTTCAGTGGTCGGCTCCGCGGCCGGCTCGGCCGGTTCGGCCGTGGCGGGCTCCGCGGCCGCAGCCGCCGGTGCCTTCTTGGCGCCGGGTTTGCGCGCCCCAGCCGCCATACCGAGCCCCTTGACCGGTGCCGCGGGTGCGGCCGGCTCGGCGGGTGCCGCGGGTGCGGCCGGCTCGGCGGGTGCCGCGGTGGCGGCCTCGGAGGCCGGAGCCGCTGCCTTCTTGGCACCCGGACGCTTGGCACCGCCGGCGATGCCCAACCCCTTGACCGGTGCCGCCGGTGGCGCCGGGGCAGCGGGGCTGACCTCGGCGGCCGGAGCCGCCGTCTTGGCGCCCGGACGCTTGGCCCCACCGGCGATTCCCAGCCCCTTGACCGGGGCAGCGGTCTTGGCCTCGGCTGCCGGCGCCGGCTTCTCCAGCGTCGCGGTGGCGGCAGCAGCAGGTTGCGGCGCCTGTTCGGATTTCTTCGGTGCCCGTTCGGCGGCCGCTGCGGCGGCGGTGCCCTTCGCCGGCAACGTCACCCCGGACAGATCCAGCGAGTCCAGCAGCATCTGGGCGATGTCGCGGACCACCACACCCTCGCTCCCGGCGGCTTCCTGACGGTCGCCGACACCGTCGTGCAGCATGATGCGGCAGAACGGGCAGGCCGTCGCGATCTGTTTGGCACCGGTGGCCAGCGCCTCGTCGACTCGGTCGTGGTTCACCCGCTTGCCGATGTGCTCTTCCATCCACATCCGGGCCCCGCCGGCGCCGCAGCAGAACGAGCGGTCGCGGCTCCGCGGCATCTCGATCAGGTTCCGGCCGGACGCGGTGACCAGTTCACGCGGAGGCTCGTAGATCTTGTTGTGCCGGCCCAGGAAGCACGGGTCGTGGTAGGTGACGTCTTGCGAGACGGGACTGACCGGTACCAACCTCTTGTCCCGCACCAGGCGGTTGAGCACCTGGCTGTGGTGCAGTACGGAGTAGCTACTGCCCAGCTGCGGGTACTCCCGGCTGATCGTGTTGAAGCAGTGCGGGCAGCTGGCGATGATCTTGCGTTCCGTGGTTGGCACCCCGTCGAACAGCTCGTTGAGCGTCTCGACGTTTTGGGTGGCGAGCTGCTGGAACAGGAACTCGTTGCCGGAACGTCGGGCCGGGTCGCCGGTGCAGGTCTCCCCGGTGCCCAGCACCAAGAACTTCACCCCGGCCGCGGCCAGCAGTTCGGCGACCGCCTTGGTGGTCTGCTTGGCCTTGTCCTCGTAGGCGCCGGCGCAACCCACCCAGAACAGGTACTCGAAGCCGTCGAAGCTCTCGACGTCCTGCCCATAGACCGGGATGTCGAAGTTCAACTCGTCGATCCAGGCGGTGCGCTCGCTGGCGTTCTGACCCCACGGGTTGCCCTTGTTCTCCAGGTTCTTGAACAGCACGCTCAGCTCGGACGGGAACTCCGACTCCACCAGCACCTGGTAGCGGCGCATGTCCAGGATGTGGTCGATGTGCTCGATGTCGACCGGACACTGCTCGACGCAGGCACCGCAGTTGGTGCACGACCACAGCACGTCGGGGTCGATCACGCCGCCCTGCTCGGCGGTGCCGACCAGCGGCCGGGCGGCCTGCTCGGGGCCGGAGCCGCCGATGCGCTCGAAACCCTTCTCCGGCACGTGGTGTCCCGCCAACGGCTTGGCGTCGGCGAGGTCGATGTCCATGTCCGGCGCGTCAGCGGTGCCGAGCAGGTAGGGAGCCTTGGCCATCCAGTGGTCGCGCAGGTCCATGATCAGCAGCTTGGGGCTCAGCGGTTTGCCGGTGTTCCACGCCGGGCATTGCGACTGGCAGCGGCCGCACTCGGTACAGGTGGCGAAGTCGAGCATGCCCTTCCAGGAGAAGTCCTCGATCTTGCCGCGGCCGAACACCGCGTCTTCCGGCGGGTCGTCGAAGTCCAGCGGCTCGCCCTCGTACTCGATCGGCAGCAGCGGGCCGAGCCCGTTGGGCAGTCGTTTGAAGGTGACGTTGATCGGGGCCAGGAAGAT
The DNA here is from genome assembly GCF_010727125.1 of Mycolicibacter terrae. Lineage (NCBI taxonomy): Bacteria > Bacillati > Actinomycetota > Actinomycetes > Mycobacteriales > Mycobacteriaceae > Mycobacterium > Mycobacterium terrae. The sequence goes on along the minus strand of NZ_AP022564.1, from coordinate 3,927,801 downwards.
GTGCAGATGCTTGGAGTGCAGCACGATGATCAGGAAGGCCAGCGCCACCCCGATGTGCAGCAGCAGCGAGACCGTCTCGATGTACTCGTTGGCTGTGAGCCCGAGCGGCTCCATGATCTTGCCCATCAGCTGCGACAGGTAGGCGCCCTTGCCGTAGGGCAGGCTGCCGGTGTTGACGGCGGCCCCGCGCAGCAGCAGGAAGGTCCAGACCACGTTGAGGATCATGACCAGGATCAGCCAGGCACCGCCGTTGTGAGAGCCGTAGAAACGGGACGCCCGGCCCATCTCGCGGGGGTTGCGGATCACGCGGATGACCATGAACGCGAAGATCGACAGGGTGACCGCGGTGATGAAGAAGTCCTGCAGGAAGCCCAGCGCGTCCCAATGGCCGATGATCGGCAGTGCGAAGTCGTGCTTGAACAGCTGGCCGTAGGCCTCGATGTAGACGGTCAGCAGGACGATGAACGCCCACATGGTGAAGAAGTGCGCGATGCCCGGGATCGACCATTTCAGCAGCTTGGCCTGACCGGCGACCTCGCGGATCTGAGTCCAAACCCGGGTCCCGACGTCGGATACCCGCTCAGCCCCGACCTTTTGGCCGGACATCACCAGCCGGTACAGCCAGAGCACCCGGCGTGCGGAGAAATAGCCGACGAGCACCGTCATGGACAGGCCGACGACCAGCCTGATCATCATCTGGACATTCTCGGTCACGGAGCGCCTCTCCCATCCATAAGTTACCGATCAGTAACTTAACTCTTGTTACTGACGGGTAACTTACCGCCAATCTTGCGCAATACCTGTTCAAGCGCTGCTTGATGCTCGCCCATAGTGCCACCCCGTTCCGACCCAGCGCGACGCAGGCTGGCCTAACTGTATCGGCTGGCGAGTGTTCCGACGGGCTTTCTCGCCGGTGACGGCTATTGGCCGTTCATCCTTCGTGTGGCAGCGGGATGACGATCTCCGACGGCGGTTGAGCCGCCGCGCTCGTGGTGGTGGGGGCCTGGGTGGTGGTCGGAGCTGTGGTGGTCGGAGCTTCCGTGGTCGTCGGCGCCGAGGTCGTGGTCGGCGTGGTAGTCGTCGGCGATTCGGTGGTGCTCGGCGGTTCGGAGCTGCTGGCCGATGGTTCGATTGTCGTGGCCGGGGGAGCGTTTTCGCCGGTGGTGGTCTCCGGGACGACCGGCTCCGGGTTCGGGGCGACCGGTGACTCGTTGGGCGCGACTGTGGTGGATGTGACCGTGGTCGGTGTGGCGTCACCGGATTCTTTGTTCACCAGCCGGACCATGCCCCACACCAGTCCCGCGATCAGGAGTGCCGTCAACACCCCCCAGCCGATCAGCGCGAGCGGCTGCAGGTACCAGGGGGTCGGTGGCGGTTCAGGTGGTTCGGACCAGCCGGGCTGTACGCCGGTGGGTTCGCGGTACTGGCTGTAGTAGCCCGCCGGCTCGCCGTAGTCGCCGCCCCCGCGATAGTCGTAATCGGCCATTCGGGTCGGTTCGTCGTTCGGATCCTCCGGCGTTCGGTCCACGCGAACCGATGGTAGGCGCCGCGTCTGACGAAACGCCGCGATGGCACCTGACTAGTAGCTGTGCCGTCCACCGGTGCGGCGGCCGCGTCATCCCCGGCCGGCGGCCCTGCGTCGTGCGACGAGCTCGAACGCAGCCCGCCAGCCGAGCAGGAAGACGGCGGTCACCGTCGATGCGACCAATACGAAACTCCACGCCACACCCGCGGAGGTTGCTGCGCGCAGCACCATGCCGACCAGCACCGTCGATATCCAGACGATCGCCCCGGTGGGCACCACCGCGGTCGGCCGGAGCCAGCCGCGGGACAACAGCCAGCCCAGCACCGTACCGCTCAGAAACGGCCAGGCCGTGGCCGCCAAGCCGCTGAAATCGACGCCCTCGTCGTGACTGCGCCGACCGAGGGCGCAGAACACCAGAACGGCCACCAGATCCATACCGAGCCAGGCCGGCTCCCGCTGCGGTCGCATGCGGCGAGAGTACTGGGCCGGTGCTCCGCCTACCGGCGTGGCGGGATGGTGATCACCGTCGGCAGCTCCGGAACCTTGGGGATCGGCGGAATGGTGATCACCGACGGCAGCGACGGCAGGCGCGGAAGGTGACGGTGCGACTCACTGGGCACCGGCGGCTGCCGGGGCGCCGGCTGTTGCGGTGGCGCCTGTCCGGGCGGGGCCGCCGGCGGGGCCGATGTGCTCGAGGGGCTCTCCGAGGTGGAGCTGCTGGTGGTGGCGCTGCTGCTGGTCGTCGTGCTGGTGGAGCTCGACGAGCTGGTCTGCGGCGCGGTGCTCCCGCCCCCGGGCCCGCGGCTGGTCAGCTGGACGATGCCCCAGATCACCAGCCCGAGCATCACCGCAATGAGTCCGAACCACGCGGTCAGCACCGACCGCCGGCGAAACCAGGGGGTGGGGGGCACTCCGGCGAAGTCCGTGGTGTCCGCCTCACCCGGAATCTGCTGTTCGAACGGGTTGTGGACGGGGTTGTACTGGGTCGGCGCGTTGCCGGGGTGGTAGCCCGGATCGCCGGGATTGTACCCCGGGCCCGGGGGGCCGAACGGAGCCGGCTGCGGCCCGGGCGGCTGAGGTCCGCGTTGGGTGTACTGGGTGGATCGGGTTGGGTCGTCGCCGGGTTTGCCGGAGCCGTCTGAAGATCCGAAGCGCGCCATTCCAGCGATCGTAATCGAAAGCGGTGGCCGGCGAACGGTGCCAGAGGTCAGAACGTTTCGACGTTGTCGATGCTGACGAACATGCCGTGGCCGGTGCGTTCATTGGTGAATCGGGTGCCGTCGATATCGGCTTTGATCTTCCAGCCCTGAGCCTGGTAGGTCAGGTAGTCGATGGTGACGACCGGGATGTCGCCCAGGTTGCCCAGCACCCACTGCACGGTGCCGTCAGAACTGACGCTGACGCCGTTGGCGTGCTCGCCGCCCTTGAGCGGGGTGTTGGTGAACTGAGCCTCGCAGTCCACCTGCCGAGTCGAGATCTGGCAGCGGGTCCTGCCCGACTTCGTCTCGATGAAGACGTAGCCGTTCTCGTCGGGCGGCAGGGAAACGGCGCCACCCGGCTCATGCGGATTGCTCGACGGGGGCGGCGTGGAGGGAGCCGGGGTTCTCGGCGGCGCCGTGGTGGGTCGGGGTGTCCGGAACGACGGCTCCGCCGGCCCGCCCCCGCCGGGCGCCGCGGTCGGGTTGCCGTCGACGGTGGAACTGCAGCCGGTCAACAGCAGCGCGACCGCCAGCGTCAGTTGTGCGCCGATTGCTCTCGTTCTCACCTGATCCGGTTCCCGCACGCACGCCCCCGCCGACATAGATTGCCGTCCAGCCTACGCATTCTGTGACGCGAGTGGCTGTAGTGACTCGCGGGCGAAGCAGTGGGGGTTACGAGAAATCCCGGAACGCCAACACGCCCCCGGCCACCGCCGTGACCGCGGCGAGGCCGTAGCCGAGCACCGACCACCAGCCGACGTGCAGATAGGCGGTGATGGCCACGATCGCGATGGCGCAGAAGACCAGGGCCATTCCATACAGCGGAGGTTTCGCTGCATATCGGTTGGGGGACATGCGTTTCCGGCCTCCTACTCGTCCGTTTCGGCCTGCGTGGTCACCGCAGGTGGTTGCTCGGGGGCGGCCGACGGTGGTGCGGCCGCGGCCGTCACCCGCCCGCGGACCAGATACCAGCCAAGCACCAGCGCCGGTGCACCGACGAGCACCGCGGTGCGAATCCAGATGCCGTACTCGGGGTCGAACAGCATCAGCACCAGCACCGCGGCCAGGAAGGCCAGTGTGGCGTAGCCGCTGTAGGGGGCCAGCGGCATGCGAAATGTCGGCCGTTGCAGGGTTCCGGACTTGGTCAGCCGGTGAAACCGCAGCTGGCAGGCCACAATCGTCGCCCACGCCGTTACCACGCCCAAAGCCGCGATATTGAGCACGATTTCGAAGGCATGCTCCGGTACGACGGCGTTCAGTGCCACCCCGAGCAGGCCGATCATGCCGGTCAGCAGGATTCCGCCGTAGGGCACCCCGTTGCTGGACAACGGTGCGGTGAACTTCGGCCCGCTGCCATTGACCGCCATCGAACGCAGAATCCGCCCGGTGGAGTACAGGCCGGCGTTGAGGCTGGAAAACGCGGCGGTGAGCACCACCAGGTTCATCAGGCCGCCTGCGCCGGTGAACCCGATCTTGGCGAAGAATGTGACGAACGGGCTCTCACCATGTTTGTAGGTGGTGTAGGGCAGCAGGAGTGCCAACAGCACCACCGAGCCGACGTAGAAGATCGCGATCCGGGCGACCACCGAATTGATCGCCCGCGGCATGATCCTTTCGGGGTCGGCGGTCTCGCCGGCCGCGGTGCCGACCAACTCGACGGCGGCGTAGGAGAACACCACACCCGAGGTGACCAGCACCACCGGCAGTAGCCCCGTCGGGAGGAACCCGCCGTTGTCGACCCACAGGTGCAGGCCGGTGGCCTGGCCTTCGACCGGAAAGCGCCCGCCCAAAAAGACGGTCCCGACGACCAGGAACGTCATCAGGGCCACCACCTTGATCAGCGCGGCCCAGAACTCCAGCTCGCCGAAGAGCTTCACCGAGATCAGGTTCATCGACACCACCGCCACCAGCGCGACCAGTGCCAGCACCCACTGGGGAAAGACGTGGAACACGCCCCAGTAGTGGAAGTACGTCGCGATCGCGGTGGTGTCGACGATGCCGGTCATCGACCAGTTCACGAAGTACAGCCACCCGGCGACGAATGCCGTTTTCTCCCCGAAGAATTCGCGGGCATACGACACGAACGACCCCGAGGTGGGGCGGTGCACCACCAGTTCGCCGAGCGCCCGCAGGATGAAGAAGACGAAGATGCCGCAGATCCCGTAGACCAGGAACAGGCTGGGGCCGGCCTCGTGCAGGCGCCGGCCCGCCCCCAGGAACAGCCCGGTGCCGATCGCTCCGCCGATGGCGATCATCTGCACCTGACGAGGGTGAAGATCCTTGTGATAGCCCTCGTCTTCACGGGCCAACACGGCCGGAGAGGCCGGGTGAGGATCGGGGGCGTGGGACATCGGTGCAGGGTAACGCACCGAGGCTGTCGGCCAGATTCAAATCTCGCCGCGCTCGGCCCCGCCTTCTCGCTACAGCGAGCTGAACCAGCTGGTGACGTGGTCGAGGGTGCTCTCGAACGCGAAGAACCCGAGCAAGCCCCCGGCGCTGGTCCTTCGAATAAACCGGATCGGTGTTCGGGATTTGACGCCAACGGCGGAGAACGAGTCGCTGCCGGATCCCATGCTGAATCGGTCGCGGTGGAAGCCGCTGCAGCAGCGGAACTTTCCCGCGACGTGGCGATGCGGAACGTATACGGTTGCGGTTATGGCCAGGCGGTCAGCGCAAGTCGACGGCGTGCACGGCATCCCCGTGTCGAGACCGCGCGTCACCAGGACCGAACTCGCCGAAGTGATTCAGGACGCCTGGCTGTCCCGGGCCGCCGGCGGTTCAGACGCATGAGCAAGCGGATCGCTGTCGTGGGAGCCGGTATCGCCGGGCTGGCGACCGCGATCGGGCTGCAGCGGCGCGGTCATGATGTCACCGTCATCGAACAGCGGACCGACACCTCGTCGGGTGCTGGGATCAGCATCTGGCCCAATGCGCTGGCGGCCCTGGACCATCTCGATCTGGGCGATGCAGTCCGCGCGGCGGGCGGCCGCATCACAGCCGGCGCGGCGCGCTGGCACGACGGGTCGTGGCTGCGCCGCCCCGCGACCGAACGAATGGTCAAAGCGCTCGGCGAGCCGCTCGTGGTGGTGCAGCGCTCCGTACTGCGCGACATCCTCACCGACGCGTTGCCGGCGGGCGCCGTCGAATACGGGCTCACCGCCGCCGACGTGACGATTACCGGTGACATTGTGCAGCTGCAACTCTCGGATGCCTCGGTACGTACTTTCGATGCGCTCGTCGGCGCCGACGGCACGCATTCGATGGTGGCCCGCCACCTCAACGGCCCGCTGAGCCAGCGTTACGTCGGCTATACCGCGTGGCGCGGCATCGCCGCCTACGCGCTGGACCCGGACCTGGCGGGGGAGACGCTGGGTCCCGGGGTGGAGGCCGGCCATGTCCCGATGGGCCCGGATCTGACGTACTGGTTCGCCACCGAGCGGGTGCCCGAGGGGCAACGGGCGCCCGAAGGGGAGTTGGCCTACCTTCGGGCCAAGTTCGCCCCTTGGGCCGAGCCCATGCCGAGCATTCTTGCCGCGACCGCGGCCACTGATGTGTTACGCGATGATCTCTACGATCGCAGTTCGGCCCGGCTCTGGGCGCGCGGACCGACGGTGGTGGTGGGCGACGCGGCCCATCCGATGCGCCCGCATCTCGGCCAGGGCGGCTGCCAGGGGCTGGAGGATGCCGCAATCCTGTCCGCGTTCGTCGCGCGGGAGCCCGACCTGTTTGCCGCTTTCTCCCGGTTCGCCGCCTTTCGTCGTCCGCGAGTGGCGTCGCTGGTGCGGGAGTCGGCGTGGCTCGGGAAGGCGGTCAATGTGCGACCCGATTTCCTCAGCGCCGCCGTCAGCCGCGTCACCGCGCTGATCCCGGAAGCACTGCTGATGAGGCACATGGCAGCGATCGCTGCGCGGTCGGCGTTTGTGCTGCCCACCGGCGGCCGATGAGTGCCGTCTGCCCTGGGCGACATGACGGAGTTCGAGATTTGACGGGAGGTCGGTGATGCGATCGGGTCTATGGGTTCGGTGGGCGGTGCTGCACGGGCTTCCGCGGGCGTTCCTGGCGGTGCAGGCCCGGCGCTCAGAGCCCATGGCGCGTCTACTGCTCGGTCCCGTGCGCGGTGGTGCACCCGAACCGCTGATCGAACAGATTCGCGCCGAGGGAAGCCTGGTTCGTACGTCGTGGGCCTCGGTGAGTGCCGATCATGAGTTGTGCCGAACGATCTTGCGCGACGACAGGTTCGGAGTGAGCAACCCCACCAACATGAGACTGTCCAAGGCGGTGCGCTGGGTGCTCGACCGAACCGATCCGCAACTGCCGAATCCGGCCGAGCCGCCGTCGATGCTGATGGTCGATCCACCCGATCACACGCGCTACCGGCGAGCCGTGGTGCGCGCCTTCACGCCGCGCGCCATCGAGAAACTGCGTACCCGGATCGTCGAGATCACCGATGAGCTGCTGGACCGCCTCGAGGGTGCATCGGATCCGGACCTGATCGCCGATTTCGCCGGGCCATTGCCGGCGTTGATCATCGCCGAGATTCTCGGAGTACCCGAGGAGATGCGGCCACGGCTGCTGGACCGGGGCGACCTCGCCGCACCGCTGCTCGATATCGGATTGTCCTGGAAGATATTTCGGTGCGCGATGCAATCACTGCGCGAAGGCGACCGCGACTTCGGCGACCACGTCGAACGGTTGCGCAACGAACCCGGCGACGACATCTTCAGCCAGCTGATCCGCGACGGGGACCTTGATCGACGCGAACTGGGTGTGACGGCGCTGCTGGTCATCGGCGCGGGGTTCGAGACCACCGTCAACCTGATCGGCAACGCCATCGTGCTGTTGCTGCGTCACCGAGAGCAACTGGCGATGCTGCGCGAGGATCCAGAGTTGTGGCCGGGTGCGGTCGAGGAAGTCTTGCGCTTCGACAGCCCGGTGCAGATGACGTCGCGCAACCCGCTCTGCGACTTGGAGATCGGCGGGCATCGCCTGACCGCAGGCGAAACGGTCGCGCTGCTGCTGGGCGGCGCCAACCACGACCCCGGGGTGTTCGATGAGCCCGACAGGTTCGACATCACCAGAGCCAACGCGCACGAACATCTGTCCTTCAGCAGCGGTGTCCACGCCTGCCTCGGGGCCAACCTGGCTCGCATGGAAGCCACCATCGCCCTGCGAGCACTGTTCGAGCGCTTCCCCGACCTGCAGCTGGCCGGGCCTCCGACACCGCGCGAGTTGGCCACCTTGCACGGTTTCCGGTGCATACCGGCGACGATGGGCGCCCCGGCGAATCCGGTCAGGCGGTTCTCGGCTTGACCAACCGTGCACCCAGCTCACCGGGCTCGACCCGGTGGTCTTCGGCGCAGCGGATCTCGACCGACACGTCGGCACCACAGCCCAGATGGGTCAGGCCGATCCGTCCGCGGTTGGGCAGGTGGCGTTGCCCCCACTGGAACATCGCCCAGACCACCGGCATGAAATCGATCCCGGCGTCGGTCAGGACGTATTCGTCGCGGCTGCGCTGGCCCGGCTCCCGGTAGGGCCGCCGGGCCAGTAATCCGAGGTCGACGAGCTCCGCCAGCCGCGTTGCGGTCGCCGCTTTGGTGATGCCCACCCGCTGGGCGAAGTCGTCGAAGCGGGTGGTGCCGTAGTAGGCCTCCCGCATGACCAGCATTGCGGACTTGGTTCCGACGACCGCCATGGTCTTTTCGACCGGACACTGCCCGATCGCCGACCAGGAATCCCGGTCGGCGAGCGACCCCTGCAGAAAAGTCATCTCGATCACCTCACTCCTGAGTTGACTCTACTATACCCAGGGTGTATACCTGGGTATAGACGACCATACTCAGAGGGCAGGAGAGTTCGCGATGACCGGATACCACGGCCGCGACGCCGTCATCGTCGGCGCCGTACGCACCCCGATCGGCAAGGGCAAGCCGGGTGGCGCTCTGCACGGTGTCCTGCCCGCCGACCTGCTGGCGCACAGCCTGCGGGAACTGGTGCGGCGCACCGGCGTCGATCCGGGTCAGATCGACGACGTGATCGCCGGCGCCGTCACCCAGGTGGGCGATCAGGCCGTCAACATCGCCCGCAACGCTTTGTTGGGTGCGGGATTTCCCGAATCGGTTCCCGGCACCACCATCGACCGGCAATGCGGCAGCAGTCAGCAGGCGATCAGCTTCGCGGCCCAGGGCGTGCTGGCCGGCGCCTATGACATCGTCATCGCGGCCGGAGTGGAGTCGATGAGCCGTGTCCCGATGGGCAGCTCGGTGCTACCGGGCAGCAACCCGTTCGGCGAGGACATGACGCGCCGCTACCCCGAAGGGCTGGTACCGCAGGGCATCAGCGCCGAGTTGATCGCCGCCCGGTGGGGTTTCTCCCGGGCCGAGCTCGACGAGTTCTCCGCCGCCAGCCATGAGAAGGCGGCACGGGCAACCAAGGAAGGACTCTTCGACGACGAGCTCGCCCCGATCGCCGGCCTGACCACCGACGAGATCATCCGGCCCGGCACCACCGTGGAGACGTTGGCGGCGTTGCGCCCGGCCTTCTACAACGAAGCGGTGGAAGCGCGTTTCCCGCAGATCAATTGGTCGATCACCGCCGGGAACTCGTCACCGCTGTCCGACGGCAGTGCAGCGCTGCTGATCACCAGCGGCGAAGCCGCCCGGAAGCTGGGCCTGCGGCCCCTCGCGCGAATCCACACCACCACCGTCGTCGGGTCCGATCCGCTCTACATGCTCACCGGCGTGATACCGGCCACCGAGAAAGTGTTGCGGCGTGCCGGGTTGACCCTGGCCGATATCGACCTGTTCGAGGTCAATGAGGCGTTCGCCCCGGTGGTGCTGGCCTGGGCGAAGGAAACCGGTGCGGATCTGGCGAAGACCAATGTCAACGGCGGCGCCATCGCGATCGGGCATCCGTTGGGCGCCAGCGGCGCACGCCTGATGGCCACCCTGGTAAACGCGTTGCAGCACAGCGGAAAACGCTACGGCCTGCAGACGATGTGCGAAGGCGGCGGCATGGCCAACGCCACCATCATCGAGCGCCTGGGCTAGCAGGGGCCGTCATGAGCACCGAACCGAACGCCTCCCGCACCGAGCGACTGGCCCGTCGCGTCGCCGACCTCTACGCCGCCGACGCCCAATTCCAGGCAGCGCAACCGGACCCCGACGTCATCGCGGCGGCACGCCGGCCTGGCTTGCGACTCGCTGAGGTGTTGCAGACATTGGCCGGCGGCTATGCGGAGCGCCCGGCCGTCGGGGAGCGCGCCCGTGAGCTGGTGACCGATTCTGCGACGGGCCGCACCACAGCGCGGCTGTTGCCCCGGTTCGAGACGATCAGCTATCGGCAGCTGTGGGCGCGGGCGGGGGCGATCGCCGCCGACTGGCGGCACCACCACAGCCATCCCCTGCAGCCCGGCGATTTCGTCGCCACCATCGGTTTCGCCAGTGCGGACTATCTGACCATCGACCTGGCCTGCGCTTATCTCGGCCTGGCGTCGGTGCCGTTGCAGCACACCGCTTCTGCATCGCAGCTGAGGTCGATCGTCGCCGAGGTGCAGCCGCGGGTGGTCGCGGTGGGCGCCGCGTACCTGGAGCTAGCGCTGGAATCGGCGTTGGACAACCCTTCGCTGCGCCACGTACTGATCTTCGACCATCAGCCGGAACTCGATGCACACCGGGAGGCGTTGGCACGGGCTCGCGAGCGCATCCGCGGCGCCGGCGTCCCGGTCGTCGTCGAGACGCTCGACGAGGTCGTACAGCGCGGCCGCGCGCTGCCGCCCGAGCCGCTCTACACCGCCGGCACCGACGAGCGGCTGGCGATGATTCTCTACACCTCGGGCAGTACCGGCACACCGAAGGGCGCCATGCACTCCGAACGGACGCTCACCAAGCTGTGGACGGCGACGTCAACGTTTCTCTCGTCGTCGGAGACACCGGTGTTCAACGTCAACTTCATGCCGCTCAACCACCTCGGCGGCCGGCTGCCGCTGGTCTCGTCGTTCATAGCCGGCGGCACAAGCTATTTCGTAGCCGAGCCCGACCTGTCGACGCTGTTCGACGACTGGTCACTGGTGCGCCCCACCGAGCTTCCGCTGGTACCCAGAGTGATCGACATGCTCTACCAGCGCCACCGCAGCGCGGTGGCCGGATCGATCGCCGGTGGTGCCACCTCGGAGGCTGCAGAGGCCGACGCGGCGGCTGAGCTACGCGAGGGACTGCTCGGCGGTCGGGTTCTGGGTGGGTTCGTCGGCACCGCGCCGCTGGCTCCGGAGATGGCGGCGTTTCTCGATTCGGCACTGCAGGTACACCTCTCCGACGGCTACGGCTTGACCGAGGTCGGCGGGGTCGCCCGGGACGGCGCCATCCTTCGGCCGCCGGTGCTGGACTACAAGCTCGTCGACGTCCCCGAGCTCGGGTACTTCACCACCGACCGGCCGCATCCGCGCGGTGAACTGCTGATCAAATCGGCAACCGCCACGATGGGCTATTTCAAGCGCCCCGACGTCACTGCCGAGGTCTTCGACGACGACGGCTACTACCGCACCGGTGATGTGATGGCGGAAATCGCCCCGGATCAGCTGGTTTACCTGGACCGCAGCAAGAACGTGCTCAAGCTCGCTCAGGGTGAGTTCGTCGCGGTCGCGCGCTTGGATGCGGTTTTCGCCGCGGCACCCGGGGTGGGCCAGATATTCGTCTACGGCAACAGCGAACGCTCGTACCTGCTCGCGGTGATCGTTCCGACCCCCCAGGTTCGTGAGCAATTCGCCGACGACGCCGGCGCGCTGAAGGCCGTGCTCCGCGATTCGCTGCGGCAGACCGCCAAAGCGGCCGAGCTGCAGTCTTATGAGGTCCCGGTCGACTTCCTGATCGAGACAGCACCCTTCACCGCCGCAGCCGGCCTCGTCTCGGGCGTCGGGAAGCTGTTGCGCCCCGCGCTCACAGCGCGCTACGGCCGGCGACTCGAGCAGCTCTACACCGATATCGAGCTGGCGCAGGCGGACGAACTGCATGCGCTGCGCAACTCCGCGACCGACCAGCCGGTGCTCGACACCGTGCGCCGGGCCGCGGTCGCGGTACTCGGCTCCGCGGGCGCCGACGTGGACCCGGACGCCCACTTCACCGATCTTGGCGGCGACTCGCTGTCCGCCCTGACGTTCTCGGAGCTGCTGCACGACGTCTTCGGAGTCGACGTACCCGTGGGAGTCATCATCAGCCCCACGTCCACCCTCGAGCAGCTGGCGAGCCACGTGGTGGCGCAACAGCGAGGCGCTTCAACGCGCCCCACAAGCGCCACGGTGCACGGGCCCGACGCGGCGACGTTACGGGCGAGCGAGGTGACCCTGGAGAAGTTCATCGATGCCGTGACGTTGGCCGAGGCGCTGACGCTTCCGCACGTCACCGGCGAACCGCGCACCGTACTGCTCACCGGCGCCAACGGCTATCTCGGCCGGTTCATCGCCTTGCAGTGGCTGGAAAGGCTCTCACAGACCGGCGGCACACTGATCTGCATCGTGCGCGGCAGCGACGACGCGGCGGCGTGGGTGCGCCTTGAGCAGATGTTCGACAGCGGTGACGTAGCGCTGCGGCGGCGTTTTCGTGCACTGGCCGCCGAGCATCTGGAGGTCATTGCCGGCGACATCGGCGAACCGCACCTCGGACTGGACACGACCACCTGGAATCGGCTGGGGCGCAGCGTGGATCTGATCGTGCACGCGGCCGCCCTGGTCAACCACGTGCTGCCCTACGAGCAATTGTTCGGCCCGAACGTCGTCGGCACCGCGGAGGTGATCCGGCTGGCGATGACCACCCGGATCACGCCGATCACGTTCCTGTCGACGGTGGCGGTTGCCATGACGGTCGACCCGGCTGCCTTCACCGAGGACGGCGACATTCGCGAGATCAACCCGGTACGGGCGATCGGCGACGGCTACGCCAGCGGCTACGCCAACAGTAAGTGGGCGGGGGAAGTGTTGCTGCGCGAGGCGTTTGACCACTGCGGGCTGCCGGTGACGGTCTTCCGATCGGACATGATCCTCGCGCACCGCCGCTTTACCGGCCAGCTCAACGTCCCCGACGCATTCACCCGACTGGTCTTCAGCCTGCTTGTGACGGGTATCGCGCCAGGGTCCTTCTACGAGACGGGGACCTCCGGTGAGCGGCCGCGCGCGCACTACAGCGGCTTGCCAGTTGATTTCGTCGCCGAGGCGATTGCGGTCCTGGGCGCGCGCGGCGCCGGCGGGTTCCGATCCTTCGACGTGATGAACCCGCACGACGACGGTATCTCGTTGGACACCTTCGTCGATTGGCTCGGCGATGCCGGCCATCGGATCGAGCGCATCGATGACTATGACGCGTGGTTGGGGCGCTTCGAGACGGTGTTGCGGGCGCTGCCCGAAAAGCAGCGCCGGCACAGCGTGCTTGCGCTGCTGGACGCCTACCGGAAACCGCAGCAACCGCTGCGGGGCGCCCCGGCGCCGACGGCGGCCTTCCGCGCCGCGGTGCAATCCGCACAGGTCGGTGACGACGACGACATTCCGCAGTTGTCGGCGGAACTGGTTGAAAAGTACGTAGCCGACCTGAATTACCTCGGCGTGCTGCCGGCCGGCAGTTCGACAATCGTTGAGACACAATAAAAAGGACGCTGAAAATGAATGAGATCCGAGCCGCCGCCGTGCAGATCAGCCCGGTGCTCTACAGCCGGGAAGGAACCGTCGAACGAGTGGTGGACAAGATCGAGCACTTGTCGCGCCAGGGTGTGCGGTTCGCGGTCTTTCCCGAAACGGTGATCCCGTACTACCCGTACTTCGCGTTCGTGCAGCGTCCGTTCGAGATGCGCCCGCAACACCTCACGTTGATGGAGCAGGCCGTGACGATCCCGTCGCCGGAGATCGATGCGATCGCAGCCGCGGCCAGACAAGCCGCAATGGTGGTGTCCATCGGTGTCACCGAGCGCGACGGCGGCTCGCTGTACAACACCCAGCTGCTGTTCGACGCGGACGGCAGCCTGCTGCAGCGGCGGCGCAAGATCATGCCGACCTATCACGAGCGAATGATCTGGGGGCAGGGTGACGGCAGCGGGCTGCGTGCCGTCGATAGCGCGGTCGGACGGATCGGGCAGCTCGCCTGCTGGGAGCACTACATCCCGTTGGCCCGGTATGCCTTGATCGCCGACGGCGAGCAGATCCACGCGGGCATGTGGCCGGGCTCGTTCGCCGGCGAGTTGTTCGCGCAACAGGCCGAGATCAGCGTGCGCAATCACGCACTCGAATCGGGTGCCTTCGTCGTGAACTCCACCGCCTGGCTGGACGCCGACCAGCAGACCCAGATCATGGCCGACACCGGGTGTCCGATCGGTCCGATCTCGGGCGGGTGCTTCACCGCGATCATCAGCCCGCACGGGGAGCTGATCGGTGAGCCATTGCGTTCCGGCGAAGGTGAGGTCATCGCCGACCTGGACTTCTCGCTGATCGATGCGCGCAAGTCGCAGATGGATTCGCACGGCCATTACAGCCGCCCGGACCTGCTGAGCCTGCGGGTGGATCGCACCCCGCGCGCCCACGTCCAGGAGCGCTTCGAAGAACCTGCAGCTGCCGATGTCGAGGAGATGGATCGTGTCGCAGTCTGATCCGCGCGAGATCCGGTTCTCCGGAGTCCGGGTGCGCTATGAGAGCACGAAGAGCTACGACGAGCTGGTGGCCGCATTGTTCGCCGACGTCGGCGATCGGCCAGTTCCGATCGAGGACATTGCGAAGGACTTCCCGAGCTGGGACGCCTATCGAGACGAGGTCCAAACCCATGTCGGCCCAAGTGGATTCATGCTGTTCACGATCTTCGATCATGGCGGCTGGATCACCAAGGCCGGCATCAACCGAGAAGTGTTGCGGGTCATCATCGGCAACCCGCTGATCGCGATCACGATGTTGCGCCACGACGTGACAGCGGGCCTGTTCGCGCCGGTGGAGTTGCTGATCGTCGGCGAGGAAGACGGCAGCAGCAGTTTGACCTACGTCAAGCCCTCATCACTGATGGTCGTAGAACCCAACCCCGCGCTGCTTTCGGCCGCCGAAGGGCTCGACGCCAAGTTGGCGGCCCTGGCCGCGAAGGTCGCGGGATGAGCGCCGCCGAAGGCGGCAGGCGGATCTTCTTCGCGGGCGCCTCGGGTGTCATCGGCAGTCGGCTCGTCCCGATGTTGGTGCAGGCCGGCCACACCGTCGGGGCGATGACGCGGTCAGCCGCGAAGGCCGACGGGCTGGCTTTCCTGGGTGCCCAACCGATCGTCTGCGACGTTTTCGACCGTCCGGGTCTGACCAGCGCCGTCCGCGCCTTCTCACCCGACCTGGTGCTGCACCAGCTGACGGATCTTCCCGACGACCTGGACGATCTGCCCGAGGTGTCGCTGCTCAATGCCCGGATACGGGTGGAGGGCACCCGCAATCTCCTCGGCGCGTTGGAGGGCTTGCCACCGACGAGGATCGTGGCCCAGAGCGTCGCGTGGACGATGCGACCCGGCCCCGAAGCCGACGCGGTGGTGGCACTCGAGGAAGCCGTCCTCGCGGCGAACGGCGTGGTCCTACGCTACGGATTGTTTTACGGGCCCGGCACCTACTACCAGGGGGAACTCCCGCCGGCGCCACGCGTGCACATCGACATCGCCGCCGCGCGAACCCTCCAGGCCCTCGAGGCGCCATCGGGCATCTTGACCGTCGTGAGTAGCTGACCGTCTCCCGGGAACAAACCCCGGACCCGCCCCGTTGACCACTACGACAAGTTGAGTCATACGCACTCAAGTCTGGGTTGACAGCAGGACCGCCGGAGGCGCATCCTTGAGCGCAGTCCGCTCAGACTAGGGAAGCGTCTATCAGGGAGGAAACCACAATGGCTCGTGCGGTCGGAATCGACCTCGGGACCACCAACTCTTGCGTCTCGGTGCTGGAGGGCGGCGATCCCGTCGTCGTAGCCAACTCGGAGGGCTCGCGCACGACCCCGTCGGTCGTCGCGTTCGCCCGCAACGGCGAAGTGCTGGTCGGCCAGCCCGCCAAGAACCAGGCGGTCACCAACGTTGACCGCACCATCCGCTCGGTCAAGCGCCACATGGGCACCGACTGGAAAGTCGAGATCGACGGCAAGAACTACACCGCGCAGGAGATCAGCGCCCGCGTGCTGATGAAGCTCAAGCGCGACGCGGAGGCCTACCTCGGTGAGGACATCACCGACGCGGTCATCACCGTGCCCGCCTACTTCAACGACGCCCAGCGTCAGTCCACCAAGGAAGCCGGCCAGATCGCCGGGCTGAACGTGCTGCGGATCGTCAACGAGCCGACCGCGGCCGCGCTGGCCTACGGCCTGGACAAAGGCCAGAAGGAACAGACCATCCTGGTGTTCGACCTCGGTGGCGGCACCTTCGACGTCTCGCTGCTGGAGATCGGCGAGGGCGTGGTCGAGGTCCGGGCCACCTCCGGTGACAACCACCTCGGTGGCGACGACTGGGACGACCGCGTAGTGGAGTGGCTGGTCGACAAGTTCAAGGGCACCTCGGGCATCGACCTGACCAAGGACAAGATGGCGATGCAGCGGCTGCGGGAAGCGGCCGAGAAGGCCAAGATCGAGCTGTCCAGCTCGCAGAGCACGTCGATCAACCTGCCCTACATCACCGTCGACGCCGACAAGAACCCGCTGTTCCTCGACGAGCAGCTGACCCGCTCGGAGTTCCAGAAGATCACCCAGGACCTGCTGGACCGCACCCGCAAGCCGTTCCAGTCGGTGATCAAGGACGCCGGTATCTCGGTGTCGGAGATCGACCACGTGGTGCTGGTGGGTGGTTCCACCCGGATGCCCGCGGTGACCGACCTGGTCAAAGAGCTGACCGGCGGCCAGGAGCCCAACAAGGGCGTCAACCCCGACGAGGTTGTCGCCGTGGGTGCCGCGTTGCAGGCCGGCGTGCTCAAGGGTGAGGTGAAAGACGTTCTGCTGCTTGACGTCACCCCGCTGTCGCTCGGTATCGAGACCAAGGGCGGGGTGATGACGAAGCTGATCGAGCGCAACACCACGATCCCGACCAAGCGCAGTGAGACCTTCACCACCGCCGACGACAACCAGCCGTCGGTGCAGATCCAGGTCTATCAGGGTGAGCGTGAAATCGCCTCGCACAACAAGCTGCTCGGCTCCTTCGAGCTGACCGGTATCCCGCCGGCCCCGCGTGGCGTCCCGCAGATCGAGGTCACCTTCGACATCGACGCCAACGGCATCGTGCACGTCACCGCCAAGGACAAGGGCACCGGCAAGGAGAACACGATCAAGATCCAGGAGGGCTCCGGCCTGTCCCAGGAGGAGATCGACCGGATGATCAAGGACGCCGAGGCGCACGCCGACGAGGACCGCAAGCGTCGCGAAGAGGCCGACGTTCGCAACCAGGCCGAGTCGCTGGTCTATCAGACCGAGAAGTTCGTCACCGAGCAGCGTGAAGCCGAGGGCGGCTCCAAGGTCCCCGAGGACACTCTGGCCAAGGTCGACAGTGCGATCGGCGAAGCGAAGAAGGCGCTGGAGGGCACCGACATCGGTGCCATCAAGTCCGCGATGGAGAAGCTCGGCGTCGAATCGCAGGCGCTGGGTCAGGCGATCTACGAGGCCACGCAGGCCGAGCAGGCAGCCTCCGGAGCGGAGGGCGGTGCATCCGCCGGTGCCGATGACGTCGTGGACGCCGAAGTGGTCGATGATGGAGACACCAAGTGAGCGAAGGAGCTTCACACGAACCGTCTCCGGAGACGATCACCGTGACCGACAAGCGGCGTATTGACCCGGAAACCGGTGAGGTGCGCGCGAGTTCCGCCGGGCCGGCCCCAAGTGGGCCGGCCCCGGCGGAACCGGCCAGCGACGTCCACGCCGGTGAGGTCGACCAGGTTGCGGAACTGACCGCCGACCTGCAGCGGGTACAGGCGGACTTCGCCAACTACCGCAAGCGGGCGCTGCGCGACCAGCAGGGTGTCGCCGACCGGGCCAAGGCGTCGGTGGTGACCGAACTACTCGGGATCCTCGATGACCTGGACCGTGCCCGTAGTCATGGCGACCTGGAATCCGGGCCGCTGAAAGCGTTCGCGGACAAGCTGACCGGTGTGCTCACCGGGCTGGGGTTGGCGGCGTTCGGCGCCGAGGGCGAAGAGTTCGACCCGCTGTTGCACGAGGCCGTCCAGCATGAGGGTGACGGAACCCATTCGGTGATCGGCACCGTCATGCGGCAGGGCTACAAACTCGGTGAGCAGGTGCTGCGCCACGCGATGGTCGGGGTGGTGGACACCGTCCCGGACGTTGACGAGGGCAGCGCTGACACCCAAACCGACGACGAAGACGCCGGCGACGACAATTGATCAGGGTGAGGAGGTGACGCGTCATGGCTCAGCGTGAATGGGTCGAGAAAGACTTCTACAAGGAGTTGGGCGTCTCCTCCGACGCCAGCGAGAAAGAGATCAAGAGCGCCTACCGCAAGTTGGCGTCCGAACTGCATCCGGACAAGAACCCGAACAACCCGGCTGCCGCGGACCGGTTCAAGGCCGTCTCCGAGGCCTACAGCATCTTGTCCGACGAGTCCAAGCGCAAGGAGTACGACGAGACCCGGCGACTGTTCGCCGGCGGCGGGTTCGGACGGCGCTTCAACGGTGGCGGCGGCTTCGATCGGTTCTCCACCGGCGGCGACGGCAGTGAGTTCAACCTCAACGACCTGTTCGGTCAGGCCGGTCAGGCCGGTGGCGCCAACATCGGGGACCTGTTCGGCGGCCTGTTCGGGCGCGGTGCACAGCAGCGGCCCAGCCGGCCGCGGCGCGGAAACGACCTGGAGACCGACTCCGAGCTGAGTTTCCTGGAGGCCACCAAGGGTGTGGAGATGCCGCTGCGGCTGACCAGTGCGGCACCGTGCACCAACTGCCACGGCAGTGGAGCACGGCCGGGTACGAGCCCGCGAGTGTGCGCGTCCTGCAACGGATCCGGAGTGATCAGCAGCAACCAGGGCGCCTTCGGGTTCTCCGAGCCGTGTACCGACTGCCGCGGCAGCGGGTCGATCATCGAGCACCCGTGTTCGGAGTGCAAGGGAACCGGGCGGGCGGCCCGCACCCGCACCATCAACGTGCGGATTCCACCGGGCGTCGAGGACGGCCAGCGGATTCGGCTGGCCGGCCAGGGCGAGGCGGGTCTGCGGGGGGCGCCGTCGGGCGACCTGTATGTGACGGTCCGGGTGCGTCCGGACAAGGTCTTCGGCCGCGACGGCGACGACCTGACGGTCACCATCCCGGTCAGTTTCTCCGAACTAGCCTTGGGCACCACGCTTTCGGTGCCGACACTGGACGGCAAGGTCGGTGTGCGAGTACCCAAGGGGACCGCCGACGGCCGGATTCTGCGGGTGCGCGGGCGCGGGGTGCCCAAACGCGGCGGCGGACACGGCGACCTGCTGGTCAAGGTGAAGGTTGCGGTCCCACCGAACCTGGAGGGTCCCGCGCAGGAGGCACTCGAGGCGTATGCGGCAGCGGAGCGGTCCAGCGGCTTCGACCCGAGGGCCGGATGGGCGGGGAACCGGTCATGAGTAAATCGGAGAACTCCCGGACCTTCCTGATCTCGGTGGCCGCCGAGCTGGCCGGTATGCACGCCCAGACGCTGCGGACCTATGACCGGATCGGGTTGGTCAGCCCGCGCCGCAGCTCCGGCGGCGGACGCCGCTACTCGGAGCGGGATGTGGACCTGTTGCGTGAGGTGCAGCGGCTCTCCCACGACGAGGGCGTCAACCTGGCCGGCATCAAGCGGATCATCGAACTGACCAATCAGGTCGAGGCGCTGCAGTCACGGGTCAAGGAGATGGCGGCCGAGCTGGAGATGTTGCGCGCCAAGCAGCGTCGCGAGATCGCGGTGATGCCCAAGAGCACCGCCGTAGTGGTCTGGCAGCCGCGTAAGTGATTCCTCACCGTTGACTCTGCGTCCACCAGGGTGTCCACTCGCACTTTTGTCTGGTACGCGCAGAGTCAGCGCTCAACGGACCCGGATGGAGAACTGTGCCACGCCGGGCGCTCCCTGACGCGCCATCCGATAGCCGCCGCGGCGCAGCGCGTCGGTGGGCGCGGCCATCGGTTCGAAGCAGATGACGTCGTCGGTGGCCGGGGCGTAGATCTGTGCCGCCGGATACCCGGTGTCGAAGTGCACCTCGATCCGTCGGCCGCCGCCGCTGACCGCGAATACCGCCCCGGCCGGCACGTCGTCGAAACCGTCGTCGAACACCTGCTCGCCCAATGACTCGCTGATCGCCGGGTGCGGTTCGGTGGCACCGGTGGGGATGCCGCGGGCGTCGACGAGCCGGGCGCGCATCGGCGGCGTCTCCATGCGCCATTGATCTCTCAAGACTCCGGGCAGCTGCAGATACGGGTGGAAGCCGAAGCACAGCGGCACCGCCGCGCCGGTGGTGGCGGTGACCGTGGTACGCACCGTCAGTATGCGGTCGGCAAGGCTGACAGCCAGGCTGAGCAGGTGCGGGAACGGGAAGGACGCCAACAACTCCGGGCGCGAACCGAAGTCGAGTTCGGCGGTCACGGTCGTCGCCGATCGCTCGGTCACCCGCCACCCGGGATCTCCGGCCAGCGTGCCGTGGATCGGGGCGCCGTGCTCGTCGGTGTGCACTCCGCCGCTGCCGGGAGTCAGCGCGACCTCGGTTGCACCGACGCGGTATCCCTTACCGCTCAACCGGTTCGCCCACGGATACAGCAGTGGGATGCCCATGGTCTTGGCCTCAAAGACGTAGGCCCGCAGGCCCCTGCGCTGGCCGAGTAACTCCTCGCCGCCGTCGGACAGCGAGGTGCCGATCATGCCCGCACCCGGGACGAACGTGGCCGTGAGATCCGACGACGGATCAGCCAATGTGCACGGTTCGAATTCGGTCACTTCTCACTCCGACAACGGGTCGTGTTGAATACGTTGCGCAGGCGCGCCTTTGGCGACCAAAGCCGCCTTGGTAGCGCGGGTCATCTCGGGTCCGCCGCAGATCAGGATCTGGCGGTCACTCCAGCTGCCATAGCGGGTGACCACCTCCGGCAGCCGCCCGGTCTGCCGCACGTGCAGGCCCCGCGGCGGCGTCACATCGGGATAGTCGGCGGCCCAGCCGGGGTCGCCGGGGTACTCCGACACCGGGGTCACCGACAGCCACGGGTTGTGCGCCGCGATCTGCCACAGCGTCGGCAGGTCGTAGAGCTCGCAGGGGTATCGGCCGCCGAAGAACAGGTGCACGCGCGGGTTCACCCCCCACCGGGTCAGGTCCATGATGATCGCTCGCAGTGGCGCCAGGCCGGTGCTGCCGGCCACCATCAACACATCACCGGCCTCCCGGTCGATGTGCAGGCCGCCGTGCGGGCTGGACAGCCGCCAGCGGTCGCCGGGGCTGGTCTCGTTGACGATCGCGGTGCTGACCAGTCCGGCGGGGACCCCGCGCAGATGGAACTCGATCGCGCCGGTCTCGTCGGCCGGCATGGCAGGCGAGAGGTAGCGCCAGGAGCGCGGGCACTGTGGCACCTCGACTTTGACGTACTGGCCCGGGTGGTAGGGCAGTGGGTAGTCCAACTGGATCCGGACGACCGCCAAGTCGCGGGAGACCCGTAGGTGTTCGACGACGGTGCCGTCCCACCAGGCCGGGCCGTCTTCGGCGTCGGCGGCGCCACCCATCACCCCGATGATCAGACTCAGTGACTCCCGGGCGGCGTCGTCGACCGCGGGGGTCCAGTCATCGGCCAGCTCTTCCCGCAGGACGGCATACAGCACCCGCCCCATGGTGTCGTAATGATGTTGTGTCACACCGTATTTACGGTGGTCTCGACCGAGTTGTGCCAAAAAGGCGACCGGCTCCTGGGCGCGCTGGGCGACCAGCTCGCCATACACCCAGCTCATGGCCTGGGCGAACGCCACGCGGATGCCGGACAGGTCGGCCGGGAACAGGTCTCGGGCCGACGGGTTGGTTCCGAACCAGCGGGCGAACAGGCGGCCGATGAAACCGTCGGTGGCCTCGGTGCTGTTCGAGTCGCCGAACGCGCCGCGCAGCACCTGCAGTGCGTCACGGTCGTCTAGGCCCACGGCCGCAATTTTATGCTGGCCGGGCGCCGTAGCGGCTACAGCGCGTGAATCCCGTTGTAGGTCACCATCGCACCGATGAGGACGAGGATGACGGCGACGAGCGCGGCGTGCTGCTGTTCCATCCAGTCTTTGAGCCTGCCCAGCGCGGGATCAAGCCGGTGGCTGGCGGCAAGGTAGCCCAATATCGGGATCACGACCGTGGACGCGGCGACGGCTACGAAGAACGCGGCCGCCTGCCAGGCGGCCGCCGCGCCCAGCCCGGCGCTGCCGATGGCCAGGCCCGCGGCGGCACACATGAACAGCACCTCGGGCCGGATTGCGGCCAATACCGCGGCCATCAACCCGGCGCGCAGTGGGGTCATCCTCGTGAATGAGCGCATCCAGCCCGGCATCTCGCCGTGTCCATGTCGGGCGGTCCAGCGGTAGATGCCGAACGCGATCAGTGTCGCGCCGACCACGATCCGCAACCACGACGCCCAGGCCGGCGGTGTCTTGTCCAGCCCGCCCAGCAGGCCCGATCCCGCTACGAAGGCCGCGGTGAGTGCGGCCAGGCCCGCCAGCCAGCCGATCAGGAAGGTCAGCCCGGTCTCGCGCGGATGCGGGGTGTGCAGCACCAGTATCGCCGGGATAACGGTGATCGGGGAGAGTGCCACCACCAGTGCGAGCGGAACCAACGCGATCCATATCGAACCCAAGCCGGACGTCATGGCAGCACCGTATCGGTTCGGTGCCGGCCTTCAGCCACGGCAGCACCGAGCCGATCCGAGCTTGCCCTATACCCGTACGGGGTATAGGTTCGCAGAAGGTCTCCACGGAAGGCGGATATGCCACCCCCAGCAGAATGTCCTGATCGGCGCCGGCTGCGCTCCGCGACGGGTCGCCGGTTCGGGCTGGCGGGTGTCATCGCGGCTTTGACCTGCACGCTGGCCTGCTGCCTGCCGGCGATCCTGGTGCTGCTGGGCGTGGGGGCGTCCGCGGGCCTGGGCCATGCTGCGCACGGTGCCGCGGGCTCCCGGGGCTGGTGGGGCGGTCTGCTCGACGTGCTGCACCGGATCAGCCCGGGACTGCTGATCATTTCGATCGTGCTCGTCGCCGGTGCGTTCGCCGTGCGGCGCGCCGCGGCGGTGCTGCCGGCGCTGTTGGCCGGTGTCGTGCTGTATCTCAGCGTGCACGGCCAAACCGATCCGGCCGTGATGTACGCCGGGATGGCGGTCGGCTACGGCGCCTGGCTGGCTCTCTACTTCTGGACGCGGCCGTCAGCCGAGGCCCGCGAGCACCAGCCGGGTTGCGTAACCGCCGAGCTCGGCACGACTGACCGGAAGCCGCCCATCGGCCCAGTCGAGGACCAGGGCGGTGAGCGCACCTGACAGTGCGCTGGCGTGCAGGGCGCGCATGGTGCGGGGCAGCGGGGAATCGGCGAGGCCTGCCGAGGTGGCCAGCTCGGTCGCCAGATCGGGCAGAACATCGGCCCGGTGTACCGCCGCTCGGCAAAAAATAGACTTGAGCGGAACAGACTCAACCTTGACTGCGTTGGACAACACGACAAGCATTTTTGGTAACCCCTGACCCCGAATGGAGGTGTCGTGGACTCGTTCAACCCGACCACCAAGACGCAGGCGGCCTTGACCGCGGCATTGCAGGCGGCCACCGCCGCCGGCAACCCCGAAATCCGGCCCGCACACCTGCTGCAGGCCCTACTGACTCAGAACGACGGGATCGCCGCGCCGCTGCTGGAGGCGGTCGGTGTGGTCCCGGCAACGATCCGCGCCGAGAACCAGCACCTGCTGGACCGGCTACCGCAGGCCAGCGGAGCCAGCGCGCAACCACAGCTGTCCCGCGAGTCGCTGGCGGCGATCACCGTCGCCCAGCAGCTGGCCACCGAGATGGACGACGAGTACGTCTCCACCGAGCACCTGATGGTCGGGTTGGCCACCGGTGACTCCGATGTCGCCAAGCTGCTCACCGGCCACGGCGCTTCGCCGCAGGCGCTGCGGGAAGCCTTCGTCAAGGTGCGCGGCAGCGCCCGGGTCACCAACCCCGACCCGGAGGCCAGCTACCAGGCGCTGGAGAAGTACTCCACCGACCTGACCGCCCGCGCCCGCGAGGGCAAGCTCGACCCGGTGATCGGCCGTGACACCGAGATCCGCCGGGTGGTGCAGGTACTGAGCCGGCGCACCAAGAACAACCCGGTGCTCATCGGTGAGCCCGGCGTCGGCAAGACCGCGATCGTGGAGGGCCTGGCCCAGCGCATCGTCGCCGGCGATGTCCCGGAAAGCCTGCGCGACAAGACCGTCGTCGCGCTGGACCTGGGTTCGATGGTGGCCGGCGCCAAATATCGTGGCGAGTTCGAGGAACGCCTCAAGGCCGTCCTCGACGAGATCAAGAACGCTGCCGGGCAGGTGATCACCTTCATCGACGAGCTGCACACCATCGTCGGCGCCGGCGCCACCGGCGAGGGCGCGATGGACGCCGGCAACATGATCAAGCCGATGCTGGCCCGCGGCGAGCTGCGACTGGTCGGCGCGACCACGCTCGAGGAGTACCGCAAGTACATCGAGAAGGACGCCGCCCTGGAGCGCCGTTTCCAGCAGGTCTACGTCGGCGAACCCTCGGCCGAGGACACCATCGGCATCCTGCGCGGCCTCAAGGACCGCTACGAGGTGCACCACGGTGTGCGCATCACCGACTCCGCGCTGGTGGCCGCCGCCACCTTGAGCGACCGCTACATCAGCGCGCGTTTCCTGCCGGACAAGGCCATCGACCTGGTCGACGAGGCCGCCAGCCGGCTGCGGATGGAGATCGACTCCCGGCCCGTCGAGGTCGACGAGGTCGAGCGGTTGGTGCGCCGGCTGGAGATCGAAGAGATGGCTCTGGAAAAGGAGGAAGACGCCGCGTCCAAGGACCGGTTGGTCAAACTGCGTGCCGAGCTGGCCGACCTCAAGGAAAAGCTCGCGGAACTGACGACCAGGTGGCACAACGAGAAGAACGCCATCGACATCGTCCGTGAACTCAAGGAGCAGCTGGAGGCGCTACGCGGCGAGGCCGACCGTGCCGAGCGGGACGGCGATCTCGCCAAGGCTGCCGAACTGCGCTACGGGCGCATCCCCGAGGTGGAGAAGAAGCTCGAGGCGGCGCTGCCGGACGCACAGGCCCGCGAGGGCGTCATGCTCAAAGAAGAAGTCGGGCCGGACGACATCGCCGACGTGGTGAGTGCCTGGACCGGCATCCCGGCGGGACGACTGCTGGAAGGCGAGACCGCCAAGCTGCTGCGGATGGAAGACGAGCTGGGCAAGCGCGTCGTCGGGCAGCGCAAACCGGTGCAGGCGGTCTCCGATGCGGTGCGGCGCAGCCGCGCCGGGGTCGCCGACCCCAACCGGCCGACCGGCTCGTTCCTGTTCCTCGGTCCTACCGGCGTGGGCAAGACCGAGCTCGCCAAGGCGCTGGCCGACTTTCTGTTCGACGACGAACGGGCGATGGTTCGTATCGACATGAGCGAGTACAGCGAGAAGCACTCGGTGGCGCGCCTGGTGGGGGCGCCCCCCGGCTACGTCGGCTACGACCAGGGCGGTCAGCTGACCGAGGCGGTACGTCGCCGGCCCTACACCGTGGTGCTCTTCGACGAGGTGGAGAAGGCGCACCCGGATGTGTTCGACGTGCTGCTGCAGGTGCTCGACGAGGGCCGGCTCACCGACGGCCAGGGCCGTACCGTCGACTTCCGCAACACCATCTTGATCCTGACCTCCAACCTGGGATCGGGTGGCACCGACGAGCAGGTGATGGCGGCGGTGCGGGCGGCGTTCAAGCCGGAGTTCATCAACCGGCTCGACGACGTGCTGATCTTCGAGGGGCTCAACCCCGAGGAACTGGTGTCGATCGTCGACATCCAGCTGCAGCAGCTGTCCAAGCGGCTTCAGCAACGCCGGCTGACGCTGGAGGTGTCGCTGCCGGCCAAGAAGTGGCTGGCGCACCGCGGGTTCGACCCGATGTACGGCGCGCGGCCGCTGCGCAGGCTGATTCAGCAGGCCATCGGCGACCAGCTGGCCAAGCTGTTGCTGGCCGGTGAGGTGCACGACGGCGACACCGTGCCGGTCAACGTCAGTCCGGATGGCGAGTCGCTGATCCTGGGCTGACGGCCCGGCGAGAGTGAAGGCCCCCGCTTACCGGCGGGGGCCTTCACGTCTGCCGGGGGAGCTGATGCGGCGGCGGAGTTGATCGGTTACCCTAACGATTGCTGAGAATGTCCAGTATTTTCCAATACCGTCGTTCATTCCGAGGGGTAGCCATGTCGGGTCGTCGTCATCGCCTGGTCGGCGCAGTCAGCACCGTAGGGGCGTTCCTGACGGTGGGGTTGGCGCCACTGGGCACCGCGCCCGCGGCGAACGCGGACTTCGACGACCTGTTCCAGCCCATCATCGATGCATTCACCATGGTCGATCCCGGCATTGCTGCCGACACCGACCCGGGTTCGGCGCTGGCCTCGTTGGACAGCCTGCTGGACGGCTGGTACCAGGACCTCGTCTACACCCCGCTGCACGGTATCGCGCCGTGGCTGTTCGGGCCGGATCTCCCGGGCAGCGCTGTCGCTTACGACTCGGACAGCGCCGTCCTCCCGGACAGCTTCACCGTTCCGATGGACGTCAACCTCACCACCCAACCGGTGATCAACGTTTCGATCGGCGGCGGCGCCCAGACCGAGGTGCTGGTCGACACCGGCGCGGCCGGGCTGGTCGTGCCGATCTGGAACATCAACCCGTTCGGCATCACCGGGCTGCCCACCGGCTTCAACATCGGCCAGTTCGGTGGGGCGCTGAACTACTTCTATATGGAGCTGCCCACCACGGTCACGTTCACCGACGCCGGCGGCAACACCGTCACCGCTGACACCACGGTGGATGCCGTGCTCTTCGCGTTCCCTGCGGACCTCAATCCCTTTGGCTCCTGGTCGATTTACGACTACTTGGCCGGCTCCTCCACCGGGGTCTTGGGGATCGGACCCAACGCGCTCGGGCCGACTCCCGACCACATCCCGACCGCCGATCTGCCGGGAGTTCTTGGCCATGGGGTGTTGATCGACCAGCCGGGCGGCAAATTGATCTTCGGGGACAACCCGTTGGAGGGGGGCACCGTGATTGCCGGGTCGCCCTGGGCTGAGCTGAAGGTGCAGCTCAACGACGGGCCGATGACGGGCGTCCGCGGGGTGATCGACTCCGGTGGGGTGTACGGCACCATGCCGTCCTCGGCGCTCGGCGAGGTCACCCCGACCGCCAACGGAGCTTTGCCCGACGGGACGGACATCTCGGTCTACACCAAGGACGGCACGCTGCTGTACTCCTACACGGTGGGCTCGCAGGAGGGTGAGGTGCGCAGCCCGGTTGTGGTCGGCGCCAACAGTGGCATGAACACCGGGAACTGGCTGTTCGGCCAGCAGCCGGTCTACATCAACTACCTCGTGAATGGCGGGCAGACCATCATCGGCGGCACCCCCATCGAACTGTGATGGCGTAGGCCCGCAATCCGCTGAACGCACCGAGATTTTTGGGTGTTTCTTGGGTGAATCCTCTGGTGTTCTACGCCCCATAGTGGGTTAGCGTGACCGCGGGCGGTCGCGGCTGTTCGCGGCCTCATGCGGGGAGGTCTCCGATATGGCAGTTCGTCATCGGCAGGTGGTAGGTGCGACCGCGACGGTCGGGGCGTTCCTGGCGTTCGGGGCTATTCCGGCGGCGCACGCCGACTTCGACGACCTGTTTCAGCCGATCATCGACGCTCTCAGTGCGGTCGATCCCGGAATCGCCGCCGATACCGATCCGGGTTCGGCTCTCGCCTCGTTGGACTCCCTGTTCGACGGCTGGTACCAGAATCTGGTCTACACCCCGATCAACGACCTCGAGCAGTGGCTGTTCGGCGGGTCGGCGGACGCGAGCACAGCCGGCAGTGCCCTTGCGTCCGGCTCGGACACCGCTGTCCCGGATACCTTCACCGTCCCATTGCAGGTCAATGCCACCACCGAGCCCGTGGTGGACGTCTCGGTGGGTGGCGGCGGTTCGGCGCCGGTGCTGGTCGACACCGGCGCGGCCGGCCTGGTGATGCCGATCTGGGACATCCCATGGACCGGCATCACCGGCCTGCCCACCGGCTTCAACATCGGTCAGTTCGGCGGTGCGCTGGACTACTTCTATGTGGAGTTGCCCACCACCGTCACCTTCACCGACGCGGCAGGAGAAACCGTCACCGCCGACACCAGCGTCGATGCCGTGCTCTTCGCGTTCCCGGCGGACTTCAACATCTTCGGCCCGTGGTCCATCCAGGACTACCTGGGTCCGGCCAACGTCGTCGGCGTGCTGGGGGTCGGACCCAACGCGCTCGGGCCTACCCCCGACAGCATCCCGACCGCCGCGCTACCGGGGGATCTCGGTCAGGGTGTGCTGATCGACCAGGCCAATAACCGTTTGATCTTCGGGGACAACCCGTTGACCGACGGGACCTCGGTCGCCGGGGCACCCTATGCCCAACTGGATCTCAGCATCAACGGCGGTGCACACCAGGCGGTCCAAGCGGTGGTCGACTCCGGCGGGGTGTACGGCACCATGCCTTCCTCGGCGCTCAACGGTGTCACGCCGGAGGGCAACGGCGGATTGCCGGATGGGACGACCATCGCGGTCTATCAGCACGGCACCAACAACCTGCTGTACGAGTACACGGTGCATAACTCGAACGGGGTCTTCAACTCCCCGACGGTGACTTCCGGCGACACCATGAACACCGGCAACATCCCGTTCGCCCAGCAGCCGATCTACATCTCCTATGCCGGCAACGGGACCACCATCTTCGGTGGCTCCAATGCGCTCCAACTGTGACGTTGACCTCTTGGAATCGTGCTGATACCCGGTTGTAACCGGCAAGCGTTCTCGCTTCCGGGCCGACAGCAGATACGCTAGGCGCAATGGTCCCGCTCTGGTTCACGCTGTCCGCGCTGTGCTTCGTCGGCGCGGGTGTCTTGCTGTACGTGGACCTCGACCAGCGCCGCGGCCGCAGCCGCCGCCGTAAGTCCTGGGCCCGCTCGCAGGGCTTCGACTTCGAACCGGAGTCCACCGAGATCCTGCGACGCTGGAAACGCGGCGTCATGTCGACGGTGGGCGACGCGCCCGTCCGCAACGTGGTGCTCGGCCAGATCCGCGGCGAGGCGGTCTACATCTTCGACCTCGACGAAGTCGCGACGGTGATCGCCCTGCACCGCAAGGTCAGCACCAACGTCGTCGTCGACGTGCGGCTCAAGGGCCTCAAAGAGCCGCGGGAGAACGACATCTGGCTGCTCGGGGCGATCGGCCCGCGGATGGTCTACTCCACCAACCTCGACGCGGCCCGCCGGGCGTGCGACCGGCGGATGGTCACCTTCGCCCACACCGCCCCGGACTGCGCGGAAATCATGTGGAACGAGGCGAACTGGACCCTGGTGAGCATGCCGATCACCAGCACCCGCGCCCAATGGGACGAGGGTCTGCGCAGCGTGCGCCAGTTCAATGACCTGCTGCGGGTGCTGCCGCCGACGCCGCGGCGCCAACCGGTCGAAGCCGCTGCCGGCGCCGCCAAGCCGTCGGCCCGACGCAACGGGCAGCCCAGCCGTCCGCTGGGGTCGGGCGGTGCGGTGGAATCCCCGGAGGACAGCGCGGCCGAGCAGGCCCCGTCTGCGCCCCGGTCGTCCGCTCCGCCCCAGGGCAACACCGCCGCCGAATCTCGGCCGCGGCGCCGGACGGCCCGCGAGGAGTCATCGGGCATGCTGCATGCCCCGGCCCCCGGCCGCAACGGGCGGCAGACCGCGCACTATCAGCGCTGACATACGCTATCGGTCATGTCACGACCCACGGCCCTGGTCACCGGGCCTACCTCCGGGTTGGGAGCGGGCTACGCGCGCCGGTACGCCGCTGACGGCTATGACCTGATCCTGGTGGCCCGCGATGCCGAGCGCCTGCAGGCGATGGCGGCCGAACTGCGGGGCAGGCACGGCTGTGATGTCGAGGTGCTGCCCGCCGACCTGGCCGACGCCGACGGCCGGGCCAAGGTCGCCGAGCGGGTGAGCGCCGGAGTGCGGGTCCTGGTGAACAACGCCGGCTTCGGCACCTCCGGCGAGTTCTGGACCGCCGACCCCGCGCTGCTGCAGGCCCAGCTGGACGTCAACGTCACCGCGGTGATGCAGCTGACCCGGGCCGCCCTGCCCGCGATGATCGACACCGGCGCCGGCACCGTCGTCAACGTGGCCAGCGTCGCCGGCCTGCTGTCCGGGCGCGGCTCCACCTACTCGGCGTCCAAGGCCTGGGTGGTGTCGTTCACCGAAGGACTGGCCGGTGGGCTCAAGGGCACCGGCGTGGGTATCCACGTGGTCTGCCCGGGCTATGTGCACACCGAATTCCACGACCGCGCAGGCATCGACATGGCCACGCTGCCGTCGTTTCTGTGGATGGAGGTCGACGATGTGGTCGGGGCCAGCCTGGCCGACATCGCCCGCGGTGAGGTGATCAGCGTCCCGGGCATGCACTACAAGGCGCTGGTAGGCGCCAGCCGACTCATTCCGCGCGGACTGTCGCGGACACTGACCAACACCTTCGGGCGGGGCCGTGGGCGCACTTAACAGCGGCGAACGCGACGAACTTGCCGCGCTGGTGCGCGAGCTGTCGGTGGTACACGGCCGCGTGACCCTGTCCTCGGGCGCCGAAGCCGACTACTACGTCGACCTGCGCCGCTCCACCCTGCACCACCGGGCCGGCGCCCTGATCGGCCGGCTGGTCCGCCAGCTCACCGACGACTGGGACTACGTCGCGGTGGGCGGGTTGACCCTGGGCGCGGACCCGGTCGCGACCGCCGTCATGCACGCCCCGGGACGGCCGATCGACGCCTTCGTGGTGCGTAAGTCGGTGAAAACCCATGGCATGCAACGCCTTATCGAAGGCGCCGATGTCTCCGGCCGTCCGGTGCTCGTGGTCGAGGACACCAGCACCACCGGCGGCTCGGCGCTGACCGCGGTGCGTGCGGTGCGCGACGCCGGCGGGCACGTCGTCGGGGTGGCCACCGTGGTGGACCGCGCCACCGGAGCGGCGGAGGCCATCGAGGCCGAGGGTGTGCCCTACCGCAGCGTGCTCGGCCTGGCCGAGCTCGGACTGGGCTGAGCCCGAGGACGGTTGTGCGGAGACTGATCGCGGCGTTGCTGACGCTGGCCGTCGCATTTCTGCCGGCCTGCACGCGTTCCGGTGCGACCGGTCCCTACGGGGCCCAGGGCGCCCGGCTCGGGGAGGCGCTGACGCTGCTGGGTTGGGACATGACGCTGACCAACCTGCGCTGGGAGGTCGATCACGTGCTGATCGACGTCAAGGGTCGTCTCGCCGACCCGGATGCTGAGCACGCCGCGGCCGGCGATCTGCGGTTCGGCATCTACGGCACCCCGGCGCACCCGGTGGAGGCCACCGGCCTGGGCAGCTGCGATGCGCTGGGTGAGCTGACCCCGGCGCCGCTGT
This sequence comes from Mycolicibacter terrae, assembly GCF_010727125.1. Taxonomy (NCBI): domain Bacteria; kingdom Bacillati; phylum Actinomycetota; class Actinomycetes; order Mycobacteriales; family Mycobacteriaceae; genus Mycobacterium; species Mycobacterium terrae. The sequence continues at coordinate 3,896,489 of NZ_AP022564.1, read as the reverse complement.
CGGATCGCGAACCCGATCGGTTGGACGGAACCGTGTGCCTGGGACCGCTGAAGGAACGCAGCGCGGTGCGCGGGATCTACGCCTACTCCCCGGCCGACCGGATCAAGGACACCACCGTGGCCTACCCCGCGGCGTTCCCGGTGGGGTTGCCGCCGGTGAACCCCTACGACACCGGTCTGGTGCTCACCGCCCAGGGCGTGGCGGCCTACCGGGCCGACGGTGTGCCGCTGGCCCCGTCCGCCCTCGGCGACCCGAAAGCGTTCTCCGGCAAGGGATATATGGTGCTGAGCCTGTCCGCCGACGCGCTCGCCGCGCAGTACCGGGACGACGCGCAGGCGCGCGGTGGGCCGTTGATGCTCCTCGCCGGACCGTCCACGCCGATGCCCGGGCTGGGCCCGGACTGCCTTGCGTTCGGGTCGTCGGTGCTGATCCTGCCGGAGGCGTCGCTGAACTCCGTGCACGTGCCGACATCGCTGTGCACGCACGGGGAGATCAACGCCGCGGTGCTCTACGCCTCGGTATCGGTGGTGGGCACCCACGCGGCGGTATGGACCACCTCGTGAACGACGCGGTGGATCATCCCGGCCCCACCGAGTGGTTCCCGCCCGCCAACGGTGTCGGGCCGTGGCCGGGTGAGCCGCCGGCCGACCCACGTTACGACCCGGAGCTGCTCCGGGACGGCGATGCCCGCAACGTCGTCGACGCCTACCGCTACTGGACCCGCGAGGCGATCATCGCCGACATCGACCGGCGGCGGCACGCGCTTCACGTCGCGATCGAGAACTTCGGGCATGACGCCAACATCGGCTCGGTGGTGCGCACCGCCAACGCGTTCGCCGTGCACACCGTGCACATCGTCGGGCGGCGGCGCTGGAACCGGCGCGGCGCCATGGTCACCGACCGTTACCAGCGGCTGCAACACCACAACGACGTGGCCGGACTGCTCGACTTCGCTGCGCGACAGGGCCTGACGGTGGTCGCGGTGGACAACGTCGCCGGGGCGGTGCGCCTGGAGCAGACCACATTGCCGGCCGACTGCCTGCTGGTGTTCGGCTCCGAGGGGCCCGGCATCAGCGACGAGATGCGCGCGGGCGCCGATGTGCTGGTGTCGATCGCCCAGTTCGGCTCGACCCGCAGCATCAACGTCGGGGTGGCCGCCGGGATCGTGATGCACGCCTGGATAGCCCAGCATGGGAACCTCGACCAGGCCTGGTAGGGCAGGATCTTTGGCTATGGATCTGCTATGGGCGAATCGGGCCGAGAGTGCCGAGGCTGCTGTCACCGCGAGACACCTCAAGCCGCTCTGGCATCTGCCGGGCACCCAGCTGGGCGTGGTGGCCTGGCCGCCGATCCGGCGCGCCCCGCACTGGCACTACTGGTGGCAGGCGCACCTGCTGGACTGCCTGGTCGACGCGCAGCTGCGGGACCCGCAACCCGAACGGGTGACCCGGATCAAACGGCAGCTCCGCAGCCACCGGCTGCGCAACGTGTTCCGTTGGGGCAACGCCTATTACGACGACATGGCGTGGCTGGCGCTGGCGATCCAGCGGGCCGGCGCCGTCACCGGTATCGACCGGCACCGTGCGCTGCGCACCCTGACCCGCGAGCTGACCGACTCCTGGATGCCCGAGGCCGGCGGCGGGATCCCCTGGCGGAAGGACGAACAGTTCACCGAGCCCTTTTTCAATGCCCCCGCCAACGGCCCGGCCGGGATCTTCCTGGCCCGCGAACCCGGTTGGCTGGAGCGCGCGAGGGAGATGGGCGACTGGATCGATGCCACCCTGATCGACCCGGACACGCACCTGGTGTTCGACGGCATCAGGGCCGGCTCGCTGGTGCGGGCGCAGTACACCTACTGCCAGGGCGTGGTGCTCGGCCTGGAGACCGAGCTGGCGGCGCGCACCGGAGCGCCAGACAGCGCGCGGCACGCCGCCCGCGTCCACCGGCTGGTCGCCGCGGTGCACTCGCAGATGGCTCCCGGCGGGGTGCTCAAGGGCGCCGGGGGCGGCGACGGCGGCCTGTTCGCCGGGATCACCGCCCGGTACCTGGCGTTGGTGGCCACCGATCTGCCGGGCGATTCCGCTGCCGACACCGCGGCCAGGGGCACCGCCGCCGAGCTGGTGCTGGCGTCGGCGAGGTCGGCGTGGGATTACCGGCAGTCGGTGGACGGGCTGCCGCTGTTCGGGGCGTTCTGGGACCGGCCCGCCGATCTGCCCCGGGCCGACGGCGCGGTGGCCACCTCCGTCGCGGGGGCCGTCTACGAGTCCGAGGTGCCCGAACGCGACCTCTCGGTGCAGCTGTCGGGCTGGATGCTGATGGAGGCCGCCCACGCGGTGGCGTCGGCCCGCCCGAGCGGACTTACTCCGGAGTCGGCGTGCTGAGCGCGGACTCGTCGTCGGGTGTCTCGACCGCGCGGTTCTGCCGGCGCGCCAGGTAGGCCTTGGTCGCCGAGAAGATCGCCGGGAGCAGCGAGACGAACAGGATCCCGATGATGATCAATTCCAGGTGGTCGGTGATGCCGGGCACCTTGGTACCCAGCCAGTACCCGGTCAGGGTCATCCCGGCCCCCCACAGAATCCCGCCGACGATGTCGAAGGCCAGATAGACCGGGTAGCGCATGTAGGACACGCCGGCGATCGCCGGGACGAAGGTGCGTGCGAACGGCACGAAGCGGGCCAGGATGATCGCCACCGGGCCGTATTTTTCGAAGAAGGCATGTGAGTCGGTCACATAGTGCTTCTTGAAAAAGCGGGAATCCTCCTTCTTGAACAGTGCCGGCCCCAGACGGCGGCCGATGAAGTAGCCGGTCTGATCGCCGAGGATCGCCACGATCGCCACCGCCGGCGCCAGCACCCAGATGTCGGGATTGCCCGCCGCGGCCAGCAGACCACCGGTGACCAGCAGCGATTCGCCCGGCAACAGCGGAAACAGCAGACCGGTTTCGACGAAGACGATCACCAGGATGGCCGGCAGTACGGCGTGCTCGAATACCCCGCCCTGCCCGATCCAGTACATCGGGTCCAAGATGTGGGGCATCGCCGCCACCGTCATGCTCATGACGCACCAACATACCCGGGGCTGCTGCGGAAACCGTCCCTGAGATACTCGAGGGCAGGTTCGGTCAGCCAGGAGGAGAGAGTTCCATGCCTATCGCCACCCCTGAGATCTACGCCGAGATGTTGGGCCGCGCCAAGGAGAATTCCTACGCGTTCCCGGCGATCAACTGCACGTCGTCGGAGACCATCAACGCCGCGATCAAGGGCTTCGCCGACGCCGGCAGCGACGGCATCATCCAGTTCTCCACCGGCGGCGCGGAGTTCGGCTCCGGGCTCGGTGTCAAGGACATGGTGGCCGGCGCGGTGGCGCTGGCCGAGTTCACCCACGTGATCGCCGCCAAGTACCCGATCAACGTGGCCCTGCACACCGACCACTGCCCGAAGGACAAGCTGGACGGATTCGTGCGTCCGCTGCTGGCGATCTCGACCGAACGGGTCAAAGCCGGCAACAACCCGCTGTTCCAGTCGCACATGTGGGACGGCTCAGCCGTGCCGATCGACGAGAACCTGTCCATCGCCAAGGAGCTGCTGGCCAAGGCGGAGGCCGCCAACATCATCCTGGAGATCGAGATCGGCGTCGTCGGCGGCGAAGAGGACGGTGTGGAAGCCGAGATCAATGAGAAGCTCTACACCACCCCGGAGGACTTCGAGAAGACCATCGACGCCCTCGGCATCGGCGACCACGGCGAGTACCTGCTCGCCGCGACCTTCGGCAACGTGCACGGTGTCTACAAGCCCGGCAACGTCAAGCTGCGTCCCGACATCCTCGGCGAGGGCCAGAAGGTGGCGGCGGCCAAGCTGGGTCTGGCGGCCGGCTCCAAGCCGTTCAACTTCGTCTTCCACGGCGGCTCGGGCTCGCTGAAGTCCGAGATCGAAGAGGCGTTGCAGCACGGCGTGGTGAAGATGAACGTCGACACCGACACCCAGTACGCGTTCACCCGCCCGATCGCCGCGCACATGTTCACCAACTACGACGGGGTGCTCAAGATCGACGGCGAGGTCGGCAACAAGAAGACCTACGACCCGCGCAGCTACCTCAAGAAGGCCGAAGCCGCCATGACCGAGCGGGTCATCGAGGCCTGCAACGACCTGCACAGCGCCGGCAAGGCCCTGGGCTGATGCGCTGACTCTGCGTCCACGGCGGAGAAATTCGAGAAAACCGCGCCGTGAGCGCAGAGTCAACGTGGATGGTTCACCCGGCGTGTGACTGGCAGATCTTCCACTGGTCGTCGCGGAACTGCAGGTCGAAGCTGCGGGTCGAGCGGACCCGCGGCTCGTAGGCCATGAACGCGGTGACGTTGGCTTCGGCGTGCCCGTCGTTGACGACGACCTCGTCGATGCTGGCGACCACCGGGTACTGCTTGGCCGCCGCGATCCGGCGGTAGGTGTCGTCCCAGGCCTTCTGGTCGTAGTTGACGTAGCGGTCGCGGATGTCGCCGCAGGTCAGGCTGCGCAGCGCGGCCAGGTCGCCGGTCTGCATGGCGACGTCGAAGTTCTGGATGGTGCCGCGGACCCGCTCTTCCTGCGAGGCCGCCTGGCGCTCGTCGCGGGTCAGCCACAACGTGCCCAGCACCGCGATGACGGCCAGCGCCAGGATGATCAGGATCAGCGCCATCACCCAGCCCCAGCTGCGTGAGACGGTCGCGGGCAGCCTGCCGCCCAGCCGCGGCGGAATCTGTTGCGGTATCGCCTTTCCCGCCTCGCCCTGCCGGCCGATCAACGCGGTGTCGGCGTCGCCCACCGACGGGATGACCTCGGTCTGCCCGGCGTCGAACCCGGGCGCGGTGAACCGGCGCTCCGTAGGCCCGTCCGCCGCGGAGCCGGCTGCTCCGGGTGCGGCCTCGGTGGCGATCACCTCGGTGACGGCCTCGGCGTTGGCCTCGTCCGCGGAATCGGCGACGGGGTGGACCTCGGTGACCTGGTCGTCGCCGTCGGGCTGCCCGGTCGAAGTGATATCGCCGCCCACGGGACCGTGACCGGATGCGGGCGGGGCGGGGACGTCGTCGCGGTCGGGGCCGGATGGGTTCGGCATGGGCTTAGTGCTGTCCTCCCGCTAGCGAGTCTGCTGGGCGCCAGCTTACTGAGCGAGGCGGCGGCTTGTTGGAGTGGCCGGCCATGGACGGCACGGCACAATGAACGGTGTGACGCTCTCCGGTGATCTCCTCAGACCCGATCCGATCTTGCTGCCCGGCGACCCCGACGCTGAGGCCGACCTGCGGGCCAACCAGAACCCCACGATTGTCGCTGCCGCGCATCCGGCGGCCTCGGTCGCGTGGGCGGCGCTGGCCGAAGCGGCATTGGCCGAGGATAAGGCGGTCACCGCCTACGCCTACGCGCGCACCGGCTACCACCGGGGCCTGGACCAGCTGCGGCGCAACGGGTGGAAGGGCTACGGCCCGGTGCCCTACGAGCATGAACCCAACCGGGGCTTTCTGCGGTGTGTGGCCGCGCTGGCGCGGGCCGCCGATTCCATCGGGGAGACCGAGGAGCTGGCGCGCTGTCTGGATCTGCTCGACGATTGCGACCCCGGCGCCCGCTCGGCGCTGGGGCTGAGCTGACCATGCGATGACCCGGCTTGGGAGTCAGCATCCGATGGGGCAGTCGCCGCCCTGTCCGGGCGGCTCCACCTGGACGGTGGCATGGGTCAGTCCGCGAGCGGCCAGTACCGCACGCGCCTGGCCGAGCACCCGGCCGGGGTCGGTGTCGGCGCGCAGGTGAGCGGTGGCCATGTCCTGGCCCGGAACCAGCGTCCAGACGTGGAGGTCGTGGACATCGGTGACCCCGTCGACGGCGGCCAGCGCCGCCCGCAGTTCGTTGACGTCGATGTGGCTCGGCGATGCCTCCGACAGGATCCGTAGCGCGGCGCCGGCCAGCGCGAACGCCCGCGGCAGCACCCACAACGCGACGAACACGGCGACGACCACGTCGGCGTAGGGCCAGCCGGTGGTCACCGTGACGACACCGGCGATCAACACTCCCACGCTGCCGACGGTGTCGGCGACCACCTCCATGTAGGCGCCGCGCACCGCGAGGCTGTCCGTCGCGTGCGAGCGCAACAGCAGGGCCACCCCGGTGTTGACGGCCATGCCGGCGACCGCGACGACGATCATCGGCACACCGGGCACATCCGGTGCGGTGCCGATCCGGCGGATCGCCTCGGTGAGGATGAACGTCGCCATCCCGATCAGCAGCACCGCGTTGGCCACCGCGGTGAACACCTCGGCGCGGTGCCAGCCGTAGGTGCGCGACGGCGAGGCGCTGCCGCGGCGGGCCAGCACCACCGCCGCCACCCCCATGAACAGGGCGGCCAGGTCGGTGAGCAGGTGCCCGGCGTCGGCGAGCAGCGCGATCGAGTTGATCACCACCGCCGTGGTCAGCTCGATGGCGAAGAACGCGGTCAGGATCACCGCCCCGATGACCATCCGGGACAGCCGGGAGTCGGTGCGACGGTGATCGTGACCGGTGGCCATGGCTAGCCAATATATGTCGCGCGTCCCACGTGGGCGCTGCGCTCGTCAGAACCAGCCGTTCCAGAACTGCGTCAGCGACAACCCCCACGAAACCAGCAGGCGCGGCACCCCGAACAGGTCGAAGAACCACAGCACCATGCCGAAGAACTTTGCGTTCAAGGCGGGCGACGAGATCAGCAGGACCAGCAGCACCAACAGGCCCCACTGCTGAAACGGCGCCACGGCGCGGCGGGTCTGGGGGCTCAGGTGCGGCTCCAGCGCGCCGTAGCCGTCCAGCCCGGGCACCGGCAGCAGGTTCAGCACCACCGCGGTGACCTGCAGGAAACCCAGGAACGCCACCCCGGAGAAGAACACCGGATGCGCGGGGTCGTAGAACGCCCGGGTGGCGCCCAGCAGCAGCACCGCCAGCACCAGGTTGGCCGTCGGGCCCGCCAGGCTGACCAGGGTGCGCCGCAATGGCGTCATGAACGAGGTGTGCAGGTACACCGCACCGCCCGGCAGGCCGATGCCGCCCAGGGCGATGAACAGCATCGGCAGCACCAGCGACAACCCCGGATGGGTGTAGCGCAGCGGGTTCAGCGTCAGATAGCCGCGCATCTCGACGCCGCGGTCGCCGAATCGCCAGGCGGTGAAGGCGTGGCCGAACTCGTGCAGGCACAGCGACACCAGCCAGCCGGCGATGACGAACACGAACACACCGGTGTAGGCCAGTGGCGCGATGTCGGCGGCCGCCCGCCAGGCCAGCACGCCGCCGACGGCGGTCACGGCCACCAGTGCCAGGAAGACCGGGCTGGGCCGTACCGCCTCGCCGCGCAGCGGGCTGACATTCACCGCACGAACCTATCGGACCAACAACCAGTCCTCGATGTGCCGATAGAAGGTGGACCGCTTCACCGTGCGGGTGCCATAAACCCCGTCGCGCACCACCAGCGCCCCGGTGGTGCCCAGTTGCGCCGCCCGGCCGCTCACCCAGCGGCGCACCCGGCCGCGCCGCGACGGGATCCCGGCCCGCAGCCCCGGTGCGGTGCCGAGCGGCTCGATGAGCACCCCGGCCGCGTCGCCGTCGAAGACGGTCGCGTCGTCGACGATGCCCTCACCGCGCAGCACCACGTTGCCGTCCACCGGCACCCAGCGGCCCGCACCGGCCAGCACCGTCCCGGCGTCGTCGCGGATCAGCGGCACCGCGACGGCGGCGCCCCGGCGGGCACGCCGCGCCCCCCGCCAGCCGGCCGGGAGCCGGTAGGCCCTGGTAGCGGGGGTGCGCCGCGGCGGCGCGTAGCCCACCTCGACATCCAGCCGGTCGGCGCGCAGCAGCCGGGTCAGCACCCGCGCCAGCTCGGCGTCACCGCCCACCACCACCAGCCGGCGGAATCGGTCGATCGCGGCGTCTACCGCCTCCGCGGCGGCCGCGTCGTCGTGGACTTGCACCGTCGGAAGCCCCCGCAACGGGCGGGGCAGCGGCCGCCCGGCAAACTGCAGAACGGCGATTTCAGGGCCGTTGGTGGCGTTCAACGCTCTCCTTGTGAATCTCTTCAGATAGGCTCAGTCACCGGCTGGACCACAGTAAGCCAAGACAGTTAGCGAGAATCCATGCCGGCAATCGTCGTCATCGGCGCCCAATGGGGTGACGAGGGCAAAGGAAAAGCCACCGACCTACTCGGCGAACGAGTGCAGTGGGTGGTGCGCTACCAGGGCGGCAACAATGCCGGCCACACCGTTGTGCTGCCCACCGGGGAGAACTTCGCGTTGCACCTGATCCCCTCGGGGGTGCTGACGCCGCACGTCACCAACATCATCGGCAACGGTGTGGTGGTCGATCCCGGGGTGCTGCTCGAGGAGCTGGCCGGGCTGGAACGGCGCGGCGTGGACACCTCGAGGCTGCTGATCTCCGCTGATGCGCACCTGCTGATGCCCTATCACGTCGCCATCGACAAGGTGACCGAGCGCTACATGGGCAGCAAGAAGATCGGCACCACCGGCCGCGGCATCGGGCCCTGCTATCAGGATAAGATCGCCCGGATCGGGATCCGGGTCGCCGACGTGCTCGACGAGACGTCGCTGGCGCAGAAGATCGAGGCGGCCCTGGACTTCAAGAACCAGGTGCTGGTCAAGATCTACAACCGCAAAGCGCTGGAACCGCAGCAGGTCCTCGAAGATCTGCTGGCGCAGGCCGAGGGTTTCAAGCACCGCATCGCCGACACCGCCCTGCTGTTGGGCGCCGCGCTGGACCGCGGCGAGAACGTGTTGCTGGAAGGCTCGCAGGGCACCCTGCTCGACGTCGACCACGGCACCTACCCGTACGTGACGTCTTCCAACCCGACCGCCGGCGGCGCAGCCGTGGGCTCCGGCGTCGGGCCGACCCGCATCACCACGGTGCTGGGCATCCTGAAGGCCTACACCACCCGGGTCGGCTCGGGGCCGTTCCCCACCGAGTTGTTCGACGCCAAGGGCGAATACCTGTCCAAGACCGGCGGCGAGGTCGGGGTGACCACCGGGCGCCGGCGGCGGTGCGGCTGGTTCGACGCGGTGATCGCCCGCTACGCCACCCGGGTCAACGGCATCACCGACTACTTCCTGACCAAACTCGACGTGCTGTCTTCCCTGGAGACCGTGCCGGTCTGCGTCGGCTACACCGTCGACGGCAAACGCACCGACGAGCTGCCGATGACCCAGGAGGAATTCGCCCGCGCCGTACCGGTTTACGAAGAACTGCCGGGCTGGTGGGAGGACATCTCCACGGCACGTACCTTCGAGGAGCTGCCCGCCAACGCGCGCGACTACGTGTCGCGGCTGGAAGATATTGCCGGAGCGCAGGTTTCGTGCATCGGTGTCGGACCCGGTCGCGAGCAGACCATTGTGCGCCGCGATGTCGTGCGGGACCACACGTGAGCGACGGTGGGCCCGAGCAGCTCGATCCCGATTACGCCAGCCACGGCGGGTTCCCCGACTTCGCGGTCGTCGACCCGAGCCCGGGTTTCGCGCGGTTCGTCACCACGATGCGGCGCCTGCAGGACCTGGCGGTGTCCACCGACCCCGACGACACCACCTGGGATGACGCCGCCGACCGGGTCGAGCAACTGGTCGGGCTGCTGGAGAAGTTCCCGGCGCCGCAGGCGGTCGCCCCGGCCGGGCGCGCGCCGTCGCTGCCGGGCATGGGCAGCCTGCTGCTGCCACCGTGGCGCCTCACCCGGTTCGAGCCCGACGGTGTCTCGATGCAGGGGCGATTCAGCCGGTTCCACGTGGGCGGTAACTCCGCGGTGCACGGCGGCGTGCTGCCGCTGCTGTTCGACTGGATGTTCGGGATGGTGGTGCACGCCGCGAACCGCCCGATCAGCCGGACGGCGTTCTTGCACGTCGACTACCGCAAGGTCACCCCGATCGACACCCCACTGCTGGTGCACGGCCGGATCGAGAAGGCCGAGGGGCGCAAGGCGTTCATCGGCGCAGAACTCACCGACACCGACGGCACCGTGCTCGCCGAAGCGCAGGGCCTGATGGTGCGGCTGCTGCCCGGGCAGCCCTAGCGGCGGACCGGCCGCAGCGTCATCGCCGCGAACAGCGCCAGAAACGATGCGGCCGGGACGGTGTTGGGGATGCTGTCGCGGACTCGGACGTGGGCGCCCACGGCGAGCACGAAATACAGCGTCAACGCCGCGGTGGTGAGTCGGGCCAGCACCGGGAACCGGTTCACCGACAGCAGGCCGACCGCCGAGGCGACCTTGACGATCGGCAGGATCGGGCGGACCTGCTGGGGGCACTGGACGGTGTCGAGTGCTTTGGCGATGAAGGGCACCGGGATGGCGCACGCCACCGCGTCGGCGGCCTGGAAGGCGGCCAGGCCCTGGTATGTCTTCGGCGAGGTCAGAACGCTCATGGCACCCACTGTATTCAGCGGTGCGAATCCTCTGCGCGAGCAGACGCAGACTCGCACGCCGCAGGCTGGTTCCGTGCGATTCTGTGTCTGCTCGCGGGAGGGGCTAGTCCAGATTCAGCGTCGCCTCTTCCAGATCCAGCCCGTGCAGCAGGGCGCGCAGCACCTGATCGTCGATGCGGCCGGCGTCGCGTTCGGTGATCAGCGCGGCACGCTCGGCGGCCAGCATCTCCAGCCGTAGCCGGCGAAAGGCCGCCGAGGCGGTCTCGTCGCTGTCGTCGTAGTCAGGATCCAGGCGCCGCAGCCGTTCCCGGGCGGCATTGCGTCGTCGGGTGTTCCAGCTGCGCAGCGCGTCGGCGGCACGCTCGCTGGCCGGCGACGGCTCGCTCGAGGCGAGTACCTCGTCGAGTCGGTCGGCGGCGGCGCGGGCCGCCTTGTCCCGCGCGGACGCGGCGGCGATCGCATCGCGGCGGTCCTGATCGGTACGCACCCCCAGCCGCCGGATCAGCCACGGCAGGGTCAGGCCGTGCAGCAGCAGGGTGCCGACGACCACCACGAAGGTCAGAAAAACCAGCTGCGGGCGGCCCGGGAACGGCTGCCCGGCCAGTGTCGCCAGCGGTACACCGAAGGCGGCCGCCAGCGACACCACGCCGCGCATCCCGGCCCAGGCCAGGATGAACACCTGCCCCGGGGTGGGTGCGGGCTCGCGTTGCCGGATGCCCGCGGACAGCATCCGGGGCAGGTAGGAGAACGTCACCACCCACACCGCCCGCACCGCCAGCGCCGTCGCGAAAACCGCCACCGATGCGAGGGCCAGAGTCGAGAAGCGCACGCCGTGCATGTTCTGCACGACCGTCGGCAGTTGCAGCCCGATCAGCAGGAACGCCAACGACTCCAGCACCAGCTGCACGGCCCGCCAGACCGCCTGATCCTGCAGCCGGGTGGCGTAGTGGGCGCGGGTGTAGCGCTGCCCGAGGATCAACGCGGCGACCACCACCGCGAGCACACCGGAGCCGCGGACTTCTTCGGCCACCAGGTAGATGACGAACGGGGCCACCAGCCCGACCGCGCTCTCCACCAGCGGGTCGGCCAGCCGGGCCCGGATGACCACGATGAGCGCCCCGAAGACCACGCCGACCACCACGCCGCCGACGGCCGCCAGCGCGAATGTCGCCAGACCCATGCCCCAGCCGGTCGCGGCGCCGATCGCCGCGGCCAGCGCCACCTTGTAGACGGTCAGCGCGGTGGCGTCGTTGAGCAGGCTCTCGCCGCCCAGCAAAGTCATGATCCGCCGGGGCAGGCCGACCCGGCGGCCGATGGCGGTGGCCGACACCGCGTCCGGTGGGGCCACGATCGCGCCCAGCGTCAGCGCGGCGGCCAGGGTGAACTCCGGCACGGTGTAATAGGCGACCACACCGACCGCGACGGTGGTGGCCAGCGGCAGCCCGACCGCCAACAGGATGATCGAACGCCGGCTGCGGCGCATGTTGATGAAGGAGCTCTCCAGCCCCGCCGACCACAGCAGCGGCGGCAGGATCACGAACAGCACCAGGTCGGGGCGCAGCGCGATGTCGGGCACCGCCGGGATCAGCCCGACCAGCAGACCGGCGATCACCAGGACCAGCGGCGCCGACAGCTGGCGGTGCCGCGCGAGGGCTGCCACCAGCACCGCGCCCACCAGCGGACCCAGCAGCACCGCGTTCACCGTGGTTCGCACCTCCGCCCGTCTTCACCTTTATCCTTGAGCACCATGCAACATTGCCTTGACGCGGGGAGGGTGGGGCAGTGAACGGCGACGCGGGTGAGCCCACGACCGAGCGGTTGTCCTCCGACGGCCCCAGCCGGACCAGGGTGGCATTGCTCGGCTCCGGTGAGCTCAGCCGCGAACTGGTGACGGCGCTGCAACGCCTGGGCGCCGAGGTGATCGCCGTCGACCGGTACGCCGACTCGGCGCTGCAACCGATCGCCGACCGCTCCGTGGTGGTGGACCTGATCGACAACGACGAACTGGCCGCGGCGATCAGATGGTTGCAGCCGAAATTCGTGGTGGTCGCCTCGGACGTGGTGGCCACCGAGGCGCTGACCGCGGCGGTCGATACCGGTTTCACCGCATTGGTGCCAGGAATCCGCGGTGCCCGGCTGGCCGCCGATCCGGAGGGGTTGCGGCGGCTGGCCGCCGATGAGCTCGGCCTGCCGACCGCGCCGTTCTGGTTCGTCGGTTCGGTCGAGGAACTGCGGGAGGTGGCCGGGCACGCCGGGTTCCCGATGGTGGTCAAACCGGTGGGCGGAGCCCTCGGCGAGGGCCGCTCGGTGATGGTGCGAGACAGCGATGTCGAACCGGCCTGGCAACGCGCGGTTTCCGCCGCCGGTGCGGGGTCGCCGGCCCGCGTGCTGGCCGAGACCGCGGTGGAATTCGACAGCGAGGTCACGCTGCTGGCCGTGCACCGCGACGGCCCGGACGGCCCGGCACTGGACTTCTGCGCCCCCATCGGGCACCGCACCGAGGAGGACCCGAACGGGCAACTGACGGTGGAGCTTTGGCAGCCCTACTCGATGAGTGCGGTGGCGCTGGATGCGGCCAAGTCGGTCGCCGCCCGGATCGCGCGGGCGCTCGGCGGCCGCGGCCTGTTCGGGGTGGAGCTGATGGTTCACGGCGACGAGGTGTACTTCACCGGCGTCAACGTCCGCCCGTATGATGCCGCGCTGCTGACGTTGCGCACCCAGCGGCTCTCCGGTTTCGAACTGCAGGCCCGGGCGATCCTCGGGCTGGCGATCGACGCCATCATGGTTTCGCCGGGCGCAGCCCGGCTGATCTACTCCCGGCGTCCGCCGGGCCCGCCCGCCACCGAGACCACCCCCGACAGTGTGGCCGTGGTCGCCGATGCGCTCAGCGTGACCGAAAGTGATGTGGTGGTGTTCGGACACCACGAGGGGCACCCGCGCCGGCGGCTGGGTTTGGCGCTGGCCACCGGTCCGGACGTGGCGGTTGCCCGCGACCGGGCCGGGCAGGTCGCGGCCATTCTGGGCAAGCTCTGGCCCTGACCCCGCCGTGGCGTGAGCCCGCCGCGGGTGCGAGACTTCCGCAGGTGAGCTACGCAGGAGACATCACACCCGAGCAGGCCTGGGCGATACTGCGCGACGACCCCACGGCGACGCTCATCGATGTGCGCACCGACGCCGAATGGCGCTTCGTGGGGCTGCCCGACCTGTCCGGCCTGGGCCGCGAGGTGGTCTGCATCGAGTGGGTCCGCTCCGACGGCACCGCCAACCCGGACTTCGCGCACGAGCTGGCCGCCCGGGTACCGGCCGGGCCGGCGGTTTTCCTGTGCCGCTCGGGCAACCGCTCCATTCCTGCCGCCGAGACCGCAACCGCGGCCGGCATCGGCCCGTCCTACAACGTGCTGGACGGTTTCGAAGGGCAGCTCGACGAGCACGCGCACCGCGGTGGCACCGGTTGGCGCGCGGTCGGCCTGCCCTGGAAGCAGTCGTGAGTGATCCGAAGCGCTCCGTCCGGGTCCCCAAACCGCTGCCGGACGGCGTCAGCCAGGCCACCATCGGGGTGCGCGGCGGGCTGCTGCGCTCGCAGTTCGACGAGACCGCCGAGGCGCTGTTCCTCAATTCCGGTTACGTCTACCCCTCCGCCGCCGACGCGGAGCGGGCGTTCACCGGTGAGGTCGACCGGTTCGTCTACTCCCGGTACGGCAATCCGACAGTGTCGATGTTCGAGGAGCGGCTGCGGCTGATCGAGGGCGCCCCGGCGGCGTTCGCCACCGCCAGCGGCATGGCGGCGGTGTTCGTGTCACTCGGTGCGCTGCTGGGTGCGGGCGACCGGTTGGTGGCCGCTCGCAGCCTGTTCGGATCGTGTTTCGTTGTCTGCAACGAGATCCTGCCCCGCTGGGGCGTGGAGACCGTGTTCGTCGACGGCGATGACATGGCGCAGTGGGAGCAGGCGCTGTCGGTACCCACGAGCGCGGTGTTCTTCGAGACGCCGTCCAATCCGATGCAGTCGCTGGTCGACATCGCCGCGGTCACCGAGCTGGCTCATGCCGCCGGCGCGAAAGTGTTGCTGGACAACGTGTTCGCCACTCCGCTGCTGCAGCAGGGTTTTCCGCTCGGGGTGGACGTGGTGGTGTATTCGGGCACCAAGCACCTCGATGGGCAGGGCCGGGTGCTCGGTGGGGCGATCCTGGGCGACCAGGAGTACATCGACGGTCCGGTGCAGACGCTGATGCGTCACACCGGCCCGGCCCTGAGCGCCTTCAACGCCTGGATACTGCTGAAAGGCCTTGAGACAATGGCGGTCCGGGTCGACTACGCCAACGCAGCGGCGCTGCGGATCGCGGAATTCCTCGAACAGCGTCCCGCGGTGCGCTGGGTGCGCTATCCGTTTCTGGCGTCGCATCCGCAGCACGACCTGGCGCGCAAGCAGATGTCCGGCGGCGGCACCGTCATCACCTTCGAACTCGACGCCCCCGAAAGCACAGCCAAACAGCGGGCTTTCGAGCTGTTGGACAAGCTCAAGCTGATCGACATCTCCAACAACCTTGGGGACGCGAAGTCTCTGATCACCCATCCGGCGACCACCACTCACCGGGCGATGGGGCCCGACGGGCGCGCCGCGATAGGCCTCGGCGACGGGGTGGTGCGGATCTCGGTCGGGCTGGAAGGCACCGACGACCTGATCGCCGACCTGGATCAGGCGCTGGGGTAGAACAGGTTGCCGGTCAGTCGTTCTCGATGACCCCGGTGGCGTGCTGGGCGCGGTCTTCGTAGGCCTGTCGGGCCGCGGTGTCGAACTGCAGAAACACCGTGTCGTTGCCCGTCTTCTTGTTGAGCCAGCGGCGGGCCCGATCGGGCAACAGGCTCGCCAGGACCGCGGTGCGGCGACCGAAACCGGGCACCGAGACCAGCGTCTTGGGCTTGTCGAGCACCTTGACCACCGCAGCGGCGATGTCCTCGGGCTCCACCGGCTTCTGTGCCGCCGACGGGTTGGTGCCCGAGATCAATTCGGTGTTGGTGAAGGTCGGTAGCACCGCGGTGACCGAAACACCCTGCGGTGCGAACTCGTCGGCCATCGCGGTGCTCAGGCCGACGACGGCGAATTTGGTTCCGGCGTAGAGCACCTGGCCCGGAACAGCCACGATCCCGGCCAGCGAGGCGACGTTGATGATGTGGCCGGCGCGACGCTTGACCATCTCGGGAAGCACCAGCTGGCAGCCGTTGAGCACTCCGTAGAAGTTGACCTCGGTCGCCGAGCGAATGGATTCCGGGGTCTGGTCGAGGAACGGTCCGACCGGCATCACGCCGGCATTGTTGATCAGCACATCGATCCGGCCGTCACCATCGGTGCGGGCCTTGTCCAAGAACGTCGAGAACGACTCGCGGTCGGTGACGTCGAGGGGGTAGCCGGTGACCGGACTCCCCGGGCCCAGGCGCTGTACCGCCTTGTCGAGCGCGCCGACATCGCGGTCGCCGATGACGACGCGGGCGCCGCGGCGCAGCAGAGCGGTGGCGGTCGCCAGCCCGATCCCACGGGCGGCTCCGGTGATGGCAATGGTCTTACCGCGGATGTTGTCCACCCGAGAAATTTAACAGGTGTCAAGTTCGTCCGTCGAGGGTCTCCCGGTGCGGACTGCGGACCGGCGGGGTCTCAGGCCCAGCGGGCCAAGAGCTCACCGGCCTGCTTACCCAGTGCGACCTGCAACAGCCCCCCGAAGCTGACCCGCGCGACGCCGAGTTGGCCGAACGAGGCCGGGTCGTCCTGGTCGGGTGCGGCGAGCGCGTTGATCGGCTTGGGCAGCCCGGCGACCAGGGCGCGCAGCGTCTCCGCGTCATGGCGGCCGACGGGGTAGAGCACGTCTGCTCCCGCCTCGGCGCACTCGGTCAGCCGGGCGATGACGCGATCGATGCGATCCGCGTCGTCGCCGTCTTTGCGCAGGAACAAGTCGGTGCGGGCGTTGATCACGAGGTGGGCGCCCGCGGCGTCGGAGGCTTCGCGCAGTGCGGCCACGTACTCGGCGTGCTCGGACGCCGACCGCAGGCGCTTGTCCTGGCTGTGCACCGAGTCCTCGATGTTGCAGCCGACGACGCCGGCCTCCAGCAGGCCTTCGGCCAGTCGCTCGGGGGACTCGGCGTAGCCGGATTCGATGTCCAGCGATACCGGCACGTCGACGGCCTCGGTGATCTGGCCGACCCTGCGCAACACCTCGGCGAAGGACATCCCCTCACCGTCGCTCTGGCCCCTCGACTCGGCCACCGGCTTGCTGCCGACGGTCAGTGCGGCGAATCCGGCGCCGACCGCCAGCTTCGCCGACCACACATCCCACACGGTGGGCAGGACCACCGGATTGCCCGGCTGGTGCAGTGCCAGAAACGCTGCCGCCCGCTGCCCAACATCCTCGCGATTCGTCATTTTCACAACTCTTCCATGTGTTATTTGCCGGTCGATCAGCGGGGCTCGGTTGTGGGCGACCCGGGGACGTCGTCAGAGCCGGAGATCCTTGGCGATGATCGTCTTCATGATCTCGTTGGTGCCGCCGTAGATGCTCTGAATACGGGCGTCGACGAACGCCCGGGACACCGGATACTCACGCATGTAGCCGTATCCGCCGTACAACTGCAGGCAGCGGTGCGCGGTTCGGAACTGCACGTCGGTGGTCCACCACTTGAGCTTGGCGGCCCGCGCCGCGGTCAGCTCACCGGCCAGGTGCGCTGCGATGCAATCGTCGAGATAGGTTCGGGCGACGTCTAATTCGGTCGCCACCTCGGCCAGTACGAACTGGGTGTTCTGGAAGCCGGCGATCTCGGTGCCGAACGCCCGGCGGGACCGGACGTAGTCCAGGGTCTCGGCCAGCACCCCTTCGGCGGCGGCGACCGCGCCCACCCCCAGCGAGAGCCGTTCCTGGGGCAGGTTGTGCATCAACTGGTAGAAACCCTGCCCCTCCTCGCCGAGCAGGTTGTCGACCGGCACCCGCATGTCGGTGAACGCCAGCTCGGAGGTGTCCTGGGCGTGCAGGCCGATCTTGGCCAGGTTGCGGCCCCGATGGAACCCGGGTGTGTCGGGCGCGACGACCAGCAGGGACAGCCCCTTGTGCCGGTCCTCCCCGGTGCGGACCGCGACGACGAACAGATCGCCGGTCTGGCCGTTGGAGATGAAGGTCTTGGCGCCGTTGACCACGTAGTGATCGCCGTCCCGGTGCGCGGTGGTGGTGATGCCGGCCAGGTCGCTGCCGGTGCCGGGTTCGGTCATCGCGATCCCGAGCACCGTTTCGCCGGTCACCACCCCGGGCAGCCAGCGGCGCTGCTGCTCGGCCGTGGTCAGGTCGGTCAGGTAGGGCAGCACGACGTCGTTCTGCAGCGAGAACGCGATCGCCTCCGCGGCGGCCCCGGCCCGTTGCAGTTCGTCGACGACGATCGCGTGGTACCGGAAGTCGCGGACTCCCGGTCCGCCCAGGTCCTCGGGCACCGGGAACCCGAGCAGGCCCAGCCGGCCGGCCTCGATGAACATCGAGCGATCCCAGCTGCCGTCGCGTTCGGCGTCCTCGTGGCCGGGCATGACGATGTTGCGTACGAAATCCCGGACCAATTCCCGGAATTGGCGGTGCTCCGAGCTGTAGCTCAGCATCAGCGGAAGGCGCCCAGCCCGGTGAAGGCCTGCCCCAGTACGAGCTGATGCATCTCCGGGGTGCCCTCGTAGGTCAGCACCGACTCCAGGTTGACCATGTGCCGGATCACCGGGTATTCCAGCGATATCCCGTTGCCGCCCAGAATCGTTCGTGCAGTTCGACAGATCTCCAGCGCGCTGCGGGTGTTGTTGAGTTTGCCGAAGCTGACCTGCTCGGGGCGCAGGCCGACGCCGTCCTTGAGCCGGCCCAGGTGTAGAGACAACAGCTGGCCCTTGTGCAGCTCGACGGCCATGTCCACCAGCTTGGCCTGGGTGAGCTGGAAACCGGCGATCGGCTTGCCGAATTGGGTGCGCTGCATGGCATAGTCGCGGGCCGACTGCCACGCCGAGCGAGCCGCACCCATTGCCCCCCAGATGATCCCGTAGCGCGCCTCGGACAGGCTGGCCAGCGCGCCCTTGACACCACGCGCCTTGGGCAGCATCGCGTCGGCGGGCAGCCGCACATCGTCAAGCACCAGTTCGCTGGTGATCGACGCGCGCAGCGACAGCTTGTGGTGGACGGTGTTGGCGGAGAACCCCGGCGTGTCGGTGGGCACGATGAAGCCGCGGATGCCCTCGTCGGTGGCCGCCCACACCACCGCGACGTCGGCGATCGATCCGTTGGTGATCCACATCTTGCGGCCATTGAGTATCCAGTCCGAGCCGTCACGTTTGGCCCGGGTGGTCATCGCGGCCGGATCGGAGCCGACGTCGGGCTCGGTCAGCCCGAAGCAGCCGATCACCTCACCGGTGGCCATGCCCGGCAGCCACTGCTGCTTCTGCTCTTCGGAACCGTTGTTGTAGATCGAGAACATCGCCAGCGAACCCTGCACGCTCACCAGGGAACGCAGGCCGGAGTCGGCCGCCTCGAGCTCCACGCAGGCCAGCCCGTAATGCACCGCCGACGCCCCACTGCAGCCGTAGCCGTGCAGGTGCATGCCGAGCAGCCCGAGCTTGCCGAATTCCCGGGCCAGTTCGCGGGCCGGCAGGTCGCCGATCTCGAACCACTCGGCGATGTGGCCCATGACGTGCTCGGCGCAGAACTTCGCGACGGTGTCGCGCAGCGCGATCTCGTCGTCGGAGAGCAGGGTGTCGAGGCTCAGCGGGTCGAGTGGGTCGAAAGCCGCGGTGCTGCCGGTTGTCATCAGCTCATCCTGCCATCGTGAGGCCGCCGCTGACACTGATCACCTGTCCGGTGATGAACGACGCGGCAGCAGAGGCGAAGAACAGCACCGGGGCGGCGACCTCGTCGGGACGGGCCAGCCGCCGGAACGGGATCGCTTTGACCAGCGCCTCTTTCAGCTTCTCCGGTTGGGCGGCGAACAGCGGGGTGTCGGTGGGGCCGGGACACACGCAGTTGACGGTGATCTGGTGGCGGGCCATCTCCCGGGCCAGTGACTTGGTCAGTGCGATCACCCCGCCCTTGGCGCCGGCGTAGATGCTCTCCCCGGCGCTGCCCACCCGCCCGGCGTCACTGGCCAGGTTCACCACTCGGCCACCACCGCCGGACTCGATCATGCCCGGCAGGAACGCACTACACATGTGCACCGGGCCCAGATAGTTGATCGCCACCACCTTCTCGGCGAATTCTGGTGTGGCATCCAGGAATTGGGCGGTGCGATCCCAGCCGGCGGCGTTGACCAGCACGGTGGGCGCGCCGGCCTCGGCGAGCACCGCGTCGCGTAGCGCGTCCACCCGGGTGCGATCGGCGACGTCGACGCCCAGCGCGGTGATGTGGTCCGGGGCCGACGCGGCGGTGGCCTGCGCGGCCGATTCGTCGAGGTCGGCGGCGATCACCCGATCGCCCTGCGCGGCGAAGCCCAGCGCGACGGCTCGGCCGATCCCGGAGCCGGCACCGGTCACCACGGCGATTCTGTCGGTCATAGTCGGGCTCCCCTGTCTGGATTTTTTAGCAGGGTAGCCCCGCCGCCGGGTCAGGATTCAGCCCAACCGAACAGGCTGGCAGTTCGCTGGACGGTCGCTGCAAATGCCGTCGAAATTCCTGTTGCTATCTCAGTTATCGTGCCGGATCTGAAATAACCTCGCGCAGCTGATATTTCACGACCTTTCCGGACTGGGTCCGAGGCAGCGCGTCGATGAACTCCAGCCGGATGGGCAATTTGAACGCAGCAAGCTTGTCCCGGGCGAACTCGCGCAGCTCGTCGAGCGTCAGCGTCGTCCCCGGCCGCAGCGCCACCACCGCGGTCACCGCCTCGCCCCACTTTTCGTGCGGGGTGCCCAGCACGGCGACTTCGGCGACGGCCGGATGCCCGTAGAGCACATCTTCGACTTCGGCGGGGTAGACGTTCTCGCCGCCGGAGATCACCATGTCCTTCACCCGGTCGATCACCCAGACGTAGCCCTCGTCGTCGGCCTGACCGATATCGCCGGTGTGAAACCACCCCTCGGAGTCGATCACCGCCGCGGTGGCCTCGGGGTTGCGCCAGTAACCGGCCATCACCTGCGGTCCGCGCACACAGATCTCGCCGCGCGCGCCGGCGGGCACCGGAGCGTTGTTGGCGTCGACCAGTCGCACATCCGAGAGCGGCAGCACCTGATTGCCCGCGGCGCCGATCTTCACGCCGACCTCGTCGGTGCGCAGTACCAACGCCAGTGGCGCGGTCTCGGTGAGCCCGTAACCCTGCGCGAACGGGATGCCACGCTCGCCGTAGCGGTGGATCAGCGCCTCGGGCACCGGCGCGCCGCCGCAGACGAAGTTGCGCACGCTGGACAGGTCGGATTCGGCGAACTCCGGGCGCTGACTCATGAACAGGAACATCGCCGGTACCCCGAACATGGTGGTGACCCGATGCTCGGCGATCAGCGTGAGGGCTTCGGCCGGATCGAAGGCAGGCATCAGCACGATCCGGCCGCCCTTCTGCAGCGTCAGCAACGTGGTGACGTTCAGTCCGCCGATGTGAAACAGCGGCGCGCAGACCAGCGACACGTCCTGCTGGCTGGTGTCGAACGTCAACAGCGCATTGATGTTGTTCCAGAACAGGTTTGCGTGGGTGAGCATGGCCCCCTTGGGCCGCCCGGTGGTGCCCGAGGTGTACATGATCACCGCGATGTCGTCGGGCTCGGCGTACACCGGGTCGGCCAGCGGGGCGCGGCGGGCGAGCAGTTCGTCGGCCACCTCCCAGCCGGGCACCGGGGTCAGGGCGATCGCGCGCTGCAACCCGGCCTGGGCGCGCACCGGGTCGATCACCGCGGCACGCTCGGCGTCGGCCAGCAGCGTGTGCACCTCGGCGTTGCCCAGGATGTAGCAGAGTTCGTCGGCGGTGAGTCGCCAGTTCAGCGGCACGAATGCCGCGCCGATCCGGGCGGCGGCGAACAGTGTGACGAGAAAGTCGGGGTGGTTGAGGCCGACATAGCCGACGCGGTCGCCGCGGCGCATGCCACCGGCGGCCAGTTCGGCCGCCAGCCGGTCGATGCGGTCCGAGAAATCCCGGTACGTCCAGGTGGTCTCACCGAAGGTTATCGCCGGCAGCTTCGGAGTTGCCGCCGCTCGCCGGGCGATCCAGGAGCCGAGGTCGATAGGAGCTGTGGTCACCTTCTGAACGCTAACGGCGGAGCCGTCGGCCGGGGCGCGATTCGCCGCGCCGGCGTGGTGGCCGGCGGTTGCGGCATTTAATGCTCGGCCTGATTTTTTGTGTCGATCGATGCCGAACTTCAACAACAGATGTGAGCAGAGAGCGCTTTTATGTGGGTAATGGAATCATTCGCGGTGATTTAATCTGTGAACCATTGTGACGGTCATCTCATTTGCCGCTCCCACCTGGGAAAATACCTGCCGTCGTGGCGATGGTGACGTGACGGATGACGATAGATGAACGGCCCTTGAACATTGTATTCGCCCACCTTTTCGGCTCGCGTAATCCGGCGCGAAACGGCTAGGTTCGTCTTCGTCGAGCCGACCATTGCTCGGCGCGGTTTAGGAAGGGTTTCGCAGATGAGCGGTCGCGGTTCGGTTCGAGGGGCAGTCACGGCGTTTGTGGCGCTGGGCTGCTGCCTGCTGGCCGCACCGACTGCGCACGCCGACTTCGACGACCTGCTCGACACCGTCCTGGGCGCAGCGGCCGCCGGAGCCGACCTGGGCCCGGGCGAGATCCCCGCCGACCCGGGCGACCTCGGTGATCTCGGCGTGCTTCAGGACCCGCTGGGCCAGCTCGACCAGTTGTTCCACGAGACGCCGGGATCCGTCGACGCCGATCCCGCCTACGGCGCACCCGACAGCCCCGCCCACGGCGCACCCGACAGCCCCGGCGACGGCGGCTACGGTGCGCCCTCCGGCACCACTCCCGGTGGCGCCGAACACAACTCCGAGGGCGAGGGTTCCGAACGCCTGCCCAGCCTGCCCAAATTCAGCATCCCCAGCACCGGTAACGGCTCCGGAGGTTCCGGCGGCAGCGGAGGGGGCTCAGGAGGCTCGGGTAACTCGGGCAGCAGCGCGCCGCGGACCAAGGCGAACGCCGGCGCCACCAACGGCTCCACGGCGCCGACGCCCGAGCCGGCAGCAGTGCCGTAATCGAGGGGGTGGCAGGCTGAACCGGTGCCCGGTTCGATCTGCGACATCCTGCCGTCCGCGGCCGCGGCGCTCGGAGTTCCGGGCGCGACCGACGTACTCGGCCTGGTAGAGCGCCTCGGCGACGTGCGGCGCCTGGCGGTGGTCTTGGTCGACGGGCTGGGTTATCACCTGTTGCCGCAGCTGGCCCCCGACGCCCCGCTGCTGGCCTCGGTGCTGGCCGGCACCACGGGGCAGCTGACCGAGCTGGCCTGCACCTTCCCGTCGACCACGCCGACCAGCCTGGTCTCGCTGGGCACCGGCGCGTTGCCGGGAGAGCACGGCGTTTTGGGCTTCACCGTCAACGTGCCCGGAACCGCTTCCGTGCTGACCCACATCTTCTGGGCAGACGACCCGCCGCCGCGAGCCTGGCAGCCGGTGCCGACCTGGTTCGAACGACTCCGCGACGCGGGCATCAGCGCCCGCGCGGTGCTGCCGGAGATGTTCATCGGCAGCGGGCTGACCGAGGCCGCCTACCGGGGCGCGGAGTTTCGCCCGACCGCCAAGGGCGAACACTATGCCGCTCGGCTCGCCGCGGAGGTGGCGGCCGCACCCGGTCTGGTCTACGGCTACACCGCGGCGCTGGACCACGCGGCGCACGTCTCGGGCATCGGCTCACCGCACTGGCACACCGCCGCGGCCAAGGTCGATGCGCTGCTGCGGCATGTCCTCGAGCACCTACCGGGGGATGCCGCGCTGGTGGTCACCGCCGACCACGGCGGGCTCAACGTGCCCGACGAGGCGCGCATCGACCTGGACGCCGACCCGCGGCTGCGCGCGGGAATCCGGGTGGTCGCGGGCGAGCCGCGGGTGCGCTACCTGCACACCGAACCGGGCGCGACGGCAGACGTGCTGGCCGCCTGGACGGAGCTGCTCGCCGGTCGGGCCCTGGTGCAAACCCGCGAACAGGCCGTCGCCGCAGGCGTTTTCGGGCCGGTGCGCGAGGAGCACCTGGCCCGCATCGGCGACGTCGTGGTGACCTGTGGCGGCGACACGGCGATCCTGGCGACCGATCACGAACCGCCGCAGACGGCGCAGCTGGTGGGCTTCCACGGCGGTCTCACCCCGGCGGAGGTGGACATTCCACTCATTCTTCTGCGTTGACCCTGCGCTCACCAGACACCGCACTCGCACTTTCGCCTGGTACGCGCAGAGTCAACGGGGGGGGGGTTACTCCGAGTCGCCGTACTCGTCGAACCAGTGGGCCAGTTTGCCGCGCCGGCTGACCGCCCGCAGCCGGCTTTCCGCCGAGGCGCGGGTCTTGCTGGTGGTGACGATCAGCAGCTCGTCGCCCACGGCGATCCGGGTGTCGGGCTGCGGGACGAACGTGTCGCCCTTGCGGATGATCAGGGTGATGACGCTCGGATCAGGCAGCCGAAGCTCCAGCAGCGAGACGTTGTGCAGCTTCGATTCCGGCTGCACCGTCATCGTCAACAGCTCGGCTTCCAACACATCCAGCGGCGCCGCCTCGACCTGGATCTCACGGGTGCTATCGCGTCGGATCAGCCCCAGCCAGTGGGCGACCATGCCCAGGCTGGGGCCCTGCACCACCGTGTAGACCACCACCAGGATGAACACGATGTTGAGCAGTCGATAGCTGTCCGGCACTCCCTCGACGATCGGAAAGGTGGCGAGCACGATCGGAACCGCGCCGCGCAGGCCGGCCCAGGACAGGAAGATCTGCTCACGCCACGGCACCCTGAACCAGATCAGCGAGGCCACCACCGACAGCGGACGACTCAGCAGCAGCAGCACCGCCCCGATCAGCAGCGCCGGCACCAGCTCCCCGGACAGCTGACTCGGGCTCACCAGCAGTCCGAGCAGCACGAACAAACCGATCTGCGCCAGCCAGCCCAGCCCCTCGGCGAACGAGCGGATGGCCGCGCGGTGCGGCAGCCCGGAGTTCGCCAGCACCACCCCGGACAGGTAGGCGGCGATGAAGCCGCTGGCGTGCACCGAGGCGGCCGCGGCGAACGCCACCATGCCCAGCCCGAACGTCGCCAGCGGATACAGGCCGGACGCCGGCAGTGCGGCGCGACGCAGCATCATCGCCCCGAGCAACCCGGCGACCAATCCGATCGCCGACCCGATCACCAGCTCGAAGACCACGTCGCCGATCGCGTGCACCGGTGCGATCGTCAGCGGCGTGGTGCTCAGCATCAGCACCATGATCGCCGCGGGCGCGTCGTTGAAGCCGGACTCGGCCTCCAGTAGACCCGCCACCCGCCGCGGCAGCGGCAGCACGCGCAGGATGGAGAACACCGCGGCGGCGTCGGTGGGCGAGATGATCGCGCCCAGCAGGAAGGCCAGCTGCCAGCTGATGCCCAGCAGCAGGTGTGCGGCCACCGCGATCACCGCCATGCTGACCACCACGCCGACGGTGGCCAACACCGCCGCGGGCGCGAGCAGCGTGCGGATGTTCGAAAAGCGCGTCGTCAAACCGCCTTCGACCAGGATCACCGCCAGCGCCGTGGTGCCCAGGTCACTGGCCAGTTGTACGTCGGAGAAGTCCAGGCCCAGCCCGTCGTTGCCGATCGCCACCCCGACCAGCAGGAACAGCAGCAGGCTGGGCAGACCGACCCGATCTGCCGCCCGGGTGGCGATGATGCTGGCCAGCAGTACCGAGCCCCCGATCAGCAAAGCCAGGTACAGCTGTTCCAGGCTCATCTGATCCCCATTCGGGCCGGCGGTGGCGGTCGAACCCACTCGTGTGATTCGCTCAAAGTCAGCGGGTTCGTGTTATCTGTCAGTAAATCAGTAGCGCTGTCACAACCGTGTTACGCCCGGAGCGGCCGGGGCAGCCCGGGGACGAGGGGAGCGATCATGCGCATCGGAATCGCCGGTGCCGGCGCGGTCGGGCGATCCGTGGCCCGGGAACTGATCGGCGACGGTCACCGGGTGCTGCTCATCGAGCGCAATCCGGCGCATTACGAGCCGCACTCCGTCCCTGAGGCCGAGTGGCTGCTCGCCGACTCCTGCGAGCTGTCCGCGCTACAGGAATGCGGCATCGAGATCTGTGATGTGGTGATCGCGGCCACCGGTGATGACAAGGCCAACCTGGCCACCGCGCTGCTGGCCAAGGCCGAGTTCGGGGTGGCCCGGGTGGTCGCGCGGGTCAACAACGCGCGCAACGAGCCGCTGTTCACCGAGGAATGGGGTATCGATGTGGCGGTCTCCACCCCGCGAGCGATGGTCGCCGCGGTGGAGGGCGCCATCGACGTCGGCCACCTGGTGCCCCTGATGGGCTTGCGGCGCGGCCAGGCGAGCCTGACGAAGCTGACGCTGCCCGACGACAACCCGCTGATCGGCCGCAAGGTCTGCGACATCGCGCTGCCCGAGGGCGCCGCCCTGGTCGCGGTGCTGCGCGGCGACGCGGTCATCCTGCCGCGGGCGGCAGATACGCTGCGGGCCGGCGACGAGATGCTGTTCGCCGCGGCGAGCGGGACGGAGGATCGGGTCCGGGCGGTCGTGCACGGGGTGCCGGCCGGCAGAAGGGTGCACTGACCGTCGTGCCGCCACGGTGGACACCCATGAGCACGGCGCCCGCCTCCCCGGATGACACCGGGAGCCTGGCCACCGGTGCCGGCGTCATCGCGACCGTGCTGGCCGCGGCGCGAGCCGCGGCGACGTCTCGCGGCCTGATCAACGACCCCTTCGCTGCGCCGCTGGTGCACAAGGTGGGGCTGGATTTCTGCATTCGGGTAGCCGACGGCGAGCTGGACATCAGTCGGCTGGGCAAGGACGGCGGGTTTCCGCGGCTGGCCGAGTTCTCCGCGGCCCGCACCAAGTTCTTCGACGCGTTCTTCACCGACGCCGCTCGCGGCGGGATCCGCCAGGCGGTGATCCTGGGGTCGGGGCTGGACACCCGCGCCTACCGGTTGTGGTGGCCGGCCGAGACCATCGTCTACGAGGTGGACCATCCGCCGGTGGTCGACTTCAAGGCCACCACCATGCGGGCCTGGGGCAGCGCGCCGAGTGTCAACCGCCGTGCGGTCGGAGTTGACCTGCGGGGCGACTGGCCGGCAGCGCTGCGGCGGGTGGGTTTCGACGTGGCCGCCCCCACGGCATGGGTCATCGAAGGCCTGCTGGTCTGGTACGTGCCCTCGGATGCGCAGAACCGCCTGCTCGACGGTGTCAGCGCGCTCAGCGCCCCGGGCAGTCGGCTCGCCGCGGACCACGCGGTGCCACCGAGCAGGCCGCAGGCGGTGCATCACGAATCCCTCGTCGAGCGCTGGCGCCGGCGCGGCCTGAGCCTGACCGGGCCCGGACCGTTCTATTCCGGAGAGCACACCGACGTGGTGCGGCACCTGACCGAAAGCGGCTGGATGACGGTCGACTCCGGGATCGCTGACCTGTTCGCCGCCGCCCGGCTGCCCCGGCTGACCGATCGTGAGCTCGATGGGGCCCCGGCTGCGATCCGCTACGTCGCGGCCACCCGGAGCTAGCCGGCCTGCGCTTCGGGATGTGTTGCGCGAGAATTTATCTCGTATAACGTGGTATCGAGTGCGAGGCTCGTCACTACGTAGGGCATCGCGATCGGTGTCGCACTGAATTAATACAGCAGACGTTCGTAAAAGCTTCTCATGCGAATGTTGTTGGAGCACAACGCTATCGATGATACTGCGGCTGCAACCGTACGACAGTCGCAGTGCGTGACCGGCATCACTCAGTTTGTCCAACAGGGACTTTCGATATTCACCTTCCAGTTCTTCCACAGCAAATCCCCGGAAATCGCCCCTAGTTTGAGGGTTCGTCAATCGGCGGACAGCTCGACGATGGCGTGAAAGACCCGTATTTCCAGGAGGTTACGCCGTGATCACACGTTGCGTCGCACGGGTAGGTCCATCCGTCGAGCGTGCCGAAGCATCCGATTCTTCAAAGATGCCGGGCGCCTGGGCGCACGCCGTTGAGGGCTACCTGCAGCGCCGGATACATCGGCCGTGGCGAAAGCGCGGCTCCTAACCGCAACTGGCAATCCCGGTGAGCCGTGCCGGCGCTCGGTTCTTCGTGGCTCACCGCTGGTGCTACAGCATCTCTTCAGACGCTTGGAAAAGGTTGGGTGAATATGGATTTCGGGGCATTGCCGCCGGAGGTGAACTCCGGCCTGATGTATTCAGGGGCCGGCCCGGGCCCGTTGCTGTCCGCGGCATCCGCGTGGAGCGAACTTGCTGCCGAGTTGCACTCGGCGGCAGCGGGATACGGTGCAGTCCTATCGGACCTGTCGGCTGACTGGCACGGGTCGTCCGCGGAGGCCATGTCGGTGGCGGCTGCGCCGTACGTCGAGTGGATGAGCGGGCTCGCCGGCCAGGCCGAACAGGCGGGAGCGCAGGCGGCCGCGGCCGCCGCGGCCTACGAGGGGGCCTTCGCTGCGACCGTTCCACCGCCGGTGATCGCTGCGAACCGCAGCCTGCTGATGACGCTGATCGCGACGAACATTCTGGGGCTCAACACCCCGGCGATCGCTGCCACGGAGGCGCATTACGCACAGATGTGGGCTCAGGATGCCGCAACCATGTACGGCTACGCCGGTGCCTCGGCGGCAGCTACCCGGCTGATGCCGTTCACCGAGCCGCCGCCCACCACCGACCCGGCCGGCGTCGCCGATCAGGCGGCTGCGACCGCGCAGGCCACCGCTGGATCGGGAAGCGCAGTCGGACAACAGATCTCCCAGGCGCTGAAAATGCTGCCGAGTGCGCTGCAATCGCTGTCGGCGAATCCGGCCGGAGCCACATTGCCGGGAGGCCTCGGCACCGATCTGGCCAACTGGAACACCATCATGTCCACCCTGACCGGTGCGTACAGCCCACTGTTGGGATGGACGTCCATCCCGGGCGGGCCGTTGCTGGCCTTCGGGCAGATCTGGAGCTGGCCTATCAATGCGATGGGGGCCACCTCCTACCTGGCCGGGCCGAAAGCCATCACCGGCGCGTTGACGCCCTTGTCGTCCTTGGCGAACGACGTCATTCCGGCGGCAGGGCTCGGTGGGGGGCCGGTGACCGGCACCCTCGGCCGGGCGGCGCTGGTCGGAAAGCTGTCGGTACCCACGGCATGGGCCACGTCCGCGCCGGTGACCCAACCGGTGGTGTTGACAATGCCGGCCAGTGCGGCCGCTCCGGTAGCCGCGTTCGCCGCCGAGGACACCATGTTCGGTCAGATGGCCTTGGCCAGCCTGGCGGGACGTGCCATGGGGGCCACCACCGGCCGGACCGTCGGCGCGACGATGAGCCGTGCCGCCGGCTGCGGAGTCGGCGCCGATGTCGTCGGCGCCGTTGCCGGTGAGGCGGACCCTGCGGCGGCCACCATCGTGGTGATCCCGGCGCTGGACGACGAATGAACCCGGCTCGTAGCCCAGCCCGCGTGTTGCGGTCGCGCGTCACCAGATGAGGGAGAGGCGAATGTACTTTTCTTGGTTACCGCCGGAGACCAACTCGGGAAACATCTACACCGGCCCGGGGTCCGGACCGCTGCGGGCGGCGGCGACATCATGGGAGCGGCTGGCCGGTGAATTGCATTCTGCAGCAGCCGACTACGCCGCGGTGGTGGCGGAACTGACCGCTGAATCATGGGCCGGCCCGTCGGCCGAGTCGATGGCGGCCGCGGCGGCACCCTATGCGGCGTGGCTGTCGGTCACCTCGGCGCAGGCCGCGGAGGCGGCCGCGCAGGCGCAGGCCGCCGCGGTCGCCTACGAAACCGCCTTTGCCGCCGTCGTGCCACCGGAAGTGGTGGCGGCCAACCGCACTCAATTGATGTCACTACTGGCGACGAACCTGGTCGGCCAGAACACCGCGGCGATCGCCGCTACCGAAGCTCAGTACATGGAGATGTGGGCCCAGGATGCGACGGTCATGCAGAGCTATGCCGTGTCGGCGGCGGCCGCCACGAAGATCAGCGCCTTCACCGAACCGCCACAGACCACCACCGGGAACGCGCCGGTCGCCGCGTCGACCGCGGCTGCCAACCCCATCCTGCAGGCCGGTGCCGACCTCGCGACCCAGTACACCGCGTTCTTCAACAACCTGCTGAACAGCCTCACCGGCTCATCGGACGCCGGCTCGACGTTCTCGGCGTTGTACTCGGCTGTCAAGGTCCCCCTTGGCTTTACCACCCAGTTCAACGACGTCTCCCTGCTCACCAACTTCCCCATTCAGAACTTTCTGAAGTTCGCCCCGCCACTCGGACGTGCGCTCGTCGAGATCCCGGCGACCCGGATGGGGGCGGGACTCGCGCTGCCGCCGTCCGGTGGACTCGCCGCTGCGGTGTCGGCCGGAATGGGCGAAGCCGATCTGGTCGGGTCACTGTCTGTCCCGCCGGTGTGGGCCGGACAGAGCCCGGCGATCCGGCTGGCGGTCGGCGCGATACCGAGCGCCGGCGGGACCGGGGCCCCCGCAGCCATTTCCGGGGGCCTGGCGAGCCAGATGGCGCTCGGTGCCATGACCGGTGGGGCCCTCGGCAGTGCGGCGCCCCGGCTCGTCGCCGCAGCAGGACGGACACGCGTCACCACCGGCATGGGCGCCAAGACCCCCGCCAAGCTCGACCGGGTGCTGGCCAAACTGCGGCATCAACCCGACTCGGTGCAGCACTGGAATACCGACCAGGCCGGGCTGGACACCTTGCTCGACGAGCTGTCGCGCAAGCCGGGAATCCATGCCGTTCACCTCAAGGGCAGCAGGACCAAGGCGCCCAACAAACCCGTGACGTGACCCGCGGCCGACCCCTTCCGACAGCATTCCGAAACCGGAGATCTCAATGCAGATGCTTCTGGAGTTCTGGCAGAACTTCACCCACAACCTGTTCAAGCCGCTACTGCTGTTCTTCTATCTCGGCTTTCTCATGCCGATCCTGAAGGTGCCCTTCGAATTTCCGGCGGCGATCTACCACGGGCTGACGATGTATCTGCTGCTGGCCATCGGCTGGCACGGCGGCGAAGAGCTCGCCGGAGTCGACATGTCCAGTCTCGGAGGCATTCTCGGCTTCATGCTGACCGGATTCGTACTGAACTTCGTCATCGGCGCATTGGCATACTTCATCCTGAAGCACACCACGAAGATGCGAGCAGTCGACCGGGCGACGGTCGCCGGCTATTACGGGTCGGACTCGGCCGGCACGTTCGCCACGTGTGTCGGTGTACTGGCCACCGCGGGCGTTGTTTTCGACTCGTATATGCCGGTGATGCTGGCGATCATGGAGATTCCCGGCTGCCTGGTGGCGTTACTCCTGGTGGCTCGGCTACGGCGCAGGGGAATGGACTCCGTCGGTCTGCTGCCCGGTGAGATCGGGTACACCGGGACGGCCGGATCCGTGGTTCGGGCCGCTCACCACAGCGACACGGACTCCGGCGGTTCCGTGACACTCGAGGACCTTCCGGAGTCTCCGAGAAAGGAATCTCTCCTCTCCGGCGCGATGCTTCGCGAAGTGTTTCTCAATCCTGGACTGTGCCTGCTCATGGGCGGCATAGCGATCGGATTCATCAGCGGCCTGCAGGGGCAGAAGGTCACCGCTGTCGACGACCCGGTCTTCTTGACGGCGTTCCAAGGGGCGCTGTGTCTGTTCCTGCTGGAGATGGGGATCACCGCGTCCCGAAAGCTGAAGGATCTCAAGGCGGCGGGCCGGGGCCTGATCCTGTTCGGCGTTCTCGCACCGAACCTCTTCGCGACGATCGGTATCGCGGTGGCCCGCTTGTATTCCCAACTCACCGGGTTCCCCCTGGAGACCGGAACCTACGTGCTCTTCGCGGTGCTCTGCGGTGCAGCGTCGTATATCGCGGTTCCCGCGATCCAGCGGCTGGCCATTCCCGAAGCCAGTCCGAGCCTGCCGTTGGCCGCGTCGCTGGGCCTGACCTTCTCCTACAACGTGACTATCGGCATACCGCTCTACATCGAACTGGCCCACATGCTGGCGCGGGTGTGAGCATCGATGATCGCGAAGAAGTTCCTCGTGGCGGTGGGCCTGGCGTGCTCGATCACCGGAGCCGCTGCAGCTCAGGCAGATCCCGACGGTGCCGACAACGACCAGGCTTTCCTTGCCTCGCTTCGACAGTCGGGTATTACGTTCGCCAGCGAAGGGCAGGCGATCGCGGCCGCCCGGACGGTCTGCGGGCTGATCGACAACGGGGAATCCGGGTTGCAGGTCGTCAGAGAACTGCAGAGCGACAACGCCGCGCTGACCTGGGATGGTGCAGCACAGTTCGCGGCGATCGCCGCCAAGGCCTACTGCCCCGCACAACTGAACAGACCCAGGTCGTGATCGGGCCGGCGCTCACGGTGGCCCCGCTCCTACTGCCCGCAGCAGTGGGTCACGAGATGGCTGCGGGCAGTAGGAGCTGTCACAAGGGTGCTCGGCTCGAAGGCGAGCCGCTGACGCAACGCCGTTATCCCGCCATGAATTCAGCGTAGGCGGAGGCCAATTCGGGCGGAAGCACCGTCGTCTGGCACTGCCGTTGCGTCTCGCCGATCGGCGCCAGGATGCCGCGCAGTTCGTAGTACTCCTGCGGGTGCGCAGTGAAGTAGCTGCGCACATCGGCTGCGGCCTGGGGCCGCGGAGAGCTGATGGCCCGGCTCACCACGGCATCGGCGCCCGGGTGGGCGCTGAGGTACTGCCGAGCCGAACCGGTGACCGAGTCGACGGTGCTGGTCACCGACGCCGGACTGCAGTCCGGTGCCGCCGACGCCGCGGGCGCGGCGATCAGAGTGGCCACCACGGTGGTGGTAGCGGCGCCCAGCAGTCCGGCGCCGAGGCCGAATCGCCGAATCATGGTGGTGTCGAGGGGTTTCGACATGGATGTTTCCTCCCGGTTAGTGCGTGCAATTCCCGTCCCGAGCCCAAGGTACGCGCGACCACGGTGGGCGACAGGTGTCCCGTAGCGCAGCCGAATGTGCACTGGGGCAACAAATCGATCACTCGCCGGTCGATCCGGGCCGGGTGTGCCGCAAATGAGGATCGGATTGGTAAGGCCGCTCTTAAACTCCGAGATCAGCACTTATCAGATCGTGACCTTAGGGCCTGCCCGCTCGGTCGATTGCGGCCTCGGCGGCCTCCCGGATCGGGCCGCGCCAGACGTCTCCGTGACCGGGCGCCAGCACGTCGGTCTCCAGCAGCGCCAGTGCCGCCAGGCTGCGGATGCAGTCGTCCTGGCTGTGGCTGAACAGCGCCGGCAGCAGCTGCGGTCCGGTGCGCGCCAGCACCGGGTGCCCGGTGATCAGGGCGTCGCCGCTGGCCAGGACCCCGTCAACCAGATAGGAGCAGTGGCCGCGGGTGTGGCCCGG
Organism: Mycolicibacter terrae; assembly: GCF_010727125.1. Classification (NCBI taxonomy): domain Bacteria; kingdom Bacillati; phylum Actinomycetota; class Actinomycetes; order Mycobacteriales; family Mycobacteriaceae; genus Mycobacterium; species Mycobacterium terrae. Next base: position 3,863,603 of record NZ_AP022564.1, on the reverse strand, counting down.
CGTGGGGATGGCCACCGGCTGGCCGGGTAGACCGGCCGCGATGTCCCCGGTCAGCGGCCGAGCGGAGGGGATGCCCTCCCGGTTCAGGCCGCCGTTGCGCAGGACGTGCGCGCTCCACCGGGCCCAACTGGGCCGCCACAGGTGCGGAGCCACCGCCAGCGGCGAAGCCTGCTCCAGGTACTCGCGCTTGGCGTGTCCCACCTCGTCGGCGTGGCAGTAGACCGGTGTCCCGTACGTTTTGGCGAGCCAGATCGCGGCACCGAAATGGTCGACGTGGGCGTGGGTGAGCAGCACCGCACGCACATCGGCGGCGTGATAGCCCAACGCGCCCAGTGAGGCCAGCACGTCGGTGCGGTCGCCGGGGTAGCCGGCGTCGATCAGCAGCACACCGGTGTCATCGGTGACCACTAGCCAGTTGACCGCCTCACCGCGGGCCAGGTGGACCCGCTCGCTCACCGGAACGACCTCGACCAGCCTCTCACCCATGCCCGTGAGTCTAGGAAGAGCGCGGGAGAGTAGAAAAGGTGGAATGGCGGAACTCAAACTCGGATACAAGGCGTCGGCGGAGCAGTTCGGGCCGCGAGAACTGGTGGAGCTCGGTGTTGCCGCGGAGGCGCACGGCATGGACAGCGCCACCGTCAGCGACCACTTCCAGCCCTGGCGCCACGAAGGCGGGCACGCCCCGTTTTCGCTGGCCTGGATGACCGCCGTCGGGGAACGCACCGAGAAGATCCAGCTGGGCACCTCCGTGCTGACCCCGACGTTCCGCTACAACCCGGCCGTCGTCGCGCAGGCCTTCGCCACCATGAGCTGCCTGTATCCACAGCGGGTCTTCCTCGGGGTGGGCACCGGGGAGGCGCTGAACGAGATCGCCACCGGCTTCACCGGGCAGTGGCCCGAGTTCAAGGAGCGGTTCGCCCGGCTGCGCGAGTCGGTGCGGCTGATGCGCGAGCTGTGGCGCGGCGATCGGGTGGATTTCGACGGCGACTACTACACGCTCAAGGGCGCCTCGATCTACGACGTGCCCGACGGCGGCGTGCCGGTCTACATCGCGGCCGGTGGGCCGGCGGTGGCCAAGTACGCCGGGCGGGCCGGCGACGGGTTCATCTGCACCTCAGGCAAGGGCGAGGAGCTCTACACCGAGAAGCTGATGCCGGCCGTGCTGGAGGGCGCGGCCGCGGCCGAGCGGAACGCCGACGGCATCGACAAGATGATCGAGATCAAGATCTCCTACGACCCGGATCCCGACCTGGCGCTGAACAACACCCGGTTCTGGGCGCCGCTGTCGCTGACCGCCGAGCAGAAGCACTCCATCGACGACCCGATCGAGATGGAGAAGGCGGCCGACGCGCTCCCGATCGAGCAGATCGCCAAGCGCTGGATCGTCGCCTCGGATCCCGACCAGGCGGTGGAACAGGTCGGCCAGTACGTCAAGTGGGGCCTGAACCACCTGGTGTTCCACGCCCCCGGCCACGACCAGCGGCGTTTCCTGCAACTGTTCAAGACCGACTTGGAGCCGCGGCTGCGTCGGCTGGGCTGACCGGCGTCAGAACGTGCTCATCGGCCGCACCGCGTTGGCCATGTCGACCAGCGCGTAGCGGTGCGCCTGGGTCGGCGCCAGCCGGGCCAGGGCCCGCAGCGCCGTCTCCACTCCCAGCCGCAGCCCGTGTTCGGTGAACGGGAACCCGAGGATGTGGTTGGTGCTGGCCTCGTGCTCGGTCAGCCAGTCCATCGCCGCACCCAGCACCAGCGCCCGGATCTGCAACACCCGCGGTTCAGTCTCCGGCAGCGCCTCCACCCGGCGGGCGGCGTCGCGGATCTGGGCCTCGGTGATCTCATTCGTCGACCGCCCGGACAGCAACGTCACCGCGCTGGTCAGCCGGGCGGTGGTGAAATGCCTTGAGGTGGCGGGCACTTCGTCAAGGGTTCGGACCGCCGCGGTGCGGTCGCCCTCGACCGAAAGAGCGCGCGCCAGGCCGAACGCGGCCGAGATCACACTGTCATCGGTGCGCCACACCGTCTCGTAGAAGTCGCGTTCGTCTTCGGTGCCGGCCAGCTCGGCGGTGGCGGCCAGCGCCATCTTCGGCGCCAGTTCACCCGGGAACATGTCGAGCACCTCGGTGAAGTCCTTGCGCGCCGCCTCATAGTCGCCGGTGAGCAACTCGGCCACGCCCCGGAACCAGACCAGCCGCCATCGCCAACCGACCTGCTCGGCGAGTTCGTCGAGCTTGCTCATGGCCTTGGTGACGTTGCCCAGGTCCAGCAGGGCGCGCACCTCCATCAACGGCAGCCCGATGGACTCCGACAGGTCGATACCTTCGGATTCCAGCGCGCTGTTGCGCACCGCGCGCAGCGAATCCAGCGTCTGCACCGGTTCGCTCAGCTCCATCGACGTCAACAGCGGGGCGGCGACGTCGCCCGGGTCGATCAGCGGCACCTGCAGTGCGGTGACGATCTCGCGGGCGGTCAGGTTCTGCGAGTGCACATGCCCGTCCAGGTAGACGTCGGTATGCGCGACCAGCAGGTGCTCGCCGAATGTCGACCGCGACCGGGTGAACACCGTCGACAGGCCGGGCCGCGGGATGCCGGTGTCCTCGGCGACCACCTCGCGCAGCACCCCCATCAGCTGCGCGGACATCTCCTCCGCGGAGGTGAACCGGCGCCGCGGATCCGGGTCGATGGCGCGGCGCAGCAACCGGCGGTAGGAGTCGTATTTCTTCAGAACCGGGTCGTCGTCGGGTAGGCCTTCGACGTAGCGGCCATCACGGGTGCGTAGCTTCAGCGTCAGCGCGGCCAGGGTTCGGCCCACCGTGTAGATGTCGGTGGCCACGGTCGGTCCGGTTCGGACGATGTCCGGCGCCTGGTAACCCGGTGTGCCGTAGAGGTAGCCGAACGAGTTGATGCGCGCCACCGCGCCGAGGTCGATCAGCTTCAGCTGCTCCTCGGTCAGCACGATGTTCTCCGGCTTCAGGTCGTTGTAGACCAGGCCGAGGGAGTGCAGGTAGCCCAGCGCGGGCAAGATCTCCAGCATGTAGGCGATGGCCTGTGCTACCGGCAGCCGGCTGCCGCGGCGCTGTTTGAGTGACTGCCCGCCGACGTACTCCATCACGATGTAGCCGACCGGGTCCCCGTGGGAATCCGGGTGCTGGACGAAGTTGAAGATCTTCACGATCGACGGGTGGGTCACCTCGGCGAGGAACTGGCGCTCGGCCATCGCGATGGCCTGCGCCTCGGCGTCGCCGGAGTGCACCAGGCCTTTGAGAACCACCGGGCGCTCGTTGACGTTGTGGTCGACCGCCAGGTAGACCCAGCCCAGGCCACCGTGTGCCACACAACCCTTGATCTCGTACTGCCCGGCCACCATGTCTCCGGGTTTGAGTTGCGGCAGAAAAGAATACGGGCTACCGCAGTGCGGGCACCAGCCTTCCGAGGTGGCTCGTTTTGTTTCGGAGTCGTCCGGACCGGAACGTCCCACCGGCCGGCCACAGTTCCAGCAGAAACGCTTGGACTCGGCGACGACCGGATCGGCCATCAGCGCCTCGAGCGGGTTGATCTCGGGAACCCGCGGGATCTCCACCAGCCCGCCGCCCAGGCGCCGCCGCGGAGCGACGGTGCGCACCACCGTCGCGTCGCGGGATTCGTCGTCGTCGGAAGCTGCCGAGGTCAAACCCTCACGGGGGCGGAAGATCGCCTGGGTCGACATCGGACGTCGCACCGACGACGATTCGGCCAGCACGTCCGCGCGCTGGGTGACCGGGCCCTCGAAGTCGTCGGGCTCGCCGTGCGGCTCGAGCCGCCCGTCGGCGTCACCGAGGTCTGAATCGTCGCTTGCCATCAGTCCGAATACCTCGGCGTAGGTGGCACCGGCGCCGGCCCGAGCACCGTCAACCACTTGCGGTACAAGGTGTTCCAGGTGCCGTCGCGGCGGATGCGCTCCAACGTGCCGTTGACGAAGCGGACCAGCCCGGTGTTGTCCAGATTGATCCCGATACCGTAGGGCTCCTCGTCCATGCTCGGCCCGACGATATGCAGATACGGATCTTGGGCCATCAATCCGGCCAGGATCGAGTCGTCGGTGCTGACGGCGTCGACCTGACGCTGCTGCATCGCCACCAGGCAGTCGGCCCAGTTCACCACCGAGACGATGATCGGCGCCGGGGAGATGTGCCGGATGCGGCGCAGCGAGGTGGTGCCCTGCGCGACACAGACCCGCTTGCCCGACAGATCGCCGGCCTGGCGGATCGAGGAGTCGCGCGGCACCAGCAGACGCTGATTGGCGACGAGGTACACCGTCGAGAAGTTCACCAGCTTTCGGCGGCCGCAGGTGATGCTCATGGTCTTGACCACGATATCGACTTCGGACTTCTGCAGCGCCGCAATGCGTTCGGCCGACGCCAGAATCCGGTACTCGACCTGCGACGGAGTGCCGAAGATGTCGCGGGCCACCTCGCCGGCGATGTCGACGTCGAAACCGGTTATCTCGCCGGTGATCGGATCGCGGAAGCTGAACAGGTTGCTGCCGATGTCCAGTCCGACGATCAACCGGCCGCGATGACGGATCTTGTCCACCGCCGCATCGGCCTCCGCCTTGGTGCGGAACGGGCGCAGGCTGGCGGTGGCATCACAGTTCTCGGTTCCCGGTTCGGGTGGTCGCGGCGCCTCGGGCGCCAGCTCCTGCATCCCGGCCGGGGTGGGCGGCGGCAGTGTCGGCACCGCGGTGGGCGTCACGAACTCGGAGTGGCCGCACCCGGTCAGCCCGGACAGCACCAGCACCGCGCTGAGTGCGCCGGCGAGCAGACGGGGCCCGTAGCGGGTCATCATTTGTACTCGTTCAGTCGTGGCCACAGACCGAGCGCGACGGCTATCGCAGCCCCCATGCTGAGCACCGCGCCGCCGACGGGGGCCACCGACAGCACCCGCCGGGCGTTGAGGATATCGCTGCGCAGTTGATTGCGGCTGTGCTGCAGGGCCTTGTCCAAGGCCGCGTCGAGCTGGTCGAACGCGGGAGTGGAGTCATCCCCGTTGCCGCCCAGCGCCACCTGGGTGGCGGCCCGGTAGTTGCCGACGGAGATGTAGGAGTTCATCCGGTCGTTGGCCTGCCGCCACCGGGCCAACAGCTGCCCGGCGTTGGCCAGGTCGGCCTTGTCGACGGCGTCGCCGCGCTTCAGGTAGCCCTGCAACTGATCCTGCATGGTGTCGATGCGCTGGTAGAAGGTCTGCTTGCGGGTCTCCTCGTCGCCGCGCCGGATCAGCGACAGCGTCTCGTCGGCGCGGGCCTGCTGCGCGGTGATCGCCAGGTTGGTGATCTGCTTCAGCGATTCGGCGGCGGTGTCCTTGGCGGCGCGGCTGCCCGCGGTCGAGATCACCAGCACGGTGCCGACCCAGATCACCATCAGCAGGATCGCCAAACCACCGGCGACCAGCCCGGGGTTGATCCGGCGCCGGGTGTGCCGGGCCAGCCAGCGGTGCGCGAACGCACCGAACAGCACGGTGGTGGCCACCACCAGGATCACCGGGGCCGGCACCCGGGTGGAGGCGGTGGTCTGGACGTCGACCGTCGCCGAGGTGGCCTGATAGAGCCGCTGGGCATCGGGCAGGATCGTGTGCTGCATCAGCTCGGAGGCTTCCGACAGGTACGACGAGCCCACCGGATCACCCGATCGGTTGTTGGTCCGGGCGGTCTCGATCAGGCCGGTGTAGACGGCCAGTTCGGCGTTGATCCGTCCCAGCAGCGCCAGCAGCGGCTCATCGCTGAGTCCGCCGGAAGCCCTGGTCACCGCCACCGCGGCGGCGGTGATGGCCTGCTCGTAGCGTTCCCGCACCGCTCGGGGCTCACCCTGGGCGATGAACGCGGTGGCCGCCGCGGCGTCGGCGACCGACAGGGTGGTGTAGAGCTGGCCGGCGGCGTAGGCCAGCGGCTCGGTGTGGTTGAGCACGGTGGTCAGGGTGTTCTGCCGGTTGTTGATCGTGGTGGCGGTAGCAAACGCACTGATGCCGCCGAGGGCGGCCAGGATGAGGCCGATGGCCAGGATTCGACCGGGGGTGGTGGTGAAGAACCACCAGCGGGGTCGGGCCGATTCGGTCGGCGACCGTAACCCCGCCGGCTCGGTTGACGGATGCGCCAACTCAACGGTCACGTCTGTTCGTCACTCCGTCCCTGCTCGCGTCACCAACGATCATAAAGGGATTCTAAGAGTGCAGGTGTCGTCCGCGCCGACCTGCGCGGCGGTTGTTGCCGAAATAGTCGCGCGATCTAACCACAACCGAGACATTGCTCTCCCGATACGCTTCCAGGCGTGCGTGGTGACGGCGATGGGTGGGCGTTCTCCGACGCCGGCGTCCGCTTCTGGGGCCGGCACGGCGCGGCGGGCCTGCTGCTGCGGGCCCCCCGGCCCGACGGCATCCGCACCGTACTGCTGCAGCACCGCGCCTGGTGGAGTCATCAGGGCGGCACCTGGGCGCTGCCCGGCGGTGCCCGCGACAGTCACGAGACCGCCGAGGAGGCCGCGATCCGCGAGGCGCAGGAGGAGGCCGGCCTGCCCGCCGACCGCATCGTCGTTCGCGCCGCCGTGGTCACCGCGTCGGCCAGCGGCACCAGCTGGACCTACACCACCGTGGTCGCCGACGCCGACGAGCTCCTCCCGGTGGTGCCCAACCGGGAGAGCACCGAGCTGCGGTGGGTTCCTGAGCACGACGTGTCCGCTCTGCCGTTGCACCCCGGTTTCGCCGCCAGCTGGGAATCGCTGCGCGGGTTGCAGCTACCGGGCTGAGGCGAAACACGTCGAGTGTGCGGTTTGGGACGAAAAATCGTCGATCTGCTGACGAAAACGCACAGTCGAAGCGACAGCCGGGTCACCCCGGCGTGACGGTCAGCCCCGCACGCAGTGCTGCTGCTGCTGCCCGCGGATCCTCGGCGGCGGTGATCGCCCGCACCACCACCGCCCGGTCGGCCCCGGCTTCCAGCACCTGCGGCAGCCGCTCGGCGTCGATCCCGCCGATGGCGAACCACGGCTTGGCGGAGCGCTGCTGCGCGGCGAACCGCAGCAGCTCCAGGCCCGGGGCTTCCCGGCCGGGTTTGGTCGGGGTGGGCCAGCACGGCCCGACGCAGAAGTAGTCGACCGGTTCGGTCAGCGCCGCGGCGACCTGCTCGCGGTCGTGGGTGGACCGGCCGATCAGCACGTCGGGGCCGACGATCTCGCGCGCCACCGGCAGCGGCAGGTCGTCCTGACCCAGGTGCAGCACGCCGGCGCCGGCAGCGCGGGCGATGTCGGCGCGGTCGTTGACCGCCAGCAGCGCCCCGTGCCGGTCCGCGGCGTCGGCCAGCGCCTCCAGCGCCGCCAACTCGTCGCGAGCCTCCAGCGGGCCGAATCGCTGCTCGCCGGGCGAACCCTTGTCGCGCAGCTGGATGATGTCCACCCCACCGGCCAGTGCGGCGTCGGCGAACGCGGCCAGATCGCCACGTTCCCGGCGGGCGTCGGTGCACAGGTACAGCCGGGCTCGATCAAGGCGGGCGAGGCGGGACCGACGGTCGGAGGGTTTGTGCACACCGCGACGCTAGCGGCTAGCTTGGTGAGTTGACACGCGGGTGGAAGGGAGCAGCACATGCCCGGACCCTCGCTCGGGTCACTGGCCGTGATCGGCGGCGGCGTCATCGGCCTTTCGGTGGCGCGTCAGGCCGCCCGGGCCGGGTGGACGGTGCGGGTGCACCGTACCGGTGAGCACGGCGCGTCCTGGGTGGCCGGCGGCATGTTGGCCCCGCACAGCGAGGGCTGGCCCGGGGAGGACCGGCAGCTGCGGCTGGGGCTGCGATCACTGGAGTTGTGGCACGACTTCCTCGAGGGACTGCCGGCCGAGGTCGTCACGGCGCGCGAATCGCTGGTGGTGGCCGCCGACCGAGCCGATGCAGCCGACCTGCGCACCGTCGCCGACTGGCTCTCGGCGCAGGGCCACCCGGTGGTCTGGGAGTCGGCGGCCCGCGAGGTCGAACCGCTGCTGGCCGCCGGGATCCGGCACGGTTTTCGGGCCCCGACTGAGCTGGCGGTCGACAACCGCGCGGTGGTCACCGCCCTGGTCGCCGCCTGCGAGGAACTCGGGGTGGCGTGGGCCGGGCCCGTGCATGATCTCGCCGAGGTGGTCGCCGACGCGGTGGTGATCGCCAACGGCATCGACGCCCCGGCGCTGTGGCCCGGCTTGGCGATCCGGCCGGTCAAGGGCGAGGTGCTGCGACTTCGGTGGCGAAAAGGCTGTTTGTCGGTGCCGCAGCGGGTCATTCGGGCCCGGGTGCACGGCCGGCAGGTCTATCTGGTGCCGCGAGCTGACGGCGTGGTGGTGGGGGCCACCCAGTACGAGCACGGCCGCGACACCGCCCCGGTGGTCTCCGGGGTGCGCGATCTGCTCGACGACGCCTGCGCCCTGGTGCCGGCGCTGGGGGAGTACGAGCTGGCCGAATGCGGAGCGGGCTTGAGGCCGATGACGCCGGACAACCTGCCGCTGGTGCGCCGACTCGACGAGCGGACGGTCGTCGCCGCCGGCCACGGCCGAAATGGTTTTCTGTTGGCCCCATGGACCGCCGAACAGGTTGTGTCCGAACTACTTCCGGTTGGAGTGCGGTAATGATCGTCAACGTCAACGAGAAACAGGTCGAAGTGGCCGAAGCGACGACCGTTGCGGCGCTGCTGGTTTCGATGGGCTACCCGGACCGCGGCATCGCGGTGGCGGTGGATCAGGCGGTACTGCCGAGATCACGGTGGACCACCACACTTTCCGATGGCGCCCGGCTCGAGGTGGTGACGGCGGTGCAAGGTGGTTGATGACGCGAAGCTGACCATCGCCGGGCGGGAGTTCAGCTCCCGGCTCATCATGGGAACTGGTGGGGCGCAGAGCCTGGCCGTGCTCGAAGAGGCGCTGGTGGCCTCCGGTACCGAGCTGACCACGGTCGCGATGCGCCGCGTCGACGCCGAGGGCGGGACCGGCATGCTGGATCTGCTGAGCCGGCTGGGGATCACGCCGCTGCCCAACACCGCGGGTTGCCGCAGTGCCGCCGAGGCGGTGCTGACCGCGCAGTTGGCGCGCGAAGCGTTGGGCACCGAGTGGGTCAAGCTGGAGGTGATCGGCGATGAACGCACCCTGTTGCCCGACGCCGTCGAATTAGTCCGCGCCGCAGAGCAATTGGTGGACGAGGGGTTCGTCGTCCTGCCGTATACCAATGACGACCCGGTACTGGCCCGCCGGCTGGAGGACGCCGGCTGCGCTGCCGTGATGCCGCTGGGTTCGCCGATCGGCACCGGACTGGGCATCGTCAACCCGCACAGCATCGAGATGATCGTGGCCGCGGCCGGGGTGCCGGTGGTGCTGGACGCCGGGATCGGGACCGCCAGCGATGCCGCGCTGGCCATGGAGTTGGGTTGCGACGCGGTGCTGTTGGCCAGCGCGGTCACCCGGGCGGCCGACCCGCCGGCCATGGCCGCGGCGATGGCAGGTGCCGTCACCGCCGGATACCTGGCGCGCCGGGCCGGGCGTATCCCGAAGCGGTTCTGGGCGCAGGCATCCAGCCCGGCCCCGTGAGCGGGCTTCCGAGAGTCGCATGAGCCGCTATGTCGCGCTGGGCAGTTCCATGGCGGCCGGTCCGGGCATCCGGCCGGGCGTCGCCGGCGCGCCGCGGGCGGCGGGACGTTCGCAGCGCAACTACCCCCACCTGGTCGCGAATGCGCTGAACCTCGATCTGGTCGACGTGACGTTCTCCGGCGCGACGACAGCGCATCTGCTGACCGAACGCCAGCACGGTGCACCGCCCCAGATCGAGGCGCTCGACGGCTCGGAAACCCTGGTGACCATCACGATCGGCGGCAACGACGTCGGCTACGTGCCGCTGCTGATGGCGGCGGCGCTGCTGCCCCGGCCCGCCCGGCTGCTGCCGCCGGTCGGTGCACTCTTCGACCGTCGCCAGCGCCAGCGGGACCTCGACGAGGTCGAAGCCGCGCTGCGGGCGGTCGGCACCGCGGTTCGTGACCGGGCCCCCCGCGCGCGGGTGCTCTTCATCGACTACCTGACCCTGTTGCCACCGGCCGGGATCCGGGCGGGACGCCTGCCCGAGCCCGTCGTCGAGTTGGCCCGCCACGTCGCCGGCGAATTGGAACAGCACACCGCCGCGGCCGCGGCCGCCACCGGCGCCGAGATCGTGTGCGCCGGACAGGCCAGCCGTGAGCACCACCCCTGGTCAGCGGCTCCGTGGACGGTGGGCGCGGGCCTGCCGTTGCCGTGGCGGCCGTGGCCGTTTCACCCCAATGCCGCCGGAATGGCGGCGGTCGCCGAGATGGTGACGGCGCGACTGGCCGGGCCGGGAATCTCGCCCGCCGATTAAGACGAGGCGCCGGGAGCGCCCGGTTTGCCGGGAGTGCCCGCGCTGCCGTGCACGGTGCCGGGTCCGGCGTTGCCGGCCGGGCCGCCGAGACCACCGGTGGCCCCGTCGCTCCCGTCGCCGCCATCGCCGCCGTTACCGCCCGCGCCGCCGTCGCCCCCGAAGCCCACGCCGTGGCCGCCGCCGCCGCCGTGGCCGCCCGTCCCGCCGATCCCACCGATGCCGGCAGCCGCGCCACCGGCCCCGCCGTCGCCGCCGGTACCGCCGTTGCCGCCGAGGATCCCGAGAACGACGCTGGTACCGCCGCCGCCGGTTCCGCCGTCGCCACCGGCTCCGCCGGTGCTGGCGGTCCCGGTGGCCGCGCCGCCGTCGCCGCCCACACCGCCGTGACCGCCACCGGCCGGATCGCCACTGCCGCCGACCCGACCGCCATTGCCCCCGTCGCCACCGGCTCCGCCGGTGCTGCCGGTCCCGGTGGCCGCCCCTCCGTGGCCGCCGTGGCCGCCGTGGCCGCCGCCGCCGAACAACTGACCGCCGTCGCCGCCGTCGCCGCCGTCGCCGCCGATGCCGCCTGCGCCGCCGGCCCCGCCGATCAACGAGCCCTCTGCTGCTGCCGAGCCGTTGCCGCCGTCACCGCCGTCACCGCCGTTGCCGAACATCGTCCCGCCGTTGCCTCCGGCGCCTCCATGGCCGCCCGCCCCGCCGTCGCCGCCGTCGCCGCCGTCGCCGAACAGGCCGGCGTGCCCGCCGTCCCCACCGGCCGTGCCGGCCACGGTCGAGGTCCAGCCGTCGCCGCCGTCGCCGAACCACACTCCGCCGTTGCCGCCGTCGGGATCGGCCTCGGTGCCGTCCGCCCCGTTGCAGATCAACCCGCACGTGTCGGGATAGAGCGGCGCGAACATCTGGTTGATCGGGGCGATGGCCTGTTCACCGAAGTCGGAGGTGATCCAGTTCTGCAGGGCTGTGTGCAGCGGCGTGTAGAAGTCGAACGCGACACCGCTGCCGGCGGCCGACCCGATCAGCGCATCGCCGGACAGATCCCAGCCCGGAGCGGCGAAAAGACTGTTGAAGTCGTCGCTCAGATTGCCCCACGCATTCGGGTCGAACAGGTCTGCCAGCAGATCCTCGACGTCGGCCTGGGCCGCGGCAGCGGGAGCCGCCATTCCCATCGCGGTCGCTGTGAGAACGGCCAACAGTGGACGTCCACCCTTCAGTGTCGCGTGGCGTATGCGGGAGCGGCGCTGTTCCGCATTACTGCGAGCCTGTGTCATTCGGCCGACCTTCCTAGACGACTGGGGCCAACGATAACGCAGGTCAGCCAGCGTCTCCGCCCTTTTGATCCACCGAAACATACCATCTGACTTATTCAACGGCCGTTATTGCACTGTCGGTAGACACTTGCCCCAGCGTCAGTTACTGTGCCCGTCCTAAGGGCACAGTAAACGAAGTGGTGCGGCGCTGAGGACGATCCGAAAGGTCCGGGGGATGGCTAGTCGAAGTGGTGTGACGGGGAGTTGGGGCCGGCGGGCCGTGGGTGCGTCCTCGGCGGTCGCGGCGTTTTTGGCGCTGGGGTTGTCGCCGTTGGGGGCGACGCCGGCGGCTCATGCCGACTTCGATGATTTATTGACCGATCTGTTCGATCCGGCTGCGTGGGGCAATTTGTCGGGGGATTTCGACAGCCTGTTCACCTCGTCCGGTTGGGATCTGCCGGGCTCGGCGGACGCGACCGACATGGCCCAGATGTGGGACACCATGTTCTACACGCCGCTGCACGCGGCATTGCAGGACTGGATCAACTCTGACTTCGGGTCGCAGGTCAACAGTGTGGTCAACCAGTTGACCGCCCCGTTCACCGAGGGCTTCTGCGGGATGATCTGCAACGGCATCGATGGCACGCAGGCCGATCCCGACGGCGGTAACGGCGGCCTGTGGTTCGGCGACGGTGGTGATGGTTGGTCCTCCACGGTCGAGGGTGTGGCCGGTGGCAACGGCGGGCACGCCGGCGGTATCGGTGATGGTGGCGACGGTGGTGTCGGCGGGTTGGGGGCCGACGGTGGCAACGGCGGTCACGGCGGCGAGATGTGGGGCAACGGCGGCGACGGTGGCGCCGGCGGGGCGGCCACGGCGACCCTGGCGGCTGGTAACGGCGGCAATGGCGGGTCTTCGGGTCAGGCCCAGGACTTCTTCGGGATGGGTGCGCTGGGCAACGGCGGCGACGGCGGTGTCGGTGGTGCGGGCTGGAACGGAGTGGCCGGCTCGTTCGCCAACGGCGGTGACGGCGCCGGTGGTAACGGCAGCAACGGCGGCAACGGCGGCAACGGTGGCGCCGGCTCGTCGATCCTGGGTATCGGCGGCAACGGCGGCGCAGGCGGCGCGGCCGGCAACGGTGGCGACGGTGCGACCGGAACCTTGGCGCACCACGACGGTGGCAATGGCGGCAACGGCGCCGCGCCGGGCACCGGCGGCAAGGGCGGCGCCGGCGGCAGCGCGGCAGGCACCGACGGCACCTCGGCGACGACTGGCGGCAATGGCGGTAACGGCGGTGACGGCTTCGATGCCGCCGCGGCGAACTCGGGTGCCGCGACCGGCACCGACGGTGGTAACGGAGGCATCGGCGGCAACGGTGGTGCCTACGGCAACGGCGGCACCGGTGGTAACGGCGGTGACGGATCAGCTGGTGCCGGCGGCACTAACGGCACACCGAGCAGCACCGGCAGCGCCGCGACGGCGGGTCAAGCCGGCGGCGTCGGCGGTAACGGCGGTGCCGGTGGTAATGGCGGAACGCTCGCGGGCAACGCCGGCGACGGCGGCAACGGTGGCAACGGTGCCGGCGGTGGTGTCGGCGGCAACGGCGCGATCAGCACTGACGACGGTGATCTCACACCCGCTGCCAACGCCACCGGCCAGGACGGTGGCGCCGGCGGCCACGGCGGTGACGGCGGCGCCGGCGGCCAGGCGCTCAGCGGCACCGGCAACGGCGGTAACGGCGGCAACGCTGGTGCCGGCGCCAACGGCGGCACCGGAGGTGTGGGCGGTACCAGCAACGACGGCATCACCAACACCAACAGCTACCGCCCCGGCGGCGATGGTGGTGCCGGTGGTGCCGGCGGCAACGCCGGTGTCGGCGGTGCCGGCGGTGCCCAGGGCACCGATGGTCAGCTCGGCGAGGGCGCTGACGGCGGCAACGGCGGCGACGGCGGCGCGGCCGCGCCGTGGGTCCATGACATCTGGCCCGGCGGTGCCGGCGGCCCGAACGGTGCGGTGGCCGGCAACGGCGGCGATGGCGGTGCCGGTGGCACCGGCCTGCACGCCGGAAACGGCGGTGACGGCGGGGCCGGCGGCTTCGGCGGCGGCACCGCGGGTACCACGCCGGGCACCGGCGGCAGCGGCGGCGCCGGTGGCGTCGGTGGCAAGGCCGTGGCAGGCACCGTCGACGGGCTCGGCGGCAATGGCGGTGTTGGTGGGGCCGGCGGCGCCGGTGGCGACGGCAACATCATCGAGTCCGGTCCGGTCGCGACCAACGCCCCGCGGATCCTGCCGGCCGGTAATGGCGGCGATGGCGGCGACGGTGGCGCCGGTGGCGCCGGATTCGGCGGCGGCCACCAGGGCGACGGAGGCAACGCCGGTGCGGGCGGTAACGGTGGCAACGGCATGTCGGGCCCGCAGACCGCAGTCAGCAACACCGCCGGAGACACCACGACGGTGATGGACGGCGGCGACGGCGGCAACGGCGGTAATGGCGGCGTCGGTGGCGACGGCTACAACTCTGGTAACGGAGGCGACGCCGGCCAGGCAGGTATCGGCGGCGACGGCGCCGACGGCACCGTTGACAACCCCAACGGGGGCAACGGCGGTAATGGAGGCAACGGCGGCGATATCGGTGTGGCCGGCACAGCCAACGGCGGTGCCACCGGAGCCGATGGCGCGACCGCTGACGGCGGCACGGGCGGAACCGGCGGCGACGGCATGGGCAACGTGACCGGCGTGAGCGGCGGTGGCACCGGCGGTAACGGCGGCGCCGGCGGCGCTGGCGGAGGCGGCACCCACACCGCGGGTAACGGCGGTGCCGGCGGCGCGGCCGGAGACGGCGGCTCCGGGCAGATCGGCGCCGACCCGGTTACTGGCCCGGGTTTGAATCTCAATGGCAGCAACGGCGGCGCCGGCGGTATCGGCGGCGCCGGTGGCGCCGGTGGTACCGCTACCGCGGCCGACGGTATTGGTGGCAATGGCGGCCAGGGTGGCGCGGGCGGCAGCGGTGGGGTCGCTGGTGCTGCCCAGCACAACGATGCCGGGCATGCCTACTCCCAGCATGCTCAAGTGGGCGGCAACGGTGGTGCCGGTGGTGCCGGTGGTGCCGGCGGTGCCGGCGGTGTGAACGGTCATGTGGGTGACGGCGCCGACGGTGGTGCCGGCGGTAACGGTGGCGACGGGTTCACCGCGACACCGACCGACTACAACAATGGCCTGGTCGATGTCGCGGGCTCGGCCGGCAGCGGCGGCACCGGTGGCGCCGGCGGCGCCGGTTTCAACCCCGGTGACGGCGGTGCCGGCGGCAACGGCGGCAACGGCAACACCGCGACGGTCAACGGGCCCGGGGGTACCGGCGCCACGGGAATCACCGGCAGTGGTGCCCTTCCGGGCGCCGGCGGTGATGGCGGCGCCGGCGGTGACGCCATCGGTGCCGGCACCGGTGGCACCGGCGGAGCCGGCGGTAGCGGCGGTATCGCCGGAGGTACGAACGGCAATGTGGCCGCCGCGACCGGTGGAGCCGGTGGTAGCGGTGGGGCCGGCGGATCCAGCGACGCCGGACCCGGTGGTACCGGCGGGGCCGGAGGCGACGGCGGAAACAGTGAAACCACCGCGGGCGGCAACGGGGGTGCCGGCGGTGGTGGGGGCCAGGGCGGTGCGTCCGGGGCCACAACCGGCGATGCCGGGGCGGCGGGTGACGCCGCCACGGGAGCCGCGGGCGGCGCCGGCGGTACCGGTGGCGCCGGCGCCCAGCCCGCGCCTTAAGGAATCGCAGCACGCAGCAGCCCCGCACGGCATGGCCGTGCGGGGCTGCTGTATTCGGTGCAATCAGCGGCGGCACCCAGCCGTGCCTGGCGCGCGTCGCGCCGCCCACCCACTAACGTGGACGCGGTGGATTACCAGAAGAAACTGATGCCCGTCCTTGGTGCCGTGCTGGTCGCTGTGCTGTTCACCGGTGGGTGCAGCAGCACGCCGCGCAGCACCATTGAGAAGGCACCGGACGCCGCCGCGGCAGCGGAGTTCGCCAACACATTGAGCGACAAGGTCACCATCGACGCGATGATGACGCACCTGCAGAAACTGCAGGACATCGCCAACGCCAACAACGACACCCGCGCCGTCGGCACCCCGGGGTATGACGCCAGCGTCGACTACGTGGCCAACACGTTGCGCGAGCACGGTTTCGACGTCCAGACCCCCGAATTCATCGCCCGGGTGTTCAAGGCCGAAAAGGGCTCGGTGCAACTCGGCGACAAGACCGTGGAGGCTCGGGCCCTGCAGTACAGCCTCGGAACGCCCCCGGACGGCGTCACCGGGCCGCTGGTGGCCGCGCCGGCCGACGACAGCCCGGGCTGCAGCGCGGAGGACTACGACGGCCTGACGGTCAAGGATGCCGTCGTACTGGTGGATCGCGGAACCTGCCCGTTCAAGGAGAAGATGGCCGTCGCCGTCGAGAAGGGCGCGGTGGCACTGGTGGTCGCCGACAGCGTCGACGAGGAGAAGATGGGCGGCACGCTGGGCGAGGCCACCGAGGTCAAGATCCCGGTGGTGAGTGTGACCAAGGCCGACGGCGCGATGCTGCGCGGCGGGCACGGCGCGATGACCGTCAAACTCGATGCGCACACCGATGAGATTCCGGCGCGCAACGTGATCGCCCAGACCAAGACGGGTTCGACCGAGAACGTGGTGATGCTCGGCGCCCACCTGGACAGCGTCCCCGAGGGGCCCGGCATCAACGACAACGGCTCCGGGGTGGCCGCGGTGCTGGAAACCGCTCTGCAATTGGGTGATTCGCCTGATGTGCACAATGCGGTGCGGTTCGGGTTCTGGGGCGCCGAAGAACTCGGCCTGATCGGATCGAGGAAGTACATCGAGTCGCTCGACGTCGAGCAGCTCAAGAACATCGCGCTGTATCTGAACTTCGACATGCTCGGCTCACCCAACCCCGGCTACTTCACCTACGACGGCGACCAGTCACTGGACCCCGACAAACGCGGACAGCCGGTGGTGCCGGAAGGCTCGGCCGGCATCGAGCGCACCCTGGTGGCCTACCTGAAGTCCGCCGGCAAGGAACCGCGTGACACCTCATTCGACGGTCGCTCCGACTACGACGGATTCACCCAGGCCGGCATCCCGTCCGGCGGGCTGTTCTCCGGTGCCGAGGTGAAGAAGTCGGCCGAGGAGGCCAAGTTGTGGGGCGGCGCCGCCGATGAGCCGTTCGACCCGAACTACCACCAGAAGGGCGACACCATCGACAACATCGACCGCGACGAACTGGCCCTCAACGGCCGCGGCGTCCCCTACGCCGTCGGGATCTACGCCCAGGATCTCAGCGGCCGCAACGGGGTTCCGGTTCGGGACGACCGCACCCGCCACCTCGTCACCACCCCGTGATCCGCCCGGCGGGCGCCCTACTGGTCGCAACCGCCCTGTTGGCGGGCTGCTCGCCGGAGCCCGTCTCGCCGCCGTTGTCGAACCGGCTCGCCGGTCAGGTCAAAGTCGACGCGATGCTGGCGCACCTGCAGCGATTGCAGGAGATCGCCGACGCGCACCACCATGACCGGGCCGACGGCACGCCCGGCTTCGACGCCGGCGCGGACTATGTGGCCAATGCCCTGCGGGACAAGGGCTTTGACGTGCAGACGCCGGAGATCACCAGGCTGGACACCACCTCGCCAGGCAAGCCGACCCTGACGGTGGGAGGAATCGGCTACGCCGTCGACCAGGCATCGCTGCTGGTGCGCACACCGGTCGGGGGAGTAACCGGGCCGGTGATCCGCCCGACCCGGTCGACCGGTTGTGCGGCGGCCGACTATCCGGCCACGGTGCCCCGCGGCGGTATCGCCGTGGTCAGCGACGCCGGCTGTTCGGTGGTGGTCAAGCAGAACGTGGCCGCCGAACGCGGTGCCGCCGCACTGATCGTGGTCAGCCTGCCCAGCCGCAACGGCGCTCCCGCCGGGCTGTTCCCCACGGACTACTACGATCAGCTCACCATGCCGGTGGCGGTGACTGGTCGCGACGGGGACCGCGCGCTACGCCGCACCACGGGCAAGGTGCGGCTCGTGCTGGACGCCGTCACCGTCAAGGTCACCTCCAAAAACATACTGGCGCAGACCAAAACCGGCTCCGAGCATGACGTCGTGATGGTCGGTGCGCACCTGGACAGCGCACCCGGCAGTCCGGGAATCAACGACAACGGTTCCGGGGTGGCCGCGGTGCTGGAGACCGCCCTGCAGCTGGGACCGGCGCCCTCGGCGGCCAACGCGGTGCGGTTCGCGTTCTGGGCGGCCGAGGAACAACAGCTCGGCGGCTCCACCGACTACGTCTTCGGACTGGACCGCGACCAGCTCAACGACATCGCGGTCTACCTCGACTTCGACATGCTCGCCTCCCCGAACCCCGGTTTCTTCACCTACGACGGTGACCAGTCCGCGCTGCCGAGCCGTGACATCGCCCCGGGCGACGTCCCCGCCGGGTCCGCCGGTGTGGAACGAACCCTCGCCGGCTACCTGAACTTGGTCGGGGTGCGGCCCGCCGACATGCCGTTGAGCAGCGACACCGACTACAGCCCGTTCCTGGTGGCCGGGGTTCCAGTCGGCGGCATCACCACCGGGGCCTCCCAGCTCAAGACCACCGCGCAGGCGCGGCTGTGGGGCGGCAAACCCGGGGCCGCGTTCGACCCGAATTATCACGGCCCCGGCGACACCATCGCCAAGACCAATCGGCATGCGCTGGCGCTCACCGGTTCTGCGGTGGCGTTCGCAGTGGCGACCTACGCGCAGTCCATCGGCGGCCCCAACGGGGTTCCACTCCGCGACGCGCGCCACCGGGTACCGTTGGCCCCGTAGCTGTCACGGCCAGGCAGGACCGAAGCAAGGTGCCTTGCCCTGCGTTGTTGACCAGGGTGTGTTAATAATGCTCTGCAACGACAGAGCCGTCGGGAGTGATGAGGGGTGGTTATCACGCTTGGTGCCACGAACGACCCGGCCGGACGGGCGGGTCCCCACATCAGGCGGCGCCCCAAGGATCGCAAAGCACAGATCACCCGGGCGGCGGCGGAAGCCTTCAGTGCGCACGGCTACCACGCAACCAGCATGGAGGCGATCGCCAGCAGAGTCGGGATATCGGCGCCCGCGCTGTACCGGCATTATCCCAGCAAATACCACATGTTTGCCGTCGTCGTCGGTGCGTTCGGCCAGCAGCTACTCGACTGCACGGCTTTCGTCGACGACGTCTCCGACGTCGAACTGGAGCGAGACCCCGCGGCGGTACTGGACCGGATAGTCGAGGCGCTCCTCGAGACGGCGCTCCTCAACCGCGCGACCGGCGGTTTGTACCGCTGGCAGGGCCGCTACCTACAGCCCGACGACCAGGCCAAGCTGATGGCGCAGATGTCCACGGTCAATCGGCGCATTCAACGTCCGCTCGGCGCGCTGCGCCCGGAGCTGAACTCCGTAGAACGCTGGACCCTGTCGGCAAGCCTGCTCAGTGTCGCCGGCAGCATCCTGGGTCACCGGCTTGCGCTGCCCGACGAGGAAATCCGGCCGATGCTCATCGAGTCCGCGCGCGCGTTGGTGGACACCCAACTGCCCCAACCCGGAGACGTCGGGGTCAATCGACTGACGGTATGGCGCATTTTCACGCCCGACGCCGGACCGTATGAGACCCTGCTGCACGCGGCGATCCTGCTGTTCGGCAAGCAGGGGTATGCCGAGACCAGCGTCACCGAGATCGCCGACGCCGTCGGTGTCCCCGCCTCCGGGGTCTACCGGTACTTCTCCAGCAAGGCCGACATCTTGACGACGGGTCTGCAGCGTGCCATGGACCGGACCGCCGGGGAGATGTCGGCTATCGCGAGTGTCTTCGCCGACCCCCGGGAGGCGTTGGCTCGCTTGGTCGAGGCATACGTGGCCACCGTGTTCGCCAACCCGGAACTGGCGGCCGTCTACGACACCGAGCGAGTGAATCTCGCCTCGGCGGAGCGGGAGCTGCTCCGGGATTCCGAGCGCGCATTCATGGACACCTGGGCCAAGCCGCTGATCATGGTGCGGCCGGGGCTGGACAGCGACCACGCCAGGTTCCTGGTGCACGTGTTGGCGGTGCTGGTGGACGACCTGGGCCGGGTGGCACGGGAGCGCAAAGCGAAGTACGGCGAGGAGTCCGCCCCCGGCGGGCCGGGCTACGCGCAGGCAAGCCTGCGCAGACTGATGGAGTCCATCGTGTTCGGCCCGGCTCAGCCCTGACGCCGATTCATCCCACGGCTCAGGCGATCTGGTAGTCCTCAAGGGGAAACCGTGCGCCGTCGCGTACCGCGTTGCGGACGGTGGTCGGCCGCAGCAGCGAGGCCTCACCGGCGGGGTTGAAGTAGTAGGACCGCGACGTCGCGCAGTCACCGCTGTAGAACACCGAGGAGTCCAGCCGCTTGGTCATCTCGTCGAGGAAGCGGGCGTTGGCGGCCTCGGTGACCTCGAACGTCGTCGCACCGCGGCGCTGCACTTCGCCGAACAAGCGGCCCATGTGGCGCATCTGGTACTCCATCGTGTTGAAGAACGACAGGCCGCAGAACGCGTATGGGCTGGCCAGGCTCAAGAAATTCGGGAAGGCCGGAATCGACACGCCCTGATAGGCCTGGAACCGATTCTCCCGCCACCACTTACCCAGATTGCGCCCGTCACGTCCGACGATCTCGATCGCCGGGAAGTTGGCCTCCCACAGATCGAATCCGGTGGCCAGCACCAGGGTGTCGATCTCGGTCTTGCGCCCGTCGCAGCCGACGATGCCGTCCGGTTCGATCCGCTCGATGCCGGCGGTCTCCAGGTGCACGTTCGGCTTGGTGAAGCTGCGGTAGTAGTCGTTGGACCAGCTCGGCCGTTTGCAGCCGATGTCGTAGTTGGGGGTGAGTTTGGCCCGCAGCTCCTTGTCCCGGATCTGCACGAACCGGTGGATCTTGCAGAGGTCCATCGCGCCGACCGAAAGCCTGCGGAAGTAGGGGAAGTTGAGCACCCCGACGAACGTCATGAACCCCAGCATGCTGTCGGTGACCCAGCGCACCGCCCGCTGGGTCAGCGGTACCCGGGCAAATATCCGCTGCACGAACGGTGAGATGTTGAAGTCGAGTTTGGGGGCGACCCAGATCGGCGTGCGCTGATACACCGTGAGGTCGGCGACGGTCTTGGCCAGTTCCGGGATCAGCTGCACCGCGGTGGCGCCGGTACCGATCAGGCCGACCCGCCGGCCCGTGAAGTCGTAGCTGTCGTCCCAGGCGGTGGTGTGCACCACCTTGCCCTCGAAACCGGCGATGCCCGGGATGTCCGGGGTGTGCGGCTGGGACAAGAACCCGGTCGCGGTGATCAGGTAGCGGGCGCCGAGGGTCGCACCGTCGGCCAGGCTCACCTGCCAGAGCTGGGCCTCCTCGTCCCAGCGGGCGCCCTCGACGGTGGTGCGGAAGCGCATGTGGCGGCGCACGTCGTACTTGTCTGCGACGTGCTCGGCGTAGCGCTTGAGTTCCGAACCGGTGGCGAACAGCCGGGTCCAGTGCGGATTGGGCTCGAACCAGTAGGAGTAGGTGGTCGAGGGGATGTCGACGGCCAGTCCCGGGTAGCGGTTGACGTGCCATGTTCCGCCCAGATCGTCCTCGCGCTCCAGCAGGACGATGTTGTCGTAGCCGAGCTTCTTGAGCTCTATCGCCGCACCCATCCCGCCGAAGCCGGCACCCACGATGACGACGTCGAAGCGCTCCGTACTCATGAAAATTACGGTACCTGACTCACCGGTAACCAGCGAAGCTCACCGACGGGTCTCGGCCCAGCAGTCGCAGTGCGGCGTCGACCGCCAGCGCCGGCACGTCCAGTGTCTTGGAGGCCAGGTCGTGGCGGGCGCCGGTGATCTCGACGACCCGGTGCGGGGCCGGGATCAACGCGGCGGCGGCGTGAATTTCGGCGGTCGTGCCGAAGGGATCCGAGCTGCCGTGGGTGAACACCGTGGGCACGCCGATGTCGGGCAGGTGTTCGGTGCGGGCGCGCTCCGGCTTGCCCGGCGGGTGCAGCGGGTAGGAGAACAGCGCCAGCAGGTCCACCGGTGCACCGCTGGCCGCCACCACCATCGAGGTCTGCCGGCCACCGTAGGAGTGCCCGCCGGCGATCAGCGGACCGCCGGACAGCCCGCGCGCGTACTCGATGGCCTCGGTGATGCCCTCCCGGTCCCCGGCACCCGATCCCGACGGTGGACCCTTCGGGCGGCGCCGGCGAAACGGTAGGTCGTAGCGGATCGCCAGAAAGCCGCGCCGGGCCCACTCGTCGCAAAGCCATTGCAGCATAAGCGAATCCCGGTTGCCGCCGGCGCCGTGCGTCAGCACCACCACTCCGGCGGGGGTGCCGTCTGGGCGGTGAGCGATACCGGCTATGTCCGCCAGGCTCACGAGACGCCCCGTGCTAACCGGAACAGCGGCGAGACGGGGCCGTGCCCGTGGCCCAGCGGATAAGCGGCACGCAGGCACTCGGTCACCCAGCGTTTGGCGAAGTCCACCGCGTCGGGCACGGGAAACCCGTGCGCCAGCGCGCACACGGTCGCCGCGGCCAGCGTGTCACCGGCACCGTGGTCGTCGGTGGTGGCCACCCGCGGCCCGGGGAACTCCAGAAAATCGTTGCCGTCGAACAGCAGATCGGGACTGTGCTGGGCCGACGGCAAATGCCCGCCCTTGACCAGCGCCCACCGTGGCCCCAGACGGTGCAGCGCCCGGGCGGCCGCCCGTTGCGATTCGGCGTCCACCACGTCGATGCCGACCAGCAGCCGAACCTCGTGCAGGTTGGGTGTCACCAGGGTGGCCAGCGGAAACAAGTTGTCGCGCAGCGCATCCAGGGCTGAGGCCGCCAGCAGGGCATCACCGTGCATGGACGCCGACACCGGATCGACCACGAGCGGAACGGACAGCGCGAGTTCTTGCCACGTCGCGGCAACCGTGGTGATGATCCGCGCCGACGCCAGCATCCCGGTCTTGGCGGCCTGGACCCCGATGTCGGGTACCACCGCGGTGATCTGGGCGGCGACGGTGTCGGTGGGCACCTCGTGAAAGCTCTTGACGCCGGTGGTGTTCTGCACCGTCACCGCCGTGACCGCGACACAGGCATGCACGCCGAGCAGCGCGCAGGTGCGCATGTCGGCCTGGATGCCCGCGCCGCCGCCGGAATCCGACCCGGCGATGGTGAGCACCCGCGCCGGGGTCGAGCCGGGCGGGGCCAGCGGCAGGAACCCCACTAGGTGGAGATGGGGAGATACACCCGGTTGCCGTGTTCGGCGAACTCGGCGGACTTCTCGTCCATGCCCTGCTGGATCGCGGCGTCGATGTCCTCCTGGGTCTGTAACCCGTGCTCGGTGGCGTAGTCGCGCACGTCCTGGCTGATCCGCATCGAGCAGAACTTTGGCCCGCACATCGAGCAGAAGTGCGCGGACTTGGCGGGCTCGGCGGGCAGTGTCTCGTCGTGGTACTCCCGCGCGGTGTCCGGGTCCAGGGAGAGTGCGAACTGGTCATACCAGCGGAACTCGAAGCGCGCCTTGGACAGTGCGTTGTCGCGATCCTGTGCGTGTGGGTGCCCCTTGGCCAGGTCGGCGGCGTGTGCGGCGATCTTGTAGGCGATCACCCCGTCCTTGACGTCCTTGCGGTCCGGCAGGCCCAGGTGCTCCTTGGGAGTCACATAGCACAGCATCGCGGTGCCGGCCTGGGCGATGATGGCCGCGCCGATCGCCGAGGTGATGTGGTCGTAGGCCGGCGCGATGTCGGTGGCCAGCGGTCCGAGGGTGTAGAACGGCGCCTCGTCGCACAGTTCCTCTTCCAAGCGCACGTTCTCGACGATCTTGTGCATCGGGACGTGGCCGGGTCCTTCGATCATCACTTGGGCGCCACGGGATTTGGCGATCTTGGTCAGCTCGCCCAGGGTGCGAAGTTCGGCGAACTGGGCTTCGTCGTTGGCGTCGGCGATCGAACCGGGCCGCAACCCGTCGCCGAGGGAGAAGGTGACGTCATAGCTGGCCAGGATGTCGGCCAGTTCCTCGAAGTTGGTGTAGAGGAAGGATTCCTGGTGCCGCGACAGGCACCACGCCGCCATGATCGAGCCGCCGCGTGACACGATGCCGGTGACTCGCTTGGCGGTCAGCGGCACATACCGCAACAGCACCCCGGCGTGCACGGTCATGTAATCCACACCCTGCTCGCACTGCTCGATCACGGTGTCGCGGTACAGCTCCCAGGTCAGCTTGGTCGGGTCGCCGTTGACCTTCTCCAGCGCCTGGTAGATCGGCACGGTGCCGACCGGAACCGGGGAGTTGCGCAGGATCCACTCCCTGGTCTCGTGGATGTCTTTGCCGGTGGACAGGTCCATGATGTTGTCCGCGCCCCAGCGGGTGGCCCACACCATCTTGTCCACTTCTTCGGCGATCGAGCTGGTCACCGCGGAGTTGCCGATGTTGGCGTTGATCTTCACCTTGAAGGCCTTGCCGATGATCATCGGCTCCAGTTCGGGGTGGTTGTGGTTGGCCGGGATCACCGCCCGCCCGCGGGCGACCTCGTCGCGGACCAGCTCTGCCGGTACTCCTTCGCGGGCGGCGATGAATGCCATCTCGGCGGTGATCTCACCGGCCTGGGCGCGCTGCAACTGGGTACCTCGATCGGTCACCACGCCCGGCCGCGGCGGCAGGCCGCGGTGCAGGTCAAGGTCGGCGTGGGCGTCGGTGTAGGGGCCGGAGGTGTCGTAGACGTCGAAGTGCTCACCGTTGGTCAGGTTGATCCGCCGGAACGGCACCTTCATGACCGCGCCACCGGGGGCTTCGATCTCGCGGTAGGCCTTCTCGCTGTAGGGGATGGGCCCGGTGGTCACCTGCGGGTCTACTCGGACATCTGAGACGTCGGTCATGTTTCTTCCTCTCCCTTGCCGGCATTACCCGGTCAGGTTCGTACGGTCGACGGCCCCGGCCGTCCTCTCAGCGCACTGGTTGCGCTCCCGCGGTGTGGATTTCTGTCACTGCCAGACTGCACTGCCACGCTATCGCAGCGCGGCAGCCGATGTAAGGCGCTGACATGGCTGCGAGCGCCGCAGATTAGGCATCCGATCCTTTGCATAGCTAATATATGTGCCTTGGCTTAGAGAAGATGCGGGTGAATCGATGACGGCGCAGATCGACCGGGCAAATGTCGATCCCGGCGCGGTCGCCACCACCGCCCGCCGGTTGCGCTACGACCGCCACCACCCGCGCTACAAGTGGATCGCGCTGTCCAACACCACGCTGGGCGTGCTGCTGGCCACCATCAACGGCTCGATCGTGCTGATCTCGTTGCCGGCGATCTTCCGTGGCATCGGCCTGAACCCCCTGGACCCGGCGAACGTCAGCTACTTGCTGTGGATGCTGATGGGCTACCTGCTGGTGTCGGCGGTGCTGGTGGTGTTCTTCGGCCGGCTCGGCGACATGTTCGGCCGGGTGCGCATCTACAACTGGGGCTTCGTGGTGTTCACGATCGCGGCGATCGCGCTGTCGATCGACCCGTTCGACCACGCCGCCGGCGCCCAATGGCTGATCGCCTGGCGCGTGGTGCAAGGGGTCGGCGGGGCGATGCTGTTCGCCTCGTCGTCGGCGATCCTCACCGATGCCTTCCCGGCCAATCAGCGCGGCATGGCGTTGGGCGTCAACCAGGTGGCGGCGGTCGCGGGGTCCTTCGTCGGCCTGCTGATCGGCGGGTTGCTCTCGGAATGGGATTGGCGGGCGGTGTTCTGGGTGGGGGTGCCGATCGGGGTGCTGGGCACCCTCTGGTCGGTGCGCTCACTACACGAACTCGGTGAGCGGGCACCGGCCAAGCTGGACTGGGCCGGCACCGTGACACTGGCGCTGGGCCTGACCTTGCTGCTGACCGCGATCACCTACAGCATTCAGCCGCACGGCAATTCGCCGACCAGCTGGGCCAGCCCGGCGGTGCTGGGCTCGCTGGCTCTCGGGGTGGCGCTGCTCGTGCTCTTCTGTGTCATCGAACTGCGGGTGGCCGCGCCGCTGCTCGATGTGCGGCTGTTCCTGATCCCGGCGTTCGGCATGGCCAACGTGGCGGGCCTGATGTCGGCGATCGGGCGTGGCGGCCTGCAGTTCATGCTGATCATCTGGCTACAGGGCATCTGGTTGCCGTTGCACGGGTACAGCTTCGAATCCACCCCACTGTGGTCGGGGATCTACCTGCTGCCGATGACGGCCGGCTTTCTGCTGGCCGGGCCGGTGGCCGGATCGTTGTCGGACCGGCACGGCGCCCGGCCGTTCGCTGTCGGCGGCATGGCACTGATGGCCGCGACGTTCGTCGCGCTGGTGCTGCTCCCGGTCGATTTCGACTACCGGGTGTTCGCGGCGCTGGTGTTCCTCAACGGGCTGGGCGGCGGGATCTTCACCGCGCCCAACAGCGCCGTGGTCATGTCGAGCGTTCCGGCCGACCAGCGCGGGGCGGCGTCGGGCGTGCGAGCCACCTTCTTCAACGCCGGCACCTCGCTGTCGATCGGCGTCTTCTTCTCGCTGATGGTGATCGGCCTGGCCAACACCCTGCCGGCCGCGATGGGCACCGGGCTGCAGGAGCAGGGGGTGTCGGCCGCGGTGGCCGATCAGGTGGCCGGGACGCCGCCGGTGGGCAGCTTGTTCGCGGCGTTCCTGGGCTACAACCCGATCGCCGAACTGCTGGCGCCCTCCGGAGCACTGCACCAGCCCGGGGTCGATGCTCAGGCGCTGACCGGACACACCTTCTTTCCGCAGCTGATCTCCGGGCCGTTCCACACCGGGTTGGCGGTGGTGTTCGCCGCCGCCGCGGTGATGATGGTGCTCGGCGCGCTGACCTCCTGGGTGTCGCCGGGGCGCTACGCCGGTGAGCCGGTACGCCTGTCCGACAGCGACCGCCAGGGCTGATTGCTGTTACCCAAGTGACTGGTGTGACAACGCCTCGGATCCCCGAGTCGGGGCATTCGGGCACGTCAGGTGCCCCCGACACGCCCGGAAAGCGCGGAGTTGACCGCGGCCTGCCCGTCATGCACTATGGAGCACGCAAGCACCTCGTTAGGTGAGGCGTCTGCACGGATACAGGCCACTGACCCCGAACGTCGAAAGACGCCCCGGGTCAGGACAGCTCCTCCCGGCTTAAGGGTTGAGCCCAAGTGGCTTCCTACCGCGTCAGTAACGCGGGCAGGACACGCCGTGCAGTGCCGAAGCTCTGACGAGAGGGGTGCGGTCTTCCGACAGTCGTCGGAGCTGCCTCCGAAGCATGCGGTGAAACCGGCACGCTCACGCGTGCCCGCGACCGAGAGGAGGTGAGGGACGAATGAGTTCCGGCGATAGTCCGAGCCGATATCTGACGTCAGTTCCGTCCCCATCCGAACGGTCGCGCACTGCCTCCAGCTGAGCCATACCCCTGGACTCCCCGCTGGGCGCGTAGCGCCGTTACGCGACTAGGAGGCCATCATGGTTGCAATCGCTTACACCGACATCCCGGCGCCGGCCCCGCGTGCCGCCAGCACGGCGAAGAAGCAGGACCCCCGACGGGGCGCGCCTGCCTCGGACCCCGTCGTCGACATGACCACCCGGCTGCTCAGCGGTCCCCTGCACCAGATGTATGCACTCCTGTGGCGGGTCGGGGTGCTCAGCGTCGACAACTGAGGAGGCGGCCCGACGTCTGCTAGACGTCTTCTAGGGCCTCGCCGAGTTGCTCGAGTACCTCGCTGCGGTGGTTGTTGGCCAGAATGTGGCCGGCAGCCACCGCAACGGCGACCGGCCAGTCGATGATCTCGAACGCCGCCAGCAGCGCCAGCCCCCCGTAGTAGGCCAGCTGCTCGGGACGCGGCACCGTCACCTTGCCCACCAGGGGTAACTCGACGGCGAAACCCTCGGCGTCGCGGATGTGGGCCACCGCTTCCCGCTGAGAGGTGGTGCGCCGCGGCTTGTCCGCCATCATGAGCCTCCTGGTGGCGACGGGTCGCCGGATGATCGGGCCGCGGCCGTTCCGCGACGAGAGCCGGTGTCCCCATTGTGCACAAGCCGCAGGTGCGGCGTGGGGTGGCCGTCGGCCATCGGGGTGCCGTCGGGCCGGCGCGGGCCCGGGACCATGAACTGGGTGGGCTTGTCCGCGGCGTCCTGCACACCGGACAGCAGCCTGGGCACCACGGCGGCACCGACGGTGGCCACCGCCGCCGTACCCAGCGCCTGGGCCCAGCCCAGCGGGCCCAGCGGCGTGCAGCCCAGCAGCTGACTGACGCCGGGAATGGTGATCAGCGTTCCCATCGCGCCAAGCGAGCCGACGGCGGTCGCCACCACCAGCGGGTCGTGCGAGTCGAGCAGGGTCTGGCCCAGCTGGGTGGCGACCAGCGACACCAATGCCACTGTGGAGGCACGCTGTTGACGGCCGGTCACCGATGCCAGCGCCCAGGCGCCCACCGCGGCCGATGCGGTCGTCACCCCGCGGACGGCCACCGTGCGCCACAGCGCGCGCTCGTCGGGGCCGTGCCCGCCGTTGGTAGCTGCCTCGTTGAGCGAACTGACCGCCAGCGCGGTGGCCGGCAGCGCGTCGGTCAGCATGTTCACCAGCAGCAGCTGGCGGGCGTTCAGCGGTGAGCGCCCGGTGAGTGCGCTGCCGATGATCGCGAACGCCACCTCGCCGGCGTTGCCGCCCAACAGCACCGCCACCGCCGCCTGCACCCGCTGCCACAGCTCGCGGCCCTCGTCCAAGGCGTCGAGCAGGGTATGGATCCGCCCGTCGAGCAGCACCACGTCGGCGGCGGTGCTGGCCGCGTCGCTGCCGTGTGCGACCACCGCGATCCCCACGGTGGCGGCCCGGATGGCCGCGGCGTCGTTGGCGCCGTCGCCGACCATCGCCGACACCTTGCCGGTGCGTTCCAGGGTCTGCACGATCTGCACCTTGTTCTCCGGTGACATCCGGGCGAACAGCACCCGCTCGGCCACCGCACGCTCCTGGCCCTTGCGCGACAACGCATCCCACTCCGCGCCGCTGATCACCTGATCGTTGGTGACCTCCAGGCCCAGCTCCCGGGCGATCGCGGTGGCCGTCAGCGGGTGGTCGCCGGTGATGAGCCGCACCGGGATGCGGCGGCGGTCCAAGTCGGCGAGCAGGTCGGCGGCCTCGTCGCGCGGAGTGTCGGACAGGCCCAGCAGGCCGACGAATGTCAGGCCCTCGTTGCAGAACTCGGAGATCTCGTCGGGTTCGGGATCGTCACCGAGCGATGCCACCTGTTCGGGGGTCAGGTCACGGCGGGCGACCGCGATCACCCGCAAGCCGTTGGCGGCCAGCGCCGCCACCGCCTGCTTGACGGCCGGGCCCGCGCCGGTGCACGCCAGCACCACCTCCGGGGCGCCCTTGAGGGTGAGTTCGGTTCCGAGCACCGAGGCCGAGAACTGGCGCCCGGAACGGAACGGCAGGTGCGCGGCGAGACCATTGGGTGCGCCTGCGACCCCTGCCCTGGAGGCGCCCTCGATGATGGCGGTGTCGGTGGCGTGCGTCTGGCGGTTGCCGTTGGACGCCGGGGCCGCGGTCGCCGCGTAGCGCAGCACGTCGTCGTCGGTGAACCCCTCCGCCGGATGCACCTGAGTCACTCGGAGCCGGTTCTTGCTCAGTGTTCCGGTCTTGTCGAAGCAGACCACGTCGACCCGGCCCAGAGCCTCGACCGAACGCGGAACCCGCACCAGTACACCGGCTTTGGTCAGTCTGCGAGCCGACGCCTGCTGTGACAGGGTGGCCACCAGCGGCAGCCCCTCGGGGATCGCGGCCACGCTCACCGCGATGCCGCTGGCCACCGCCTGACGCAACCCGATCCGGCGCGCCATACCGAGCCCGGTCACCAGCGCACCGCCGGCCAGGCTTATCCGCCATGCCTTGCTGGTGAGCAGGCTCAGCTGGTGCTGCAACCCGATCTCGGACTGATCGCCGGCCACCAGGTCGGCGGCCCGGCGTCCGTGGGTGTCGCCGCCGGTCGCGGTCACCAGCACCACCGCGGTTCCGGTCACCACGGTGGTGCCGGCGTAGACCATGCACTCCCGGTCGGCCAGCTCCGCGCCCGGGGTGGCCTCGACCTGTTTGACCACCGTCAACGACTCACCGGTCAACGACGACTCGTCGACTTCCAGGTCGATCGCCTCGATCAGGCGTCCGTCGGCGGGCACCACCTCGTGCGGCTGCACCTCGATCACATCGCCGGGGCGCAGCTCCTCGGCGTCGACCTCGCGGTGGCTGCCGTCGGGAAGCACCTTGCGTGCCGGCGGGACCTGTTCGTTCAGCAGCACATTGAGCCGACGCTCGGCCACCAGCCGCTGCGCGGCGGCCAGCATCGCGTTGCCGCTCACCACCGAACCGACCAGCATCGCGTCGACCGGTGAGCCCAGCACTGCGCTGGCCGCGGCCCCCAGGGCCAGCACCGGTGTGATCGGGTCGGACAGTTCACTGCGCACGGCCTGGGCGAACTGCCAGAACAAGCGGGGTGGGGCGGTGCGCTGCGCGCCGCGGCGGGCCAACTCGACTGCTGCCAGCGCGGCCGCCGCCGCGGGAGCGTGGTGGGCCTCGGCGGGGATCTCCAGGTCGGGTGGCGGAAGCACCGCGCGGACCTGGTCGACCGACATGGCGTGCCACTCGTGCACCGCCGCGGGCCGAGGCGCCGCTGCGTCCACGGCACGCCGGGCCAGCCAGTAGCCGGACAGGGCGCCGGCCGCCGCGCCGGTGGTCACCGGGCCGGGCCCGCGGCCACGCACCCCGGGCAGCATCAGCAACGCACCCAACGTCGAAGCGCCGGTGGCGATCTCCACGCCGCGCCGGCTGGCGGAGCGGGCCGCCGGCAGTGCGTGCAGCACTCGCCACGCCGCGGCCAGATCGGTCAGCAACACATCCGAGCACCACGGCGGGCAGCCCTGCTCCGGCAGGACGCCCAGCGCCACGTCGGCGGCCGCAAGTGCCCCGACGGCGGCCGTCGACAGCACGGCGACGTCGTGACCGTCGGCTTGGTAGGCGATCACCGCGGCGGTCAGCGCCTCATCGACCGAGGCCCCGTCCAGCGGACGGATGTCATCGAAGATCGGCCGCAGCTCGCCGAGCGCCTCGGTCTCGACCGAGACCACTTCGACGTCGGCGTGCCTTGCTTCGGTCACCACCGCGGCGGCCAGCGGCAGCAGCGCGGGCTGGAACGACGCCTGCACGCCGGCGCGCGAACCGACCCGATGCCAGCCGGGTGTGAGTCCGGGGTCGCTGAGGCGGGCTTGGGCCTGCGCCCACACGGCCCGAAGCTCGTCGTCGTCGGCGCCGCGCACCTGCATCACCCGCAGGCCTTCGCCGCACAGCACCCGCGGGTCGATGATCACCGTGTCGATCCGGTCGAGCTCGCGCAGGCTGCAAGGCCGCAGCACAACCGCGCCGTGCCGGTCGGCCAGACCGCGGCCCAGGGTCGCGGCGAACGACTCGCGCGCGGTGCGGGTGCCCTTCGGCGCGGCCACCGCCGCGGCGGTACCGGCCAGGTCGGGACTGCGGGTCGCGGCGCCGATCACTCCGGCGCCCAGCGCCTGTGCCCAGGCGCTGCGGGTCAGGTGCCGTTCGACCGGACCGGGCGGCCGAGGTGCCGGTCGTGGCGGGATGGCCACCGGCGGGTGGTCGGCGTAGTCGGCGAGTTCGGGCTCGCGGCGGCGCCAGGCCCGCGCCGCGGCGCGTTCCTCGCCGGCGCGCATCGCCTCCATCGACAAGTCCACCGCCAGCGCGGTGGGTGCCTGGTTGAGCGTGTGCACACCCGCGCCGGCCAGCGATAACAGCGCGTCGGTCGCCTGTTTGCCGAGGCGTTCCTCGAGTAGCCGGCGCACTCGCGGCTGGTAGTCGACGACGATGACCCCGGCTTCCAGGCCCAGCGGTAGGACGGGCAACCGCAACAGCCGCCCGACGGTCGCCAAACCCAAGCCGGCGACGTTCGCGCCGACCGTCAACGCGCGCAGCGTCTGCGTCATGCCGTCGCCGGGCAGGGCGGCCGGCGGGCGGACGGGGGTGGCCGGCCGACGGTACTGGTTCTCGGTGTCGGCGACGACCCGGCAGAGCTCGCGCAACGACACCACGTCGGTGGCCGCCGAGTCCAGGCCGACGACCAGGCGTGACAACGGGTGGTTCAACCGAACCGCGGTGACCCCGGGTAGTGCCCGCGCCGCGGTGAGGACGGCGGTCGCGAGCTCGGCTCCGGCCGCACCGTCAAGGCCGCGTACCTCGACCCAGGCCCGCTGCTCGCCGCGGAAGCACCGTCGGGACAGCGACCACCCGGTCTCGCTGGTGTGACGGGCCGGCCGGGTGGCCAGGTCGGCCAGCCCCGTCGCGGTCTGCACCGATGCGTCGACCAACGCGGAGGTGAGTTGGACACCGAAACTCGCCGCACGCAGCGGAAGAGAGTGCCTGATGGCACGGCCTAAATCCACTCGGGCCCGATCAGTGGCGCGCGCGAGCGCTGCTGCCGCTGCGCGACTGCCGTGCTGTGGTCTTCTTGGCCTGCGGGCTGCGCCGCGTGGCCGAGGAACCCGCCGGCTTGCTCGACTTCACCGACTTCAACGGCCGTGCCGCCGCGGTCGGAGCCTTGGCCGAAGTCTTGGCCGGCGCCTTCGCCTGGGCCGCTTGGGGCGCCTTGCCGTTCTCGGACCGCCCGTTGAGCTGCTTGAGCACCAGCGCGGTGCCGCCGACGGCCACCAGCAGCGGCCATTCGACCAGCCCGGTGACGCCGAGGGCGCCCAAGGTCAGTGCCGCTGCGGGGGTTGAGTGACTGCCGGTGCTCAGCCCGCGTTGCGCACCGCTGGCCGCACCCTTCAGTCCGCCGATCACTCCGTTGAGTGCGGCCCCGCCGATCGCGCCGGCCGCCTCGGTGGTCATGGTCGCCGCGCGGGTTGCCGCCCCGGCCACCTTCCGAACCGTCCCTGCGACGGCGTTCATGGGTATTCCCTGCCCTTCAAATGAGCAAATCGGTTAACCCAATCCATCCTATGCGCATTTCGGCGAGCCCCGCGGAATCCACAAGGAATTCATATAACTGGGGGCGTCCGGCTCGACTGGATGTCCACCAGCACCGGCGCGTGATCGCTGGGCGACTTGCCCTTGCGTTCGTCGCGGACGATCTCGGCGTGCGAGACCCGGGTCGCCAGTGCGGGAGAACCCAGGATGAAATCGATGCGCATGCCCTGCTTCTTGGGGAACCGCAACTGCGTGTAATCCCAATAGGTGTAGACGCCGGGGCCGGGTGTGAACGGCCGGACCACGTCGAGGAACCGGGCCTCGGTCAGCGCGCGGAATGCCCTGCGCTCCGGCTCGGAGACGTGCGTCGCCCCGTCGAAGAACTCCATGCTCCACACATCGTCGTCCTGCGGGGCGATGTTCCAGTCGCCGACCAGCGCGATCGGCGCCGACGGGTCGTCGACCAACCAGCCTTCTGCAGTATCGCGCAGTGCGGCAAGCCATTCCAACTTGTAGGTGTAGTGCGGGTCGTTCAGTGCCCGGCCGTTGGGCACATACAGGCTCCACACCCGCACCCCGCCGCAGGTGGCGCCCAGCGCTCGTGCCTCCACCGCCGGGTCGGCATCCGGCTTGGCCCAGACCGGCTGGCCCGGGAAGCCGACCTCGATGTCGTCGAGTCCGACCCGGGAGGCGATCGCCACCCCGTTCCACTGGTTGTGGCCGACGTGGGCGACCTCGTAGCCCAATTCGTGAAACGGCAGCGTGGGGAACTGCGCGTCGGTGCACTTGGTCTCCTGCATGGCCAGCACGTCGACCTCGGAGCGGGCCAGCCACTCGGTCACCCGGCCGACCCGGGTGCGGATGGAGTTGACGTTCCAGGTGGCCAGTCGCAACGCAGTCACGCCAGCCACCCTAGATCGTGGCGGCGGACCGCTACGAGCTACAGCAGCCGCGCGTCGAGGTAGCGGGTGCGGTGCTGGCCGGCGAATCCGATCGCCTCGAAGAAGCCGAACGCGATCGCCCCGTCGGGCGAGCCGCCGGGCACCTGCGCGTAGCCGCGGGTGGCGCCGCGGTCGAACCCCCAGGCCTGCAACGCCGCACAGATCGTCCGGCCGTGGCCCTGGCGGCGCCGTTCGGCGGCCACCCGCAGCGCCGACAGACCCAACCAGCGGGTCCCGTCCGGGGCTTCGGTGAGCGCGGCGCGCCCGACCCCGACCCCCGGGATCGAGGCGAACACCACCTCGCCGCCGACGACCGCGGTCAGCACGTCGACCGGCTCGGCGCCGCCCGACGCCAGCCAGTCGGCGTCGGGTTCCCCGGCCAGCAGCACATCGCCGCCGGGCTCTCCGGCGGGCAACTCGCGCACCAGGGTGCGGGTCTCATACCGCGCGGGGATGTCCTCGGGTAACCGCAGCAGCCGTTCCGGTACCGCCAGGCACGGCGGCAGGTCCCGCTGCGCATACCAGGCGATGATCGCCGGGAGAGTGTTGGTGTGCGCGAACATGTCCAGGGGAACAGCGGAATTGGCTTCCAACCCGGCGCCGGGCCCGGCCCGCATCATCCAGCCGTCGAGCCACTGGTGTTCGCTGCCCGGCCAGGCCAGGGCGGCGGCGTGCTCGACGGATCGGATCGCCGAGTTCTTCACCGGCCGATCGGTCAGCCGCCGCACATAGAGCACGTCGGCGTGCCGGCAATCATGGATCACCCCGTCCGATGAGCGGACCCGCACCAGCGGCCCGGTCTGCACCAGATGCCCCACCACGTCGCCCATCGGCGGTTCGGAGCCGGGCGGACGCAGATAACGCAGGCTCACCCGGGCACCGACCTCGGGCAGTTCCGGGGGCAGTTCCGGGCGCCGGCTCATCAGTGGCCGAACGGGTCGGGCACGTCACCCGGCATCCAGGACAGGCCCGGTACCCCCCAGCCGTTGGATCTCACCGTCCGCTTCGCCGCGCGGGCATGCCTGCCCACCAGCATGTCCAGATAGAGCAGCCCGTCGAGGTGTCCGGTCTCGTGCTGCAGCATCCGGGCGAACAACCCGGTGCCCTCCAGCGTGACCGGGTTGCTGTCCGCGTCCAGGCCGGTGACCCGAGCCCACTGGGCCCGGCCGGTGGGAAACGATTCGCCGGGCACCGACAGACAGCCCTCGTCATCGTTGTCCGGGTCGGGCATGGTCTCGGGGCGCTCGGAGGTCTCCAGCACCGGGTTGACCACCACGCCGCGGCGCCGGGTGGTCGCGCGGCGGTCGTCGGCGCAGTCGTAGACGAAGACCCGCAACCCCACGCCGATCTGGTTGGCGGCCAAACCGACGCCGTTGGCGGCATCCATGGTCTGGTACATCGTGTCGATCAGCTCACCGAGGTCGGCGGGCAGCGAGCCGTCTTCGGCGACGGGGACCGGACTGGTCGGGGTGTGCAGGACGGGATCGCCCACAATGCGGATGGGTACGACGGCCATGACCGAAAAGCTTAGGTGGGCGGTTTAGCGAGGCTCGACGGAGGAGAGGCGAAGCTGGAACCGCCGGGGTGGTGGGCGGTTTAGCGAGGCTCGACGGAGGAGAGGCGAAGCTGGAACCGCCGGGGTGGTGGGCGGGTTAGCGAGGCTCGACGGAGGAGAGGCGAAGCTGGAACCGCCGGGGTGGTGGGCGGTTTAGCGAGGCTCGACGGAGGAGAGGCGAAGCTGGAACCGCCGGGTTGGTGTGCTGCCATCGGCCCAGTGCAGCGGCCACGGCGACTCGCGGGACCGGCTCCCGGTTCAACACCGCCTGCCGTGATTGAATATTCGCTCAGGACACGCCGCCGAAAAACGCAATGAACGTTCAACCAAAGTACTTTCCGGAAGGGTCCAGGAAACGATATGGACGGCGCCATGGCGCAAGCGAATCGCTCAGGGGACGATTCGGAGCCCACCGACGGCCTGAGCCGTCGCGAACACGACATCCTGTCCTTCGAACGGGACTGGTGGAAGTACGCCGGCGCCAAGGAAGAGGCCATCAAGGAGCGGTTCTCGCTGTCGGCGACCCGCTACTACCAGGTGCTCAACGCACTCGTCGACCGGCCCGAGGCACTGGCCGCCGACCCGATGCTGGTCAAACGGCTACGCAGGCTGCGGTCCAGTCGTCAGAAGGCGCGCGCGGCCCGGCGTCTCGGTTTCGATATCACCTGAATCACCTGAATCAGCTGGAACCGTTGATAGCTGGGCGTTTATCGCTTATGGCCTGCTCCTGGATACAGTGGGCGCAATGAGCGAACACGTTCCCGACTCCTCCAGGCTCCCGCTGCGGGCCATGGTGATGGTGCTGCTGTTTCTGGGCACCATCTTTCTGCTGGTCGGGTTCCAGGCGCTCGGCTCGTCGGGTGACGACGACAACACGAACAGTTCGCCGTCGTCGAAACCGATGACCACCAGCTCGGCGGTGGCCAAGCCCGAGCATCCCGCCCACAAGTCCGATGTGCGGGTCTACAACATCTCCGAGCAGGCCGGACTGGCCGGGCACACCGCGGACCAGCTGCGGGAAGCCGGCTGGAACGTGACCGACGTCGGGAACCTCGAGCTGCCCGAGGTCACCGAGACCACCGTCTACTTCAGCGACGCCCAGGGCGAGCACGACTCGGCCACGGCCGTGGCCGACGTGCTGCACGCTGCGGTGGAGCCGCGCATCCCCGACGTAGCCGAGCAGCCGCCAGGCGTCATCGTGGTGGTCGCGGGTTAAGCTCCTCGCATGGTCACAGGTCACCGCAGAGTTCTCGCCGTCGCTGTCTTCGCCACCCCGGTTGTGCTGTTGGCGGCGTGCAGCCCCCCCAACGAGCAGCCTTCGGACGCGCCGGGCACCACGCCGGCGATCTGGACCGGATCACCGGCGCCGTCGGGCGTGGACCATGAGCCGGGCGGGTCGGGCCCCTCGGACACCCTGGTCGCGCACCTGACGACCCCGGACGGCGGCCAGGTCGCCACCGCGACGTTCGAGTTCAGCAAGGCCGGCGGCAAGGAATTCGCCACGATCACCGTGCAGACCACCAGCCCCGGCGTGTTGACACCGGGCTTCCACGGCATGCACATCCACAGCGTGGGCAAGTGCGAAGCCGACTCGGTGCCGCCCGGCGGCGGGGCACCCGGTGCCTTCCTGTCGGCCGGCGGCCACTTCCAGGCTCCCGGTCACAGCGAGCACCCGCAGAGCGGCGACCTGACCTCGCTGCAGGTGCGCTCCGACGGCAGCGCGCTGCTGGTGACCACCACCGACGCGTTCACCCGCGACGAGCTGCTGGCAGGTGAGAAGACGGCCATCATCATCCACGCCGACGACGACAACTTCGCCAACATCCCGGCGGACCGCTACACCCAGGTCAACGGCACCCCCGGCCCGGACCAGACCACGCTGACCACCGGAGACGCCGGCAAGCGGGTTGCGTGTGGTGTCATCGGCACCGGATAACCCGTTGCACAGCTGGGCTTCCTCGCGGTCTGAAGCCCGGATCGAGTTCGCGCACTGCGCCCGGCCCACCCTCGGGGTGGAATGGGAGTTCGCCCTGGTCGACGCGGAGACCCGCGACCTGAGCAACGAAGCCAGTGCCGTGCTCGCCGAAATCGGCGAGAACCCGCGGGTGCACAACGAATTGCTGCGCAACACCGTTGAACTCGTCACAGGCATCTGTGCCGATACCGGTGAGGCGATGGACGACCTGCGCCAGACGCTGGCCGCCACCCAGCCGATCGTGCACGACCGGGGGATGGAACTGTTCGGCGCCGGCACCCACCCGTTCGCGCAGTGGTCGGCGCAGAAGCTGACCGATGCGCCGCGCTACGCCGAGCTGATCAAACGCACCCAGTGGTGGGGCCGGCAGATGATGATCTGGGGCGTGCACGTGCACGTCGGCATCTCCTCGGCCCGCAAGGTGATGCCGATCATCTCCTCGCTGCTCAACTACTACCCGCACCTGCTGGCGCTCTCGGCGTCGTCGCCGTGGTGGGCCGGCGAGGACACCGGCTACGCCAGTAACCGGGCGATGATGTTCCAGCAGCTGCCCACCGCGGGGCTACCGTTCCAGTTCCAGACCTGGGCGGAGTTCGAAGGTTTCGTCTACGACCAGAAGAAGACCGGGATCATCGACCACACCAACGAGATCCGTTGGGACATCAGGCCGTCCCCGCACCTGGGCACCATCGAGGTGCGGGTCTGCGACGGGGTGTCCAATCTTCGCGAGTTAAGCGCCCTGGTAGCACTGACCCATTGCCTGATCGTCGATCTGGACCGGCGGCTGGACGCCGACCAGTTCCTCCCCACCATGCCGCCGTGGCACGTGCAGGAGAACAAGTGGCGCGCGGCCCGTTACGGCCTGGACGCGGAGATCATTCTCGACTCCGACAGCAACGAGCGATTGGTCACCGAGGACATCGACGAACTGCTCAACCGGCTGGAGCCGATGGCCGCGCGACTGCACTGCGCCGACGAGCTGGCGTCCGTCGCCGACATCTACCGAACGGGTGCGTCATACCAGCGCCAGCGCCGAGTCGCCGAGGAACACGACGGCGACCTGCGCGCGGTCGTCGATGCGCTGGTCGCCGAACTGGATATCGCCTGATGGAACTGCCGATGTTCCCGCTGGAATGGGTGTTGCTGCCCGGCGAGGAACTGTCGCTGCGGATCTTCGAGTTGCGCTACACGGTGATGGTCGGTGACCTGGTGCGCAGTGGCGACCCCCGGTTCGGGGTGGTGCTGATCGCCCGCGGCCGCGAGGTGGGCGGGGGCGAGCAGCGCAACGACGTCGGCGCGATGGCCGCTATCACGCAGTGCACCGAGCTCGGTGGCGGCCGTTACGCGTTGCGCTGTCTGACCGGGGAGCGGATCCGGGTCCAAGAGTGGCTGCCCGACGATCCGTATCCGCGGGCGATCGTCGAGGAATGGCCCGATGAGCCGGCAGAACCGGTGAGCGACAGCCAGTTCCGCGAATTGGAAGACCGTATCGTCACACTCCACAAGCGGATGGCGATGGCCCGGCGCCGGTGGGTCGTGCCGGGGCGCAACACGATGCTGGGTGGTCGCCGGTTGCGCTCGCTGGAACCGGTGCAGCGGCTGTATTCGCTGGCCTGCCGGGTCCCGATGGGGGAGGCCGACCGCTACGCGGTGCTGGCGGCGCCCTCGTTGTCCGACCGGCTGACCGCGGTGCACGAGGCCATCGAGACGGTTTCGGCCCGAGTCGAATTCGAGCTGCCCCACTGACGCCGGTTCACTTCAGCATGCTGCCCGCGTCGACGGTGAGCAGAAGCCCGGTGACGTAGCGGGATTCGTCTGAGGCCAAGAACAGCACGGCGTTGCTGATGTCCACCGGTTCCACCCACCCCGTCTGGTGTTGGTCGATCGATCAGCACCGCTGGCACCGACGAGCCTGGTTGTCAACCGTCGGGTGTCAGGAGGCGGGGGCCGGGGGGACCGCCAGCCGATTGAGCTGACGCTCGACGAGCATGCGCAGCTCGTCGTGGCCACGGGTGACGCCGACGGCGTCTTCGTTGCACAGGCTGCGGGCGATCTGGGCGATCAGCATGGCGACCGCGACGGGGGGACATTCCTCGAGGTCGACGCCGTTGGCGCGCAACGCCACCGTGACGGCCGCGGTCTCGATGTCGCGTACCCGTTCGGCGTAGGCCTTGAGCTCGCTCCGAATCGCCTTGCGATGGTTGGCCAGCGCCATGAACTCGGTGTTCAGGCTGGTCACCCGGGCGTCACTGTTGATCGTCCACAGCGCCCGGAGCGGATCGTCGTCGGTGAGGGCGGCGCGCATCCGCTCCAGCGCGACGTCGGCCCCGGCACGCAGCACCTCGACGAACAGGTCATCCATGGTGGGGAAGTAGTAGTAGACCAGGGCCTGCTTCACCCCGGCCTCGGCGGCCACGCGCCGCGAGGTCGCCGCGGCATAGCCTTCGTCGCGCATGAGCCGGGCCGTCGCTTCGATCAGCCGTCGCCGGGTGGCGCTGTCGGTCGATTTGGCCTTGCGCGGCGCCGTCATTCAGGACATCCCGGCGCTGCGATTGCTTGACCACCCGTCGCCGCACATGGTAGGCATGACGCATTCTAGCAATTTGATCGGTCGATCAGCGCGACGCGGTCGTGGCACGAGTGAAAGGGCGCATCGCGTGGTGACGGATCTCGCGGCGCTGGACTACTTCTCCGACCCGGGGATAACCCAGAACCCCTACCCCTATTACGAATACCTGCGCGGATGCGGACCCGTCTTCGCCGAGCCGCACCACGGCGTCGTCGCCGTCACCGGCTACGACGAGGTGCACGCCGCGTTCAAAGACCACGACTCGTTCTCGGCGGTCAACGCCATCGGCGGTCCCTTCCCGCCGTTGCCCTTCGAGCCCGAGGGCGACGACATCACCGAGCAGATCGAGGCGCACCGGCACCAGTTTCCCATCTTCGAGCACGTGGTCGTCCAGGATCCGCCGGCACACGAACGGACCCGGGCGCTGCTGGGGCGCATCCTGACTCCGGTCCGGCTCAAGGAGAACGAGGAGTTCATCTGGCGGCTGGCCGACCTGCAGCTCGACGAGTTCATCGCTGACGGCCGGTGCGAATTCCTCATGGACTACGCCAAACCATTCGCGACACTGGCGATCGCCGACCTGCTCGGGGTTCCCGACGATGACCGCGCCGAATTCCGCCGGGCGCTGGGGGCCGGCGCACGCCCGGGTGCCCGCGTCGGTGCTCTGGACGGAGAACCGGTGGGGCTCAACCCGTTGGAGTACCTCGACGACAGATTCGACGGCTACATCTCCGATCGGCGTAACAACCCCCGGGCCGATGTGCTGACCATGCTCGCCGAGGCGACCTACCCCGATGGGTCGATCCCGGAAGTGAGGGAGGTGGTGCGTCCGGCGACCTTCCTGTTCGGCGCGGGCCAGGAGACCGTGACCAAGCTGCTGGGGACCATGGTGCAGGTCCTCGCGGAGCACCCCGAGTTGCAGGAGAGGCTGCGCGAGAACCGCGACCTGATCCCGCGCTTCATCGAGGAATCGCTGCGGATCCAGAGCCCGACGAAGATCGACTTCCGGCTGACACGCAAGTCCACCACGTTGGCCGGTGTGCCGATCAAGGCGGGCACGGTGCTCATGCTCTGCCTGGGTGCGGCCAACCGGGACCCGCGCAAGTTCGAAAACCCCGACGAATTCAACCTGGACCGCAAGAACGTTCGCGAACACATCGCCTTCGGCCGCGGTATCCACACCTGCCCCGGCGCGCCGCTGGTCCGGGTCGAAGGCCGGATCACCGCCAATCGGATGCTGGACCGGATGCGCGACATCAGGATCAGTGAGGCCCACCACGGCCCGGCCGACCAGCGGCACTTCGACTATGAGCCGACGTTTCTGCTGCGCGGCCTGACCGCGCTGCACATCGAGTTCACCCCGGTCGGTTAGCCTCGGATCCCGGCGGTCAGCGTCTGGTCAGCGCGAACACCTTGATCTGGCGATCGGCCCGGTGCCGGTAGGTGTCGTAGTTGTTGATGTAGTCGACGAATCTCTGGTAGGCCCGGTCGCGCTCCTCGCCGATGACCTCGGTGGCAAGCACCGGAATCTCCTTGCCGCCCATCGTGACCCAGGCATTCGGGTCGGAGACGAGATTCAACACCCAAGCGGGATGGTGCTGCTGTCCGAAGTTGCTGCCCACCAGCAACAGCCGGTCGCCATCCCGCATATAGCTCAGCGGGATCTGCCGGCGCTGACCGGACTTGCGGCCGGTCGTGGTGAGCAGCAGCAACGGGACCGCCATCGGCCCGAAGATGGTGAGCCGACCGTCGCTGCGGT
The DNA here is from genome assembly GCF_010727125.1 of Mycolicibacter terrae. Classification (NCBI taxonomy): domain Bacteria; kingdom Bacillati; phylum Actinomycetota; class Actinomycetes; order Mycobacteriales; family Mycobacteriaceae; genus Mycobacterium; species Mycobacterium terrae. The sequence continues at coordinate 3,822,228 of NZ_AP022564.1, read as the reverse complement.
CGAGCAGCCAGCGGTCCAGCGGAGTGAACTGGCGGATCAGCCAGGCGCCGGGTTTCGATCCGGCGACCGCCCCGATCGCGCGCCTCGCCAGCGGTCCGGGGTCGCGGCCCCACCGCACGTCGGGAAAAGGGTTGTCGGTCATGCCCAGATCCTGCCATCCCGGCGGGTGCGTGTGAGACTGGCGTCATGCCGGAGATCGTCTTCACCGCCGTCGCCCCCGTCATCCCGGTACGAGATCTCGATGCCGCCCTGGACCGCTATCGCCGGCTCGGATTCACCGCCCGCGCCCACCCCGGGCCGGCCCGGTACGGGTTCGCCGAGCGCGGCCCGGTGGCACTGCATCTGACCGAGTGGGCGGAGCACGATCCGCTGCGCACCGCGGCCAGCGTGTACCTCTACGTCGACGACGCCGACGCGCTCTACGCGCAGTGGACGGCAACGGGAGTCCAGGGCCGGTTCATCGAACCGGCCGACACCGACTATCGGCTCCGGGAGTTCGCGTACGTCGATCCCGAGGGCACCCTGCACCGCGTCGGCTCGCCCGTTGCGGCCAGGGTCGTCAGCGCCGGCCGGGACATCGCTGCGCCGGCCGAGCGGATCTTCGAGTTGATCGCCGATCCGGCTCAACAGCCGCGCTGGGACGGCAACGACAACCTGGCCGAGGCGAAACCCGGACAGCGGGTCCGCGCCGCCGGCGACACCTTCACCACGATGCTGACCCTGGGCTCCCTTCGGGAGAACCACGTGGTGGAGTTCGAGGAAGGGCGCCGGATCGCCTGGCTACCGGCCGAACCCGGCCGGCAGCCGCCGGGGCACCTGTGGCGGTGGGACCTCGAACCGCTGGACCAGACCCACACCCGTGTCACCCACACCTACGACTGGTCGGCACTGTCGGACCCGAAACGTCTCGAGCGCGCCAGGGCCACCACCGCCGACAACCTCGCTGCGTCGCTGACCCGGTTGGCCGCGCTGGTCGAGGGGTCTTGATCTCACCGATTGTCGGCGAAGGACCGCAGCGCGTCGATCTGAGCGGGATCCAGTGAGGGGCGGACGGTTTCGCGCGCCGCGGTGATGTCGGCGTTGGTGACGTCGGCGGCGTCGATAGACCGCCGCATCGCGGTCAGGGCCGCTTCGCGCAGCAATGCCACGCAATCGGCGGCGCTGTAGCCGTCCAGGTCGGTGGCCAGCGCGTCGAGATCCACATCTTCATGCAGCGGCACGGACTTTCCGGCCACCCGCAGGATCTGCCGGCGGGCGTCGGCGTCGGGCGGCTCGACGAACACCAGCTTCTCGAGCCGGCCCGGCCGGGTCAGGGCCGGGTCGATCAGCTCGGGGCGGTTTGTGGCACCGACCACCACCACGTCGCGCAGTGGGTTGACGCCGTCGAGTTCGGTCAGCAGCGCGGCCACCACCCGGTCGGTCACCCCGGAGTCGAAGCTCTGCCCGCGCCGCGGCGCCAGGGCGTCGATCTCGTCGAGGAACACCAGTGAGGGAGCGGAATCGCGGGCGCGCTGGAACAGATCCCGCACCGCCCGCTCGCTGCTGCCCACCCACTTGTCCATCAGCTCGGCGCCCTTGACGGCATGCACACTCACCCGCCCGGAGCCGGCCAGCGCGCGCACCACGAACGTCTTGCCGCAACCCGGCGGGCCGTAGAGCAGCACGCCGTGCGGCGGGTCGACGCCGAGGCGGGTGAAGGTGTCCGGGTGCTGCAACGGCCACAGGATCGCCTCGGTCAGCGCCTGTTTGGTGGCCGCCATATCGCCGACGTCATCGAGGGTGACCGAGCCCACGGAGACCTCGGCGGCCGCCGAGCGGGACAGTGGACGGATCACGCTGAGCGCGCCGGCCAGATCATCCTGGGTCAGCACCGGGTCCCCGCCGCTGTCGCTGGCCCGCGACGCCGCCCGCAGTGCCGCCTCGCGTACCAGTGCCGAAAGGTCCGTGGCGACGAAACCCGGTGTGCGTTCAGCGATCTCGTTCAGGTCCAGAGCCTGGCTGGGCACCGACCTGAGCAGTCCGCCCAGCAACGCGGCGCGGGTCGCGCCGTCGGGAAGGCTCAGGCGCAGTTCCCGATCGCACAGCTCCGGGACCCGCAGCCTGGTGTCGACCCGGTCCGGCACCGCGGAGGTGGCGATGAACGCGACCCCGTCGGCGGCGACCGCGGCGCGCAGCTCGGCCAGGATCAAGGTGCTCACCGGCTCGGCCTGATCCGGCAGCAGCGCATCGATATCGGTGATCAACAGCACCCCGCCGCCGTCGCACACCTCGTTCACCGCCGCGCGCACCGCCGCCAGCCGCTCGTCGGCGACTCGGGCCCCGACCTCGGGCCCGTCGAGCTCCACCATCCGCCGGCGCGCGCACACCGCCCGCACCAGCGTGGACTTGCCGACCCCGGGTGGGCCGGACACCAGCACGCCGAGGTTGGTGCCGGCGTTGAGCGTCTTGAGCAGGTGCGGTTCGTCGAGAGCCAGCTTGAGCCATTCGGTGAGCTTGTCGGCCTGGGCGGTACAGCCCTTGAGGTCGTCGACGCTCAGCGGCGCGGTTGCGGCCGCAACGGCCCGATCAGCCGGCACAGCCGGTAGCGAGCCGTTGCCCCAGGTCACCGACGAGTTGGGTTGCACGCTGACCGGCCCGGCCGGGTCGACGCCGGTGACGGTCAACAGCTCCGAGGTCCAGCTGATCCCCACCGCGGAGGCCAGCGCGGTGGTGGCGGCCGAGGTCGAGGTACCCGGGCCCAGGTCGCGGGGCAGCAGCGAGACCGCATCACCGACGGTGAGCACCTTGCCCAGCAGCGCCTGACGCAAGGTGGCCGCCGACACCGATTGGCAGGCCAGCTTCGACCCGCTCAGGGTGACCGCCCGGGCACCGTAGACGGTGACCGGGGCCACCACCACCTCGGTGCCGTCCCTCAGCCCGGCGTTGGACAGCGTCACGTCATCGAGCAGCACCACACCGGCCGGCGAGTCGTTTGCGGCCAGCCCGGCCACCGCCGACGTCGTGCGAGAACCGGTCAGCGAGACCGCATCCCATTCCCGAATGCCCAGGGCGGCAATCGCTTCGGCGTGCAGCCGGACCACGCCACGGCGTGCGTCGACGGCCGAGGTGTTCAGCCGGGCGATCAACGTCAGGTGGCGGGAGGAGGTCCGGGAGGCATCGCCGTCCCGATGCTCTTCAATAGAACCCATGCGGTCATTATCGGCATACGGCGGCACCCTGATGTCGGCGATCTGCGCTGTCACACTGCTGTCGGGCCCCTTCCCGTCGCGAGCCGACACGCCAAACCCGCTGGCCGAGTTGGTCGATGCGGCCGCCCAGCGGCTCCAAGTCGCCGACGACGTCGCCGCCAGCAAGTGGCTCACCACCGCCCCCATCGAGGACCCGGCCCGGGTGCAGCAACAACTGACCGCCCTGGTGGCGGCCGCGCAGGCCGACCACCTCGACGCCGACTATGTGCGGCGGGTCTTCACCGACCAGATCGGCGCCACCGAGGCGGCCGAGCACTACCGGTTCGCCCAGTGGAAGCTGGACCCGGCCGCCGCACCGGCCGCCGCCCCCGGCCTCGCCGTCTCACGGGCCCGCATCGACGGCTTCAACCACGTCATGCTCACCCAGATCGGCCTGCGCTGGGAGCAACTGCATGCACCCGACTGCGACGCCCGACTCGATGAGGCGACCCGCGACGTCAGCGTCGCGCGGCAACTCGATCCGTTCTACCGGCAGGCGCTGACGGCGGCGACGCGGGAGTACTGCTCGGGATAGCTCAGCGGCCCGGCTTGCGCAGCCGTAGCCGTGCCATCGACTGGCCGCTGGGCCGGCGGATGCCCCGCCGCGCTCCGGGCCGGCGGCTGGGCTGCGACCGGCGGATCGCCCGCCGCGCGGCGCGGCGCTCCCGGGGGGCGTCCTCCCAGGCCTCCGGGTGGGCGGCCACCCAGCGCTGGCTGCGGACCGAGAACGGAATGGTGCACAGGTACGCCACGATCAGCACCAGCACCAGCACGTAGGGGAACAGGAACGCCGCGGCGGCCACCAGGGCCAGCACCGCCAGCAGCACCGCGGCCAGATGCGGGGGTACCGACACGGCGTGCATCTTGCGCATCGGGATCCGGCTGACCAGCAGCATCGACGTGCCCACCACCCAGGCGCAGGTGAACCACTGCGAAGTCCACCACCCCTCGCCGAACTGCAGCTTCGCGGCCAGCAGCCCCATCAGGGTGATCGCTCCGGCCGGGGCGGGCATCCCGACGAAGAACTCGCGGGTGTAGGACGGCAGGGTGGCGTCGTCGAGCAGGGTGTTGAACCGCGCCAGCCGCAGCACCACACACACCGCGTAGAGCAGCACCACGATCCAGCCCGCCGGCTGCGTCGACAGCAGCGACACGTAGATCACCACCGCGGGCGCCACCCCGAAGTCGACCGCGTCGGCCAGCGAGTCGATCTCGGCGCCCATCCGCGATTCGGCGTCCAGGATGCGGGCCACCCGGCCGTCGAGACCGTCGAGGATGGCGGCCGCCGCGATCAGCGCCATCGCCACATGCGGTTGACCGTCGAGTGCGTACTTGATCGAGGTCAGGCCGGCACAGATCGCCAGTACCGTCATCGAGCTGGGCAGGATGTGCAGGCCCACCGGGCCCCGGGTGCGAGAGGACGTCGTCATGGCAGCCGGGCCAGCACCGTCTCGCCGGCGACCATGCGCTGGCCGACGCCGACCAGCGGCTGCGTCCCGGCCGGCATATAGGTGTCCAGCCGCGACCCGAACCGGATCAGCCCGTAGGTGTCGCCGATCGCCAGATGATCGCCGGGCCTGGCGTCGCAGACGATGCGCCGCGCCACCAGCCCGGCGATCTGCACGGCGATCACCTCGGCGCCGTCGGCGGTGCGGATCCGCACACTGTTGCGCTCGTTGTCCTCGCTGGCCTCGGTGCGGTCGGCGGAACCGAACCGGCCGGCCCGGTGCAGCACGTCGAGTACCTCACCGCCGACCGGGGCCCGCTGCACGTGCGCGTCGAACACCGACATGAAGATGCTGACCCGCGGCAGCGGAGTGTCGGGCAGTTCGAGTTCCGGGGGCGGGGTTGCGGTGTCGACCAGGCAGACCATGCCGTCGGCGGGGGCCACCACCACATCGGGGCGGGTCGGCGGCACCCGGCGGGGATGGCGGAAGAAGCCGGCACTGGCGCCCGCGGCCAGCAGTCCGGCGCCGCGCAGCCAGCGCTGCTTGCGGCCCAGCGCGGCCAGCCCCAGGCCGCCGGCGACGAACGGCACGCCGGCATGGTGCATCGGCGGCACCGTCGAGCGCACCAACTCGATCAGGTGTCGCAGACCACCGGGATCATCTGCTGCGCGGGGGCGTCTGGCCATCCGGCCATCTTAGAAGCTGCCAGTCAGGTCCCAGACCTCCACGGTGGTGCCCATCGGCAGTTCGGTCACCTCATCGGCGATGTCGAGCAGGCAGTTGGCCGACGCCAGGTAGCGCAAATGGTGCGAGGCCGGTGGGCCGTAATTGGTGACGGTCCCGGTGTCGTGGTCGAGCAGGCCGCGCCGGAACTGCCGCCGGCCGGCCGGGGAGGTCAGCGTCTCGCTGAGAACGGCGGCGCGGCGCGGCCGGTCCGGTGTCGGTGAGTCCATCGCGCGGCGCAGCGCGGGCCGGACGAACACCTCGAAGGAAACCTGCGCACTGACCGGGTTGCCGGGCAGCGTGATGATGGCGGCGTCGCCCACCCGGCCGATGCCCTGCGGCATGCCCGGCTGCATCGCCACCTTGACGAAATCCACGCCCTGATCGCCGTTGCGGCCGAAGACGTCCTTGACCACCTCGTAGGCGCCCGCGCTGACCCCACCGCTGGTGATGATCAGATCCACCGCGCCGTCGCGCACGCCGTAGCGGTCCAGCACCGCGGTGAACTCGGCGGTGTCGTCGGCGACGGTCGCCACCGCCACCACCTCGGCCCCTGCCTCGCGCACCGCGGCGCCCAGCATCACCCCGTTGGACTCGTAGATCTGTCCGGGCGCCAACGGGGTGCCCGGCTTGACCAGCTCGGTGCCGGTGGAGATCACCAGCACCCGTTGCCGGGGCCGCACCGTCAGCTCGGCCAGGCCCAGCGCGGCGGCCAGGCCTGCCGCCGGCGGGCTGACGAGCTGCCCGGCCCACAGCACGGTGGCGCCCTGCGCGACGTCCCCGCCGGCGCGGCGGATGTGACGTCCCCGGGCGGTGGAGGCACTGATCGCCACGCTGTCGGTTCCCCCGTCGGTGGCCTCGACGGGAACCACCCCGTCGGCCCCGAACGGGATGGGCGCGCCGGTCATGATGCGGTGCGCGCTACCGGGTTCCAGCGAGGGGATGTCGGTGCGACCGGCCGGGATGTCCTCGGTCACCGGCAGCGTCACCGGGTTCTCTGGTGATGCGGCGGCTACGTCGTCGGCGAGCACGGCATAGCCGTCCATTCCGGAGTTGTCGAAGACCGGCAGGGAGATCGGCGCGATCACGTCCGCGGCCAGTACCAGCCCCTCGGCGTCGGACAGCGAGACCGTGAGCGGCGGGCGGGCCCGGATCAAGCCGGCGACGGCGCGCTGATGCTCCTCGACAGATCGCATTCCGACATCTTGACCTAGACGGGGAAGGTGATTCCTGTCAGCTCCTGCGAGACCGCCCACAGGCGCTGCTGGAGTTCGACGTCGTGCGCCTGCTTACTGGCCTCGACCAGCTTGGGATGACCGCGTTGCTCACCGAGGCCGCCCGGCCCGTAGTACTGCCCGCCGTGCACCTCGGGGTCGGTGGCGGCGCGCAGCGTCGGCAGCGCGCCCATCGCCGCGCTCTGGACGACCAGCGGCAACAGCAACCGGTCGGCCGGACGCAGGAACGGCGGCAGATAGCGGGTCAATTCGGTGTTGGCGGTGCCGGGGTGCGCGGCGACGGCGATCGTCGATTTGCGTTTGGCGGCCAGCCGCCGTTGCAGCTCAAACGTGAACATCAGGTTGGCCAGCTTGGACTGCCCGTAGGCGGCGATCCGGTTGTAGCCGTGCTCCCACTGCAGGTCGTCGAAGTGGATCGCCGCCATGATCCGGTGGGCCATGCTGCTGACGGTCACCACGCGAGAACCCTTCACCGGCATCATCCGGGGCAGCAGCAGGCCGGTGAGTGCGAAATGCCCCAGATGGTTGGTGCCGAACTGCAGCTCGAAACCGTCGACGGTGGTCTGTTTGGGGGTGTACATGACACCGGCGTTGTTGATCAGCAGGTCGATACGGGGGTGCGCGGCGCCCAGCGCTTCGGCGGCTTCGCGGACCGATGCCAGCGAGCTCAGGTCGAGCTCCTGCACCTCGACGGCGGCCTGCGGCGCGGCCTTGGTGATCCGTTCGGCTGCCGCGCGGCCCTTGTCGAGGTCGCGCACCGCCAGCACCACCACAGCGCCGTGCCCGGCGAGCGACAGGGCGGTGTGATAGCCGATTCCGGTGTTGGAGCCGGTGATCACCGCGACGCGCCCGGTTTGATCGGGTGCATCCCCGGCGGTCCATTTGTCCCGGCTGCCCATGTGGAAAACGATACCGACGTCCGCGGGTTCTGCACTCGGAGATGACAGCGCCGCGAGGCTAGGTCATTCTCTGTTGCATGGCGCCCAACGCAAATCGTCCCAGCAACGCCGCGGTGATCACGATGGTCGACCCCACCAACTCACCCAGCTCGCGAGCGCCGCTGGTGTGGGCCCTGGGCGGCGCGGTGCCCTGGCTGGTGTTCGCCATACTGCAACTGGGGTGGGCGGTCGCCGATCCGCGGCTGGAGTGGCTGCACGTCGGTGCCGTGGCGGTCACCGCGCTGGGACTGCTGGTCTCGGTGGTGATCGCGCCGGTGTGGCGTTTTCGTGTGCACCGGTGGGATATCAGCGACCACGCGGTCTACACCCGCACCGGCTGGCTGGTGCAGGAGCGCCGGATCGCGCCGATCTCACGGGTCCAGACCGTCGACACCTACCGCGGGCCGCTGGATCGACTGCTCGGACTGGCCAACGTCCGGGTGACCACCGCGTCGTCGGCGGGGGCGGTGCACATCGTGGCGCTGGACGCCCCGGTCGCCGACCAGGTGGTGGCGCACCTGACAAACATCGCCTCGCTGGGCGCCGGGGACGCCACATGACCGCCGGCGACGAAGCGGACTGGCAGCGGCTGAGCCCGCGGATGCTGCTGGTGCACCCGCTGCACGAGGCACTGCGCGAGCTGCCGCTGCTGATCGCGGTCGTCGTATTCGGTTCGGCCACCGACAATTCGGTGTGGGTGGTCGCGGTGGTGTGGGTGATCGCCGTGGTCGGGGTGACGCGCTGGTTCACCACCACCTATCGCATCGACCCGGACCCCGAGGCCGGCCGGGTGCAGCTGCGCTCAGGCCTGCTGCGCCGAAGGGCTCTCTCGGTGCCGCTCAACAGGATCCGCTCGGTGGAGACCGACACCCGGTTGCTGCACCGGCTGCTGGGGTTGACGGTGCTGCGGGTCAGCACCGGCCAGCAGGCCGCCGGCGACACCGTGTTCGAGCTGGATGCGGTTGAGAGCAGTCAGGTGCCGCGGCTGCGCGCGATCCTGCTGGCGCACACCGGGCAGGCCTCCGCGGCCGGGCCGGAGCTGGCCCGGGCAATGGTGCTGGCCCGGTGGCGGCCGTCCTGGCTGCGCTACAGCGCCCTGAGTATGTCCGGGCTGGTGACGATCGGCGCCGCGCTGGGTGCGCTGTATCAGAGCGGAGCCTGGGATGCCCTGGCGGATTCGCCACTCAGCCGGGCCTGGCGGGACGCCGCCGAGCGGTTCGGGCCGCAGCAGACCGCGGCGGTGGCGGCCGGACTGGTGCTGGTGGCGGCGATAATGCTGGCGGTGCTGCGCTCGGCACTGACCTACGGGAACCTGGTGCTGTCCCGCAGGCCCGGGGCGGCCGGAGACGTGCTGGAGCTGAGCCACGGCTTGCTGCGGGTACGGCAGCACAGCTACGACATGCGTCGGCTGCGCGGCGGAACGCTGCGTCGGCCGCTGCTGGTGCGGCTGTTCGGCGGCGCGCGACTGGACGCGGCGATGACCGGCGTCACCGGTGCGGGGGAATCCTCCACCCTGCTGCCGCCCTGCCCGCGTGTCACCGCCGAGCAGGTGCTGACCGGACTGGTCGCCGACCCCGATGCGGTCACCGGGCCGCTGCGCCGGCACGGCCCGGTGGCGACCCGCCGGCGCTGGACCCGGGCGATGATGCTGCCGGCGGCGCTGGGAGCGGGGCTGGCCGTTGCGGCGGTGACCGACGGGGTTGCGGCGTGGTACTGGCCGGCCTGGGCGGCGCTGATGCTGGGCGCGGCGCTGCTGGCCGCCGACCGGGCGCGTGCCCTGGGGCATCGCGTCGACCAGCATTGGCTCTCGGCCCGTACCGGCAGTTGGGAACAGCGCCGCTACTGCATCGCCACCGCGGGCATCATCGGCTGGACGGTGCACCAGAGCTGGTTTCAGCGCCGCGCCGGTGTCGCCACCCTGATCGCGGCGACGGCCGCCGGCGTGAAGGCCTACCGGGTGCTCGACGTGCCCCAGGAGTGGGCGTGGTCGGTGGCCGCGCAGGCCTCGCCGTGGGTGGCCGAGAGCGTGTGGGCGCGATAGCTCGGCGGTTTCCGTTCCGCTGGACCCCGTAGGGGCCGGAGAACGAAGATGGATGCGGGTGGAAACTCAGAGTTTTCTCTGAAACTATTTTCCATGTAAATTTCCCGCCGGACCTTTTGATAAGAGTTCGTGTTCGTGGGCGTCGGAAAAGCGAGCGAGCCGCCGGTTCGGGCCGCGAAGCCTCAACGAAGTCGTTGCGCGGGGAAATCAGTGCGATAACCACGCCAAGGGTATCGACGAGATAAGGCGAAGATCGGACGTACTTGAGCCTTATTTCACAAATTGACGGTTGTGCAACCTAAGGTCGTTTATGCTGCGGGCTGAGAGACGGCTGAGTTCGTTCGAAAGGGGAGTAGCCATGGGTATTCGTCGGCGTGAACAGGGGAACAGTCGGGCGAGGACACGTCGGCGAGACCGCGCGGTAGGTGCCGCCGCCTCGGTCGGGGCGTTCCTGGCGTTCGGGATGGCGCCGTTGGCGTCGGCGCCGGCGGCCAATGCCGACTTCGATGACTTGCTGGCAGATCTGTTCGACCCGACTGCGTGGGGCAACCTGTCCAACGATTTCGACGGACTGTTCACCGGCTCGGACTGGGATCTGTCCGGTTCGGCCGACGCGTCAGGGGCGGAGCTGGCCCAGATGTGGGACACCTACGTCTACATGCCGCTGCACGACATGATGCAGGACTGGATCAACTCTGACTTCGGTTCGAGCGTCAACGGGATGATCAACCAGCTGTTCGCTCCGTTCACCGAGGGCTTCTGCGGGATGATCTGTAACGGCGTCGATGGCACGCAGGCCGATCCCGATGGTGGTAACGGCGGTCTGTGGTTCGGCGACGGTGGTGATGGCTGGTCGTCGACGGTGGACGAGCTGGCCGGTGGTAACGGCGGGCATGCCGGCGGGATCGGCAATGGCGGCGACGGCGGCGCCGGTGGCCTGGGGGCCGACGGCGGCAACGGTGGTCACGGCGGCGAGATGTGGGGCAACGGCGGCGACGGTGGCGCCGGCGGGGCCGCGACTGAGATTTTGGCGGCTGGTAACGGCGGCAATGGCGGGTCTTCGGGTCAGGCCCAGGACTTCTTCGGCATGGGTGCGATCGGCAACGGCGGCGACGGCGGTATCGGCGGCGCGGGCTGGAACGGGACGACCGGGTCGTTCGCCAACAACGGCGACGGCACCGGTGCCAACGGCAGCAACGGCGGCAACGGCGGCAACGGTGGCGCCGGTTCGTCGATCCTGGGCATCGGCGGCAACGGTGGCACCGGTGGTGCGGCCGGCAACGGCGGAAATGGCGCGACCGGTAGCGCGGCGAACGTCAACGGCGGCGCGGGCGGCAACGGCGCGGCGCCAGGCAACGGCGGCAAGGGCGGCCTGGGAGCGAGCTTGTTCGGCGGCAGCGGCAGCGACGGCGCCCTCGGCGGCGGCGGCAACGGCGGTGACGGCGGCGACGGCTATGACGCGGCCACCGATGGCAGTGCGCTGGCCGGCACGGCCGGCGGCAACGGCGGCGCCGGTGGCAACGGCGGCGCCTACGGCAACGGTGGCAGCGGCGGGGCCGGCGGCAACGGTGCGAACGGCGCCGCGGGTGCCGCGGGCACTGCCACCGACCTCGACGGCGGCAACGGTACCGAGGGCGGCCTCGGCGGTAGTGGCGGTAGTGGTGGCTCGGGCGGAGCCAACGCCGGTGATGGCGGTGTCGGTGGTGCCGGTGGCGCGGGCGGTAACGGCGGTAAGGGCGGCGACGGCGTTCAGGGCACCGACGGCGCCGACGCCGAAGCCGGCAGTGGCGCCGACGGCGGTAACGGCACCGACGGTGGCAGCGGCGGTAACGGCGGTGCCGGTGCGAACGGCGGTGCCGGCGGTGCCGGTGGTGCGGCACTGGCCGACGGGTACAGCAACGGTGCCGTGGGTGCGGGCGGCGTCGGCGGCAACGGCGGAGCCGCGGGCAACGCCGGTGACGGCGGGGATGGCGGCGCCGGCGCGGCGGGCGGAACCGGAACCACGGCCGGCAGCGGCGGCAACGGCGGCAACGCCGGCGACGCGGGAACGGCCGGCGGCGCCGGCACCGGCGGGCTCAGCGGTGACGGCACCACCGCAGCCGCCGACGGCACGGCCGGTGCTGCGGCCACCGGGGTCGGCAACGGCGGCAACGGCGGCAACGGCGCCAACGGTCAGGTGATCGACACCGGTACCGGCGCCATCGCCCAGGACGGCGGCAGCGGCGGTGCCGGCGGTGCGGCCGGGCTGGTCGGCAACGGTGGCCGGGGTGGCGCCGGCGGTAACGGCGTGGACGGCACCGGTGGCAACCCACCGGCCCAGAACATTCCGCCGGCTGCCGGAAACGGCGCCGACGCACCGGTGAACGAGGGGACGCCGGGCGGTGTCGGCACCACCGGCGGTAACGGCAGCGCGGGAACCTCACCCGGCCAGGCCGGTGGTGCCGGCGGTACCGGCGAGACGTACTTCAGCCCAGAAAGCGACGCCACCGGCGGCAACGGCGGGTCCGGCGGCACGGGTGGGCTCGGCGCGGCCGGCGGGGCCGGCGGCTTGGGCGGCACTGTGTTCGGTGCCGAGGATCCGGAGGTCGATGGCACCGGTGGTGTCGGCGGCACCGGCGGCGACGGCGGGGCCGGCGGCGTGGGTGGCGACGGCGGCAACGGCGGGAATGGCGACGTCAACGGCGGCATCGGTACCGGCGGTGCGGGTGGTGCCGGCGGGAATGGCGGCACCGGGGCCGCCGGCGGCAACGGCGGCACCGGCGGTTACGGCGACACTTCCGGCGCGGGCAACGCCGCCGGTGGTGCCGGGGGCGACGGCGGTAACGGCGGCGATGGCGCCAGCGGCACCAGCGGCAGCAGCGGCGGGGCCGGTGGCGCCGGCGGGGCCGGCGGCACGGTGAGTGGTGTCGGTGGTGACGGCGGCGTGGGCGGCAGCGGCGGTAACGGCGCGGACGGCGACGTCGGTGGCTCCGGCGGTAACGGTGGTGACGGCGGCTTGGCCAGTAACGGCGTGGTGTCCACCGGAGGCGACGCCGGTGACGGCGGTGATGGCGGTGATGGCGGTGACGGCGGCAACGGCGGTAACGGCGGCAACGGCGGGGCCGCGGGCAGCGGAGCCGACGGCGCCGGCACCGCGGGTGCCGGCGGGGCCGCAGGTACGGCTGGTGTCGGCGCGGACGGTGGGGCGGCCGGCGCAGGCGGCGCCGGTGGGACCGCGGCCAGCCCAGGCGGCACCACCGTCATCGACGGCGCCGCCGGAGACGACGGCAGCGCCGGTGCTCAGGGCAACGACGGCACCGCCGGCACCGCCGGTCAGCCCGGCGCCCCCGCCGGTCAGCCCTGATCCCGGGTTGACGTTCGCCGAGCGTGTACTCACTGCGAAATTTCGCGCGGATTTTCGCAGTGAGTGCACGCTCGGCGAAGCGGCATAAGCGCTACAGCTGCCGGATGGCCTCGATCCGCGCCCGCAGCTGATCCGACGTGGCCGCCGCCACCGGCGGGCCACCGCAGATCCGGCGCAACTCGTTGTGGATCCAGCCGTGCGGTTTGCCGAGCCGATGATGCGCCGCCGACACCAGCGCGTTGAGCTCGTGGCGCAGCGCCCGCAGCTGCCCGTGCGTGGTCACCGGAACCGGCGCCCCGGCGACCTTCGAGCGCCGGTCGAGCTGCTCTTCTTGGCGGCGCCGCAACAGGTCTCGCATCTGGTCGGCGTCCAGCAGCCCGGGGATGCCCAGGTAGTCGGCCTCTTCCTCGCTGCCGGCCGGGCCGGAAGTCACAGCGGTGCCATAGGACTGGCCGTCGAAGATCACCTGATCCAGCTCGGCGTCGGCCCCCAGCGACTCGAAGGTGTTCTCCAGCTCGGAGGGTTCGTCACGCCGGCGCTCGGCCTCGGCGAACTCGTCGCGTTCGGACTCCCGGTGCGGCTTGCCCAGCACATGATTGCGCTGCGCCTCGAGCTCACTGGCCAGCTGCAGCAGCGACGGCACCGACGGCAGAAAGATGCTGGCGGTCTCTCCGGGTCGACGTGACCGGACGAACCGGCCGATCGCCTGCGCGAAGAACAGCGGGGTGGACGCGCTGGTCGCGTAGACGCCGACCGCCAGCCGCGGCACGTCGACCCCTTCGGAGACCATCCGCACCGCCACCAGCCAGCGACTGGTGGCCGCGGAGAACTGCGCGATCTTGTCCGAGGCGCCCGCGTCGTCGGAGAGCACCACGGTGGGGGCCTCGCCGGTGAGCGTGGTCAGCAGCTTGGCGTAGGCCCGGGCCGTCTTCTGATCCGAGGCGATCACCATGCCGCCGGCGTCGGCCATGCCGCCGTCCCGCAGCTGGCGCAGCCGGGTGTCCGCGGCGGTGATGACCGCCGGCATCCATTCCCCGGTCGGATCCAGCGCGGTGCGCCAGGCGCGGGCGGTGTGCTCGGCGGTCAACGGCTCGCCGAGCCGGGCCGAGTACTCCTCGCCGGCACTGTCGCGCCAGCGGGCCTCACCCGAGTAGGCCATGAACACCACCGGGCGCACCACACCGTCGGCCAGCGCGTCGGTGTAGCCGTAGCTCTCGTCGGCCACCGAGCGCAGCGCACCGCTGCCGTCGGGCTCGTAGTTGACGAACGGGATGGGACTGTCGTCGCTGCGGAACGGGGTGCCGGTCAGCGCCAGCCGGCGGGTGGCATCGGAGAACGCCTCCCGGATGCCGTCACCCCAGCTCTTGGCGTCGCCGCCGTGGTGGATCTCGTCGAAGATCACCAGGGTTTTCGCGGCCTCGGTGCGCACCCGGTGCCGGGTCGGGTGGCTGGCGACCTGCGCGTAGGTGACGACGACGCCGTGGTACTCCGAACTGGTCCGGGCATCGGAGTTGGAAAACCGCGGATCCAGCGCGACGCCGTGTTCGGCGGCCGCCGTCGCCCACTGCACCTTCAGGTGTTCGGTGGGCACCACGATCGTGATGCGCTCGACGGTCCGGTCGGCCAGCAGCTCGGCCACGATGCGCAGCGCGAACGTCGTCTTGCCGGCGCCGGGGGTGGCCACCATCAGGAAATCACGCGGTTTGGCGGTCAGATACCGCACCAGCGCCCGCCGTTGCCAGCCCCGCAAAGCCCGGGTGCTGGGCGCTGCGTCAGCCCGCACCCGGTCTCCTATCTGATCGAGAGGCAGTCTAGGGCAAGCGGATAGCATCGCTTGCGTGTCCACCCCGGAGGAGCCGGAATCCGTCCGCGTCGAGCGGCTGCTCGACGCGCAGACCAAAGCCGCGGCGCTGTTCGACGAGATCGAGCGCCGCGGCATGATCCGCCCCGGTGTCGGCGAGCAGCAACTCTCCGAGGAGATCGCCGGCCTGGCCGCCGAGCGATTCGGGGTGACGCGGCACTGGCACCGCCGGGTGGTGCGCGCCGGAGAGAACACCCTGCTGGCGTTTCACGCCCATCCGCCGGATCGCGTCATCGTCGACGACGACATCGTCTACCTCGATCTGGGGCCGATCTTCTCGGAGTGGGAGGCCGATTTCGGCCGCACCTTCGTGCTCGGCGCTGACCCGGACAAGCTGGCGCTGCGCGACGCCCTGCCCGGGGTGTGGCAGGCCGGGCGGGAGTTCTTCGACGCCCACGCCGAGATCACCGGCGCGCAGCTCTACGACCACGTGGTCGGATTGGCGCGGGACCGGGGCTACGAGTTCGGCGCCCCGATCGCCGGGCATCTGCTGGGGGAGTTCCCGCACAAGAAGATCTCCGGGGACGAGGCGCAGTTCTACGTCACGCCCGGGTCCGATCACCCGATGCGACGGACCGACCGCACCGGCCGGGTCTGTCACTGGATCCTCGAGGTGCACCTGGTGAACCGGGCCCGCGGGTTCGGCGGTTTCTACGAGGAACTGCTCGACGTGGGGTGAACCGGGTTCGGCTATACCGGAAAGACCACCCCGGTCAGCTCCTCGGAGACGTTCCACAGCCGCTTCTGCGTGCCGACGTCATGGGACTTGCGGCTGGAGCCCACCACTTTCGGGTAGCCGCGTCCTTGCGCGAAGCCGTCCGGCCCGAAGTACTGCCCGCCGAGCGCCTGCGGGTCGCTGGCAGCACGCAGCGTCGGCAGGGCGCCCATGGCCGCGTCCTGGAACAGCGGCTCGACCAGCAGCGTCAACCCGGCAGCCCAGGCGGGCAGGTTGCGGGTCAGCTCGGTCCGGGAACCCCCGGGATGCGCGGCCGTGGCGATCGTCGTCGGCTGCGAGGCCAGCCGTCGCTGCAGTTCGTAGGTGAACAGCAAGTTGGCCAGCTTGGACTGCCCATAGGCGGCGACGCGACTGTAGCCGTGCTCCCACTGCAGGTCATCGAAGTGGATGTCGGCACGGAGGCGGTGACCGAGGCTGCTGACGGTCACGACCCGGGAGCCGGCGACCGGCAGCAGCCGGTCCAGCAGCAGGCCGGTGAAGGCGAAGTGGCCCAGGTGGTTGGTGCCGAACTGCAACTCGAAGCCGTCCTTGGTGGTCGACTTCGGCGTCCACATCACGCCGGCGTTGTTGACCAGCAGATCGATGCGGTCATGCTCGGAGCGCAACTGCGCGGCGGCGGTGCGAACGGAGTCCAGCGATGTGAGGTCGAGTTCCTGCAACGCAACGCTGGCACCCGGGCTGCGCTGCCGGATCAAGGCCTCGGCGTCCTTGCCCTTGTCGAGATTGCGCACCGCCAGCACCACGTGCGCCCCCCGCTCGGCGAGCGCGGCGGCGGTCTCGAAGCCGAGGCCGGTGTTGGCGCCGGTGATGACGACGACACGACCGTTCTGGTCGGGAATATCGGCGGCTGTCCACTTGGCCATGGAAGGCTCCTGAAGCTGTAGGGTAAACGGGGCGGACGCTCCGGTTCGTGCAACTATACGGAACGTACGCCCCGTTTTGTCAAGCGATAGGGATGCTCAGGTGACTCAGCCCACCCGGCCACTGCGCGCCGACGCGGCGCGCAACCGCGCGCGCATCCTGGAAGTGGCCTACGAAACCTTTGCCGCCGAAGGCTTGTCGGTGCCCATCGACGAGATCGCCCGGCGTGCCGGAGTCGGTGCCGGGACCATCTACCGGCACTTCCCCACCAAGGAGGAGTTGTTTCAGGCGGTCATCCAGGACCGGGTGCGGCGTGTCACCGACAACGGCTACGCCCTGCTGGAATCCGAGGCGCCCGGAACGGCGATGTTCACCTTTCTCCGGTCGATCGTCCTGCAGTGGGGCGCGACCGACCGCGGGCTGGTTGAGGCGCTGGCCGGCGCCGGAATCGACATCGCGGAGTTCGCGCCCGACACGGAGGCTGCGTTCTTGGCGGTGCTTGACGAGCTGCTACAGGCGGCTCAGCAGGCGGGTACCGCGCGACACGACATCGACGTCCCCGAAGTGAAGGCGATCCTGGTCGGATGCCAGGCGATGCAGTCCTACAACTCTGCATTGGCCGAACGTGTGACCGAGGTCGTCATCGACGGTTTGCGCCCGCCGCAATAGGAACCCGGCAATCTTGCACTCTCCATGGGCGAGTGCTAAGAATGACGTTGGCACTCGCGACCGGCGAGTGCTAGGTCGGGACGGTGAGGTACGGGGCCGCACCTGCGGAGCACACCCACAGCCGTCCGTCGCGGGCACTGACCCGACCGACAAGACGTGCACCCCCTAACCGGAGGAATCACTTCGCAATGGCCAAGCAAATTGCGTATGACGAAGAGGCCCGTCGCGGCCTCGAGCGGGGCCTGAACGCCCTCGCCGACGCGGTCAAGGTGACGCTCGGTCCCAAGGGCCGCAACGTTGTCCTGGAGAAGAAGTGGGGCGCCCCCACGATCACCAACGATGGTGTGTCCATCGCCAAGGAGATCGAGCTGGAGGACCCCTACGAGAAGATCGGCGCCGAGCTGGTCAAAGAGGTCGCCAAGAAGACCGACGATGTCGCCGGTGACGGCACCACCACGGCCACCGTGCTGGCACAGGCGCTGGTCAAGGAAGGCCTGCGCAACGTGGCCGCCGGCGCCAACCCGCTGGCCCTGAAGCGCGGCATCGAGAAGGCCGTCGAGAAGGTCTCCGAGACCCTGCTGAAGGACGCCAAGGAGGTCGAGACCAAGGAGCAGATCGCGGCTACCGCCGGGATCTCCGCGGGCGACCAGTCCATCGGTGACCTGATCGCCGAGGCGATGGACAAGGTCGGCAACGAGGGTGTCATCACCGTCGAGGAGTCCAACACCTTCGGCCTGCAGCTGGAGCTCACCGAGGGTATGCGCTTCGACAAGGGCTACATCTCGGGTTACTTCGTCACCGACGCCGACCGTCAGGAAGCGGTTCTCGAGGACCCCTACATCCTGCTGGTCAGCTCCAAGATCTCGACGGTCAAGGACCTGCTCCCACTGCTGGAGAAGGTCATTCAGGGCGGTAAGCCGCTGCTGATCATCGCCGAGGACGTCGAGGGCGAGGCCCTGTCCACCCTGGTGGTCAACAAGATCCGCGGCACCTTCAAGTCCGTCGCCGTCAAGGCCCCGGGCTTCGGTGACCGCCGCAAGGCGATGCTGCAGGACATGGCGATCCTCACCGGTGGTCAGGTCATCAGCGAAGAGGTCGGTCTGTCGCTCGAGACCGCCGACATCGCGCTGCTGGGTAAGGCCCGCAAGATCGTCGTCACCAAGGACGAGACCACCATCGTCGAGGGCGCTGGTGACTCGGAGGCCATCGCCGGCCGGGTGTCGCAGATCCGCGCCGAGATCGAGAACAGCGACTCCGACTACGACCGGGAGAAGCTGCAGGAGCGGCTGGCCAAGCTGGCCGGCGGCGTCGCGGTCATCAAGGCCGGGGCTGCCACCGAGGTGGAGCTCAAGGAGCGCAAGCACCGCATCGAGGACGCGGTGCGCAACGCCAAGGCCGCCGTGGAGGAGGGCATCGTCGCCGGTGGTGGCGTGACCCTGCTTCAGGTCGCTCCGTCGCTGGACGAGCTCAAGCTCGAGGGTGACGAGGCCACCGGCGCCAACATCGTCAAGGTGGCGCTGGAGGCCCCGCTGAAGCAGATCGCCTTCAACGCCGGCCTGGAGCCGGGCGTGGTGGCCGAGAAGGTGCGCAACTCGCCCGCCGGGACCGGCCTCAACGCCGCCACCGGGGTGTACGAGGACCTGCTCAAGGCAGGCGTCGCCGACCCGGTGAAGGTGACCCGCTCGGCGCTGCAGAACGCGGCGTCCATCGCGGCACTGTTCCTGACCACCGAGGCCGTGGTCGCCGACAAGCCGGAGAAGTCGGCCGCACCCGCGGGCGACCCGACCGGTGGCATGGGCGGCATGGACTTCTAAGTCTGGTTGCACGAAAGAGCCCGGTCCCTTTGGGGGGCCGGGTTTTTTCGTTGCAGCGCGCGGGCTGACAGTGATTCCCCAGCAAATAAATCTTGGTCCTCCTTGTGAAAAAGAACTACGTTGTGAGACCGCATCTTGCGTGAGAGGAATCGATGAAGCACTTCGCATGGGGGATCGTTGTCGGGGGAGCCGTCGCGGCGGCGTTCGCGAGCTCGGCGGTGGCCAACGCCACCGGAGAGACCTGGACGCCGGACTACGACGTGGGCACCGCCCAGCTGCTCGCGCAGTTGCCAACTCTGACCCAGGAAGGGTGGTCCCCGGCGTGGGAGCTGCCCGCGAGTTTCACGTCCGGCACCGGCACGACCCTGACCGGGACCGACTACATCACGCTGTCGGGCGGCGGGTTCAACGACGAGTTCATCACCAAGGACGGAGCGATCTACGACCAGAACCAGCTGTTTCCGGGATTCACGAACCTGTATTACGACCCGGCCGGGGACGGCCCCGCCGTCGACGCCATGAAGACCCCGTTCGGCAGCTTCGATATGTCGTCGATGGCCTCGACGTTCGCCCCGGCGGAGCTTCCCACGGTGAACGCGGAGACCGTGGGGAACAACATCGTGGTCGGCGACGGTGGCGGCTTGCGCATTACCCAGGCGCTGGGGCTGTCGAACGGCAGCGACCACTGGGCCGGAGGGCCGATGGCAACGTCGGTCACGCCGATGGAGACACCGGACTCCTCGCTGGTGTGGTCGGTTCCCGCAATGTTCACCGACGGCAGCGGCCCCGACGTGCCGACGCTGACCGGGACCGAATACGTCACGTCGCCGACCGACGTCGAGTTCGTAGATAAGGCCGGGGATGTCTTCGATCAACACGCATTCGTTTATGGCTTGTTTCCGGTGGAGAACCTGTACTACGACCCGGTCGACGGCCCCGCGGTGGATGAGATCCAAACGATCTTCGGCAACATCGACCTGTCGCCGATCGCATCGTGGTTCGCGCCAGCCGACGTCGCAGACCTGGTGACTCCGTCGCCGCTGGCCGATCTGGCCGACGCCGGCCTGTACAGCGCGCTCGACCTTTTGACCGGGCTCACCCCGTAGTCGCTGCCTCCGCGAGCAGACATAGAGTCGCACCCGCGGCGGTCGCATCGTGCGATTCTGTGTCTGCTCGCCGAGGGGAGGCGCCATGGAGATCCTGCTTTTGGGCACCGGCAGCGCCGACGGCTGGCCCAATCCGTTCTGCCGGTGTGCTTCCTGCCGGTGGGCGGTCGACACCGGGGAGATCCGCGCCCAGACCGCCGCACTGGTCGACGACGTCCTGCTGCTCGACTGCGGCCCCGAGGCGCCACGCTCCGCGATGCGTCACGGCCGGTCGCTGGCGCCGGTGCGCCACATCCTGTTCACCCACGGACACCCCGACCACGTCGGCCCGGCAGCGCTGCTGATGCGGCACTGGGCCGGGACCGCCGAGCCGCTGGACGTGGTCGGACCGGCCAGTGCCCTGGATCAGTGCCGGGATTGGGTGGGCCCGGACGATCCGGTGCGCTTCGTCGAGGTGGGGCCCGGCGACGACGTGCATCTGGGTGCCTACCGGGTCCGGGTGCTGGCCGCCGCACACGGGTCCGACATCGGCGGTGACGCGGTGCTCTACGACCTGGAATCCGTTGGCGGCCGGATCTTCTGGGCCACCGACACCGGCCCCCTGCCCGAGGAGACGCACGCCGCGGTCGCCGGTGCCGCCTTCGATGCGGTGTTCCTGGAGGAGACGTTCGGCAACCACACCGGGCACGGCACCGAACACCATGATCTGCCTGCCTTCGCGGCAACCGTGGCGACGTTGCGACGATCCGGCGCCATTGTCGAGGCCACCGAGGTCGTCGCCGTCCATCTGAGTCATCACAACTTTACCGGCTCGAAATTAGCTGCAGCACTGATGGATTCAGGTGCTCGCCCGGGGCGTGACGGCGAGATTGTGGGTGCGTCCCGGCCGGCTCAACGGCGCACCTTGGTGCTCGGTGGCGCCCGGTCGGGGAAATCCGCGCACGCCGAAGCGCTGCTGGCAGGAGAACCCGCGGTCACCTACCTGGCCACCGGCGGTATGCGCGAGGGCGATCCGGAGTGGGCCGAGCGAATCCGGCTGCACCGGGGCAGGCGCCCGCACTCCTGGCGCACCGTGGAGACCGTCGACATCGCCGATACGCTGCTCACCGCCGAAACCCCGGTGTTACTGGATTGTTTGGGCACCTGGCTCACCGCCCGGATGGACCTGCGCCGAGCCTGGGACGACGGTGGGCTCGACGGCGTGCACGCCGACATCGACGAGCTGGTGGCGGCCTGGCGGGCCTGCCCCGTGCGGGCGGTGGCGGTCAGCAACGAAGTCGGCAGCGGCGTGGTTCCGCCCACCGCCTCCGGCCGGTTGTTCCGCGACCTGCTCGGAGTGCTCAACGCGCGGATCGCCACCGAGTCCGACGAGGTGCTGCTGATGGTGGCCGGGCGACCGCTCAGACTCCCTGCGCAGTGACCTTCAAGTCGACACAGTCGCTGTAGCAAGGGGTTTCGCCCGGAGACTCCGGGGTGGCGACCCGGATCAGCACCGCGCGACTGGGGGTGATCTTCACGCTGGCCAGCTCACCGGCATCAGACACCTCGGCGGTGCCGTCGACGATGACGGTGTAACCGCCCGGGACCGGCGGCGGCCACATCACCGTGACGTCGCCGCTGCGGGCCAGATTCGCCCGGCTGCGCCGCCCGCCCAGCGCTCCGATGTGCACGATGTCGCCGTCGAGCGTCGGCATCACCGGTACCGGGTGCGGCCGGTTCTCGGCGTCGACGGTGATCAGGTAGGCGTAGTCGTAGCCCACGAGTTTCTCTGCGAGGCGGTCGAAATCCACGTTGGAGGTCATGAATTCGAGCCTAGTCCGCCTTGAGCTGTACGCAGTCGTGCACGGTGCCTACGGCCCGCCCGCCCTCGAAAACAGGCCGGTGCAACAGGGCTTTGGTCGGTGTCACCAGCACCGGACCGGCCGGATCATCGGGAACCTCGGCCCGGCCGTCGACGAACAGCGAGTAATCGCCGACGTCGCGGGCCGGCCAGACCAGGGTGACCGCGTCACGGGCGGCCATGTTCTCCCGGCCGTGGGTGCCGACCGGGCCGATATCCAACCGGGCGCCGTCGAAGGTCGGGGTGATCGCGACGGTACGGATGCGGTAGTCGTCGCCGACGGTGACCAGAAAGGCGTAGCGGTAGCCGGGCAACAGCTCGGCCAAGCGGGCGAGGTCGACAGTTCGGGCCATAAAGTCCAAGATAACGTTATGGAATTTCGCTACCTGGGCAACTCCGGCCTGCAGATCTCAGAGATCACCTACGGCAACTGGCTCACCCACGGATCGCAGGTCGAGAACGACGTCGCCACCGCGTGCGTGCACGCCGCGCTGGACTGCGGTATCACCACGTTCGACACCGCCGACGTGTACGCCAACGGCGCTGCCGAGGAGGTGCTCGGGGCGGCACTCAAAGGACGGCGCCGCGAATCACTGGAGATCTTCACCAAGGTCTACTGGCCGATCGGGCCGGCCCCGTTGGGTAAGAACGACACCGGATTGTCCCGCAAACACATGATGGAGGCCATCGACGGGTCACTGCGCCGGCTGGGCACCGACTACGTCGACCTGTACCAGGCGCACCGCTATGACTCCTTCACCCCGCTGGAGGAGACCATGCAGGCGTTCGCCGACATCGTCCGGGCGGGCAAGGCGCTCTACATCGGCGTCAGCGAGTGGAGCCCCGAGCAGATCCGCCAGGCCCACGGACTGGCTCGCGAGCTGGGGGTTTCGCTGATCTCCAGTCAGCCGCAGTACTCGATGCTGTGGCGGATCATCGAGCCGGAGGTGATTCCGGTCTGTCAAGAGCTGGGCCTGAGCCAGATCGTCTGGTCGCCGATGGCCCAGGGCGTGCTGTCGGGCAAGTACCTGCCGGGTCAGCCGCCGCCGGCCGGCTCACGCGCCACCGATGAGAAGGGCGGGGCGAATTTCGTCAAGCGGTTCATGACCGACGACGTGCTGACCCGGGTGCAGCAGCTGCGTCCGATCGCCGAGGAATTGGACCTCACGACGGCGCAGTTGGCCATTGCCTGGGTGCTGCAGAACGACAACGTCGCCGCGGCGCTGGTCGGGGCATCGCGCCCGGAGCAGGTGACCGAGAACGTCAAGGCTGCCGGGGTGCGGATCCCCGCCGAGCTGCTGGCGCGCATCGACGAGGTGCTGGGCGACGCGGTGACCAGTGACGCCGCGCTGGTGGCCAAGTCCACCCCGCAGCAGCGGCTGATCTGAGCGGTCACACCCGGCACAGGATCTGGCTGTGCAGGATCGCCAACCAGCCGTCCGGGTGATCGGCCCAGTCTCGCCACGCCCGCGAAATCGCCTGCAGCTTGGCCTGATCGGCGGCGCCGCTGCCGAGTAGCTGCTCGGCGATGGCGGATTGCAGGATCCGGTCGGCCCACATGCCGCCCCAGTGCTCCCGGTCGGCGGGGGTCGCGAAACACGACGCGCTCGTGGTCGGGGTGACGTCGGTGAATCCGGCCGCGTGCGCCCAGGCCAGCAGGTGCCGGCCCGCGTCGGGCTCGCCGCCGTTGGCCCGCGCGGCCTCGCGGTAGAGCTGCAGCCAGTCGTCCAGCTCCGCCGAAGCCGGGTACCAGGTGAACGCCGCGTAATCGCTGTCGCGGGCGGCCACCACCCCGCCGGGCTTGCACACCCGGCGCATCTCGGAAAGCGCGGTCACCGGGTCGGCGACATGCTGTAGCACCTGATGAGCATGCACCACGTCAAAGCTGTTGTCGCCGAACTGTAGTGCATGCACATCGGCGACCACGAAGTCGATGTTGTGTTGCCCTCGTTCACGTGCGCAGTCGCGCGCCAGATCCAGTGCTTCGGGCACCGGTTCGATGGCGATCACCCGGCCGGGAGCGACGATGCCGGCCAGATCCGCGGTGATGGTTCCCGGCCCGCAGCCGACATCGAGCAACTGCAAGCCCGGGGTCAATGACGGCAACAGATACGCTGCTGAGTTCTGCGCGGTGCGAGCCCGGTGGGCGCGCAGCACCGACTCATGATGGCCGTGGGTGTATTTGGGCTCCGGGGGCTCAGTCACATCCGACAACGCTACTCGCGCAGCCCAGCCGCCCGACGCGGCTCAAGCTCGGGCCGGCGAGGGCTGACGGCCACGCACCAGCTTGCCGGGCCGGGCCGCGGTGGGTTTGCCGTTCTCGGCGATGATCTCGCCGGAGACGATCGTCGCCACGTAGCCGTCGGCGGTCTGGTCCAGCCGCCGCCCGCCGGCGGGCAGGTCGTAACTGATCACCGGCTTGTGCAGCCGCAGGCGCTGGTGATCGATGACGTTGAGGTCCGCCTTGTAGCCGACGGCGATCCGGCCGCGGTCGTCGAGTCCGGCTGCCCGGGCCGGCGTCGACGTCAATTCGCGGATCGCCTCGGCAACGCTGAGCCGGCCAGACTCGCGGTCACGGGCCCAGTGCGTCAGCACGTAGGTGGGAAAGCTTGAGTCGCAGATCATTCCGTAGTGGGCGCCACCGTCGCCCAGGCCCAGCACCACGTCGTCGCGGCGCATCAGGGCGCCGACGGTGTCCAGCGAGTTGTTCTCGAAGTTGGCCAGGGCGTCCAGCAGGATCGCGTGCCCGTCGTCATCGAGGAGCCGGTCGTATGCTTCCTCGACCGGAGAGACGCCACGTGCCCTGGCGCGTGCCGCAATGCTCTTCGCCGGATCCGGTTCGTAGTCGGGGTCGTCGCCGAGCGGGTACGTCCAGTCCCAGGACTGGGCCAGATACGCAATGGGATTGGCCGGGACAATACTCGGCCGATCGGACAAAATCCGTTGCCGCACCTCAGGTTTGCGCATTTCGGTGACGCGCTCCGCCAACGGCAGCCCGGCGATCTTCTGGTAGCTCGGGTACAGCACGAACGGATGGATGCTCAGATCCAGGCCGACCATTAGACCGATCGGCCGGGGGAACACCTGCGCGGTGATCGCGGCGCCGGAACTGTTCGCCTTCTCCACCATGGTGATCGCATCGTGCCACAGTGGATCGCCGGCGTTCCCGATCAGCAGGGTGAACGTGACCGGCAGGCCTGCATCGGTGGCTGCGTCGAAAACCTGTTGCAGCACAGGCTGATACGCGCCGTTGGGGAGGTCCGGGACGAATTGGATCAGCCCTCCGCCGCCATCGGCGATGCCGCGGCTGATCTCGAGGATCTCGGCGTAGGCGGCGTCGTAGCTGGGGATCCGGGCTCCGGTCTTGGTGCGGTGGGTGGTCAGCCGAGACGATGAGAAACCCAGTGCCCCAGCGTCGGCGGCCTCGCGGGCCAGCTCGCGCATCCGGGCCAGATCCTCGGGCGTTGCCGGCTCGCGGTCCACACCGCGCAGTCCCATCACGTAGACCCGCAGCGGCGAGTGCGGCAGAAACGCCGCGACGTCGATGTCGCGCTGCCGCGCGTCGACAGCATCCATGAACTCCGGGAAGGTCTCCCAGGTCCACGGCAGCCCGTCGGTCATCACCACCCCGGGGATGTCTTCGACGCCGGCCATCAGGTCGACCAGCACCTCGTGGTCGGCCATCCGGCACGGCGCGAAACCCACGCCACAGTTGCCCATCAGTGCCGTCGTCACCCCGTGCGCCGATGAGGGATTGAGGCGATCCGACCAGATCGACTGCCCGTCGTAGTGGGTGTGAAGGTCGACGAAACCGGGTGTGACCAGAAGCCCCGCCGCGTCGATCACGTGCTGGGCTTCTGTGGCCCCCGAGTCGGCCACCCGACCGACCTCGGCGATGATGCCGTCGCGGACCGCGACATCGCCGACGAAAAGCTCGCCACCCAGCCCATCGACAACGGTGCCGTTGCGGACCACGAGGTCGAAGCTCATCTAGAAAATCTACGCCCGGGTACGCCTCATATGCCAGAACGTTTTCGGTGATCGCCGGTGGCGGCCGATTGGCGCAGCCGGTCACAGCGGCCATCGAAGCATCTCGGCCCCGCGATCGCCGGGCGTGGCTATAGTTGGTGGCTGGAGCGCAACCAAGGAGCCTGCAACAGGATCGGAGGCGCGAACCGATGGTAGCCCTCGAACGGCTTGACTCCGACGGCGTCTGGGAGCTGTTCTACCGGACCGACAAACTCGGTGTGCTGACGGTCAGCCTGAACGCGGATCCGAGCGGGGACCCCAACCTGCAAGCCGCCGCCATCGACCTGAAGAACCGCTTCCGGGAGTTGCAGCGCCGGATCGCGGCGGAGAGCGAGCACAGCGACAAGACCGTCGCGGCGCTGGAACGACTCTGGCCCCGGGTGGCAGAGCTGGCCGACCCGGCGGCCGGCGGCCGAAGCCGAATTCTGTTCGCCGGGCTGGAAGATGACTGGGTTCTGCAACTGCAGAGCGCGTTGCCGATAGCCAGCCGAGTGGTGTTGGACGACCGCCCGTTCATCCATCCGCTGCTGGAGTTGCTCGATGAAGGCCGGCCGGCGGGGGTGGTCCTGGTCTCCGCCGAGGACGCGGTACTGCTCGAGTGGCGCGTCGGGTCGGTTCAGCAGCTGAGCCGGATCGAGCAGCAATATGTCGAGGCGTCGCACGAGCGCGCCGGCCATATCGGTGGCGGCCCGCAAGGGCAGTTCCACACGCCGATGCAAGAGCAGCGTCAATCGCGCGAGCACGATCGAGCACAACGGTTCCTGGATCGGGTGACGACGGTGGCCGCCGGGCTGGCCGCCGAGCGTGGTTGGGAGCGAATCCTGGTCAGCGGCGGGGACCGCTGGACCGAGCCGGCCGTCACGAAATTTCCCCAAGTCCTTCGCGACCGGGTATTCGCCGACACCCGGGTTCTCAGCGGGCTCGATGCCGCTGCACTGCAGGCCGCTGTGACCGAGTGGGCTCATGAGCAGCACGCCGAGCGGGAAAGACGGCTGCTGGACGGGGTGTGCGACGGCGCCGGGTCCGGTCACCGGGTGGCCCTGGGGTTGTCGGAGGTGGCCGCGGCGTTGAATGCCGGCCGAGTCGCGCACCTGATCTACGACCCGGAGGTCCGCTACACCGGGACGCTGGGTGCGGACGGGGCGCTTTACGCCGGCGAGGAGGTCGGCCCGGACGGGCACCCGGGGACGCCGGATTCCCGGTTGACCGAGAGGCTGGTCGAGCGGGCGTTCAAGACCGGAGCCCGGATCAGCCCCATCCAGGGGGCGGCCGACGGGCGGCTGCGCGATGCCGCGGGCGTTGCCGCGCTCCTGCGCTGGTAAACGACCCTTACGGAAGGACGTGCCGATGAGCGACGCCGCGTTGCAGGACCTGCTTCGGGACGCGTTCACCCGATTGATCGAACACGCCGACGAAGTCACCGACGGGCTCACCGAGCAGGTGGCCGAATATCGGCCGACGGCGCAGGCCAACAGCATCGCCTGGCTGCTCTGGCACAGCGCCCGGGTACAGGACATCCAGATCGCCCAGGTCGCCGGCGTCGAGCAGGTGTGGACCCGCGACGGCTGGGTGGACCGGTTCGGTCTGGACCTGCCGCGCGACGACAGCGGGTACGGCCACAGCGCGGCCGATGTCGCCAAGGTCCGGGCCCCGGCGCAACTGCTGGCGGGCTACTACCGCAGCGTGCACCAGCTGACCCTCGACTATCTCGACGGAGTCACCTCCGACGAGCTGGCCCGCATCGTCGACGACCAGTGGGATCCGCCGGTGACGGCCGGGGTGCGGCTGGTCAGCATCATCGACGACTGCGCGCAGCATCTAGGTCAGGCGGCGTACCTGCGGGGCTTACAAGCCTGAGCGCGGGGATGAACTTGACACCTGTCGAGGCGGGTGCGACGGGGATCACAACCGGGACTAACATGGCGCCATGACTGTCACCACGCCTGCCACCGCCCTGTCCGGTACCGACACCGTGCTCAGCCCCGCCACCGGGGCGGTCGCCGGTGAGGTGCACTGGACCGATCCGTCCGACGTCGAAGCGATCGCCGCCGGCCTGCGCAGCGCCCAGCGCGAATGGGAGCGGCGCGGCGCCAAGGGGCGGGCCAAGGCGATGGCCCGCTACGCGGTGTGGCTCGGCGAGCACCGCGACGAGATCGAGCGGCTGCTGATCGCCGAGACCGGCAAGTCCAGCACCGACGCCGCGCAAGAGGTGCCGCTGCTGATCATGATCCTGTCCTACGTGATCAAGGTGATGGACAAGGCGATGGCCCCGGAGACCCGGCCGGCAGCGCTGCCGATGATGGCGATCAAGAAGATCTCGGTGCACTACCGGCCGCGGCCGGTAGTCGGCGTGATCGCCCCGTGGAACTACCCGGTGGCCAACGCGTTGATGGACGCGATCGGTGCCTTGGCGGCCGGCTGTGCGGTGCTGCTCAAGCCGTCCGAGCAGACCCCGCTGACCGCGGAGCTGCTGCGCGAGGGCTGGCAGGCCTCCGGCGGCCCGGACGTGTTCGCGGTGGTTCAGGGCGCCCGTGAGGTGGCCGAAGCGGTGATCGACAGCTCCGACTATGTGCAATTCACCGGCTCCAGCGGCACCGGCCGCAAGGTGGCCGAGCGCGCCGCCCGGCGGCTGGTGCCCTACAGCCTCGAATTGGGTGGCAAGGACCCGATGATCGTGTGCGAGGACGCCGACATCGACCTGGCCGCACACGCCGCCGTGTGGGGGGCGATGTTCAACGCCGGCCAGACCTGCGTCTCGGTCGAGCGGGTGTATGTGCTGGACGCCGTCTACGACAAGTTCGTCGCCGCCGTCGTCCGGGACGTCGAGGCGCTGCAGATGGGCACCGGTGAGGGTAAGCACTTCGGGGCGCTGATCAGCGACCAGCAGTTGGCCATCACCGAACGTCACGTCAAGGAGGCGGTGGCCGCCGGAGCGCGCGCGCTGACCGGCGGTGAACGCGCGCCCGGCACGGGCAGCTTCTACCCGCCCACCGTGCTCGTCGGCGTCGACCACTCGATGGCCTGCATGACCGAGGAGACCTTCGGGCCGACCCTGCCGATCATGAAGGTCGCCAGTGTCGATGAGGCGATCCGGCTCGCCAATGACAGCCCCTACGGGCTGAGTGCCTCGGTGTTCTCCCGCGACATCTCACGAGCCAAAGACATTGCCGTCCAACTGGATTGCGGTGCGGTGAACATCAACGACGTGATCTCGAACCTGATGTGCACGACGGCCCCGATGGGCGGCTGGAAGACGTCGGGTATCGGGGCGCGTTTCGGCGGCGTCGACGGGATCCGCAAGTTCTGCCGGCAGGAGGCCATCGTGGCGCCGCGCACGAACGTCGGTGCGGGCGGCAACTACTACCACAATTCGCTCAAGGCACTGGCCCGGATGAACGGGCTGATGACCCGGATGGCGCTGGCGAGGCCGCGGCGCACGGCGAAATAGTGCGCTTCCTCACGGCGGCGCTGTTCTGGTTGCTGGCCACCGTGACCCTTGCGGTGTCGCTGCCGACGGCATGGGCGCAGAGCAACCTGATCGACGGCGACGGCTACGCGCGGCTGGCGCGACGGGCTGCGGCCCAACCTGCCCTGCAGGACGCCGTCGCCGCGGAGCTCACCTCCCAGGCGGTGCGGCTGATCCGTGCGCAGGGCTTTCCCATCGACCCGTCCCCGGTGCGGGACGCCGCCGCCGAATACACTGCCGGGCCGGCATTTCCTGCCCAGTTCGTCCAGGTGAACCGGGACGGGCACGACTGGCTGCTCAGCAGCGCCGACACCGGCCCGTGGGAGATCGACGTGGTACCGATGTTGCGGGACAAGGCGTTTGCGCAACTGCTGTCCGACCACCACATCGCGCTACCGGCGTCGATGAGCATTCCGCTGACGGCGACGTCCACCGAGGTGGCGCGTCCGGCTGAATTGCACCGCCTCGCGGTGTGGGGACCGTGGCTGAGCCTGGTGCTGGTCGCGCTGACCGGTCTGTGTGCGGCGCTGACGCTCGCCGCGGCACGCCATCGCGGCAGGGCATTGGCGAGTCTCGGCGTTTCGGGGCTATTGGTGGGCGCGGCGGGCTGGGCGGGGATCGAGGTGGCGCGGCGCTATCTGAATCACGCGCTCAACCAGGCGACCGGCGACATCCGCCGGATCGCCGAAGCCGTGGTGGACGTGGCCGAAGCCAGCCTGCATCAGTGGCTCAATCTGACCCTGGCCGCCGGTGGGGTGCTGGTGCTGGTCGGCGTGGCCGCCGCGTTGGCGGGTGGGGTGCGCAAGGCCTGACGGGTCAGCGCCGATCGCCCAGCATCCGCCACAGGAATGAGAAACTCAGCGCGGACTTGAACGCCGCCTGCGCGTTGTCGGCGGCCCCGCCGTGGCCGCCCTCGATGTTCTCGTAGTACCAGACACGGTGTCCGGCGTCCTGCAGTGCCGCGGTCATCTTGCGGGCATGCCCGGGGTGCACCCGGTCGTCGCGGGTGGACGTGGTGATCAACACCGGAGGGTAGGTCGCCTCGGCCGAAATATTCTGGTAGGGAGAGTATTTCGAGATGAATTCCCAGTCGTCGGGGTTGTCGGGATCGCCGTACTCGGCGACCCAGGACGCGCCGGCCAACAGCAGGTGGTAGCGGCGCATGTCCAACAGCGGTACCTGACAGACCAGCGCGCCGAACAACTGCGGGTAGGCGGTGAGCATGATGCCCATCAACAGCCCGCCGTTACTGCCGCCCACCGCGCCGAGCTGCGCCACCGTGGTGATCCCGCGGTCCACCAGATCGGTTGCCACCGCGGCGAAATCCTCGGCCACCAGGTGCCGGCCCGCGCGCATCGCCTGGGTGTGCCAACCCGGACCGTACTCGCCGCCGCCGCGGATGTTGGCCAGCACGTAGGTGCCGCCGCGCGCCAGCCACAGCCGGCCCAGCACCCCGTCGTAGCCGGGGGTGCGGGCCACCTCGAATCCGCCGTAGCCGCCCAACAGCGTCGGGCCGGTTGCGCCTTCCGGGCGCACCACGAAATAGGGAATCGCGGTGCCGTCCTTGGACGTGGCGAAGTACTGGGAGACGTTCAGGCCTTCGGCGTCGAAAAAGGCTGGCGCGGACTTGATCTCGGTGAGCGAGCCGTCGACCGGACCGTGCAGCAGCCGCGACGGGTGAGCGAATCCGCTGGAGTCCAGGAAGATTTCATCGCCGGTGTCGTCGGCAGCCGCGATCACGACGTTGGTGTTGGCCGGCACCTCGGTGACCGGGCGGCGCTGCCAGTCGCCGGGAGTGATCACCTCCACCCGGCTGGCCACGTCGCGCAGGGTGACCAGAACCAGCCGGTCGCGGGTCCATGCGTAATGGTGCAGGGCGCTGTGGGCGTCGGGTTCGAAGACGACGCTGCACTGCGCTGTGCCGGCCAGGAATTCGTCGTAGTCGGCGGCCAACAGGGAACCCGCTCGGTAGGACGCGGTGCCGGTGTCCCAATCGGTGCGCAGCTCGATCAGGATCCATTGCCGGTGCACCGACACCGTCGCGTCGGTGGGCGCGTCGATCCGGATCAGCTCGTCCTCGCGCAGCTCATAGACCTCGTCGTTGAAGAAGTCGACGGCCCGCGAGACCAGGGTGCGTTCGAAACCCGGGGTGCGGTCGCGTCCGGCGCCCACCGCCACATCGGTCGCCGCGCCGGCGAACACCGTCGCGGCGTCGGTGAGCGGCCGGCCGCGCCGCCACCGCTTGACGATCCGCGGATACCCCGAGTCGGTGAGCGAGTCCGGCCCGAAGTCGGTGCCCACCAGCACCGTGTCCTCGTCCTCCCAGCTGATCCGGGTCTTGGCCTCCGGGAGCTGGAATCCGCCGGAAGCAGAGGGGACGAATTCCCTGGTGGTCATATCGAATTCGCGCACCACCACGGCGTCCGAGCCGCCCCGGGACAGCGACACCAGCGCCCGGGTGAGCTCGGGTTCGATCACGTTGGCGCCGCCCCACACCCAGTTCTCGCCGTCGGCGCGGCCCAGCTCGTCGACGTCGATGATCACGTCCCAGTCCGGGGCGGCGCTGCGGTAGCTGTCCAACGTGGTGCGCCGCCACAACCCGCGCGGGTTGGCGGCGTCGCGCCAGAAGTTGTAGAGGAACTCGCCGCGCCGGCGCACGTAGGGGATGCGGGCGTCGGTGTCGAGCACCTCGAGGGCGGCGGTGCGCATCGCCTCGAAGTCCGCTCCGGCGAACCCGTCGACGGTCGGGGTGTTGTGGGCGCGGACCCAGTCCAGGGCGTCGTCACCGGTGACGTCCTCGAGCCAGAGGTAGGGGTCGTCGAAGTGGTCGGCAGCCATGGATGCCATTGTGACGGCGACGGTAGTGTGAGGTGTGTAACACCCGAGAGGAGCAGCACCGATGACCGTATTCGCACGTCCGGGTTCCGCGGGGGCGCTGATGAGCTACGAGTCCCGCTACGGGAACTTCATCGGCGGGCAGTGGGAGCCGCCGGTCTCCGGTGAGTATTTCGAGAACGCGACACCGGTCACCGGCCAGGTGTTCTGCGAGATCCCGCGCTCCACGGCGGCCGACGTCGACAAGGCGCTGGACGCCGCGCACGCCGCCGCCCCGGCCTGGGGCAAGACTTCGCCGGCCGAGCGGGCGGCGGTGTTGAACAAGATCGCCGACCGCATCGAAGAGCACACCCAGCAGCTGGCGGTCGCCGAGGTGTGGGACAACGGCAAGCCCATCCGGGAGGCGCTGGCCGCCGACATCCCGCTGGCCGTGGATCATTTCCGCTATTTCGCCTCCGCGATCCGCACCCAGGAGGGTGCACTGTCCCAGCTCGACGACGACACCGTCGCCTATCACTTCCACGAACCGCTGGGCGTGGTGGGCCAGATCATCCCGTGGAACTTCCCGCTGCTGATGGCGGCCTGGAAGCTGGCGCCCGCCCTGGCGGCGGGAAACGCGGTGGTGCTCAAGCCCGCCGAGCAGACCCCGGCGTCGATCCTGTATCTGATGAGCCTGATCGGCGACCTGCTGCCCGCCGGAGTCCTCAACGTGGTCAACGGTTTCGGGGTGGAGGCGGGCAAGCCGCTGGCTTCGAGCAACCGGATCGCCAAGATCGGTTTCACCGGGGAGACCACCACCGGCCGGCTCATCATGCAGTACGCCAGCCAGAACATCATCCCGGTCACCCTGGAGCTGGGTGGCAAGAGCCCCAACATCTTCTTCTCCGACGTGCTGGCGGCAGGAGACGACTTCCAGGACAAGGCGCTGGAGGGGTTCGCCGGGTTCGCGCTCAACCAGGGCGAAGTGTGCACCTGCCCGTCGCGGTCGCTGATCCAGGCCGACATCTACGACGAGTTCCTGGAACTGGCCGCGATCCGCACCAAGGCGATCCGCCAGGGCGATCCGCTGGACCCCGCCACCATGATCGGCGCGCAGGCCTCCAACGACCAGCTCGAGAAGATCCTGTCCTACATCGAGATCGGTAAGGGCGAGGGCGCCAAGGTCATCACCGGCGGGGAGCGCGCCGAACTCGGTGGGGAGCTGTCCGGCGGTTACTACGTGCAGCCGACGATCTTCGGCGGGCACAACAAGATGCGGGTCTTCCAGGAGGAGATCTTCGGCCCGGTGGTCTCGGTGACATCGTTCACCGATTACGACGACGCCATCGGCATCGCCAACGACACCCTCTACGGGCTGGCCGCGGGGGTGTGGAGCCGCGACGGCAACACCGCCTACCGGGCCGGCCGCGACATCCAGGCCGGCCGGGTGTGGGTCAACTGCTACCACGCCTATCCCGCGCACGCCGCGTTCGGCGGCTACAAGCAGTCCGGAATCGGCCGGGAGAACCACAAGATGGTGCTCGGCCACTACCAGCAGACCAAGAACCTGCTGGTGTCCTACTCCCAGACGGCGCAGGGTCTTTTTTGATGGGCATGTTCTGATGGACGCGCCGGCCAGGGTGCTGATCACCGATGCGGCAGCCGAACTGGTGGCGCGACTGGTCCGGCGGCACGGCCCGGTGATGTTCCACCAGTCCGGCGGCTGCTGCGACGGCTCGGCGCCGATGTGCTACCCCGACGGGGACTTCATCGTCGGTGACCGCGACGTGCTGCTCGGTGTGCTCGACGTCGACGGAGTCGGTGGCGGGGTGCCGGTGTGGATCTCCGGGCCGCAGTTCGGGGCGTGGAAGCACACCCAGCTGATCATCGATGTGGTGCCCGGCCGCGGTGCCGGGTTCAGCCTGGAGGCGCCGGAGGGCATCCGGTTCTTGACCCGTGGCCGGGCCTTCACCGACGACGAGAACGCTTTGCTGGACGAAGTCCCGGTGATCACCGGGTCGCTACCGCACTGAGCGGGGCCGCGGTCGTAAAATCTGCTGGTGTGATTCCGCTGCCGCGCCCCTGGCTGTTGAGCAGCATCATGCTGGTCGGGACCGCTGTCGGTGCGCTGACCGGAATCGGGACGACGCTGCTGCTCACCGCAGCATTGCGCCCGGACGCCGCGATCGCGCTGGTGCTCGGAGCTCCCAGCGTGGCCGGGCTGGGGTTGGTGTTCGTCTCCTCGCGACGCTGGGTAACCGCAGTGGGTGCGTTTCTCCTCGCGCTGGCGGTCGGCTGGTTCGGGGCTCTGGCGGCGATTCAGGCGGTCTCCGGTGTCTGAGACCACCGACACCGGGGCGCTGCCGATGACCGAGCCGCACTGGCCGCCGAGCTTCGAGACCGGCCCGCATCCGACGCCGCTGCCCGGGCCGGAAGAGGAGTGTGCGCCCGAACCGGAAGGCAAGCCGGAGCCGCAGGTGACGTCGACCGCCAAGCCTCCCAAGCCGGTCGTCGTGGAGGGCCAGTACCGGTTTCTCAAGTGGTGGCAGCTGGTGCTGGTGCTGGCCGCCGTCTGGATCCCGGCGGCCGGGATCGGGCTGGGGCTGTTCTCCTGGTGGTATTCGCTGGCCGACAAGACCCCGGCCGTCTTCGTGGTGGTGGTCTACGCGGTGGGGTGCATCCTCGCCGGGGTGATCGTGGCGATGGTCGGCGAGAAACCGTTGCTGGCGGCGCTGGCCATCGCGCTGATGTCGGCGGTGTTCGCCTCGGCCGCGGCCGCCGCGCCGCTGTACGGCCACCACTTCTGCCAGCACGTGAGCCGCTGCGTCGGCGGGATCATCCCGTACTGAAGCGCGGGGACACTGCCCGTTAGGGTGGGTCTGTGACCCACTATGACGTCGTAGTCCTCGGAGCCGGCCCCGGTGGTTATGTCGCGGCCATCCGCGCTGCCCAGCTGGGCTTGAACACCGCCATCGTCGAACCGAAATACTGGGGCGGGGTCTGCCTGAACGTCGGCTGTATCCCGTCGAAAGCGTTGCTGCGCAATGCCGAGCTGGCACACATCTTCAACCGTGAGGCCGCCACCTTCGGGATCACCGGGGAGGCCAGCTTCGACTACGGGGCGGCGTTCGACCGCAGCCGCAAGGTCGCCGACGGCCGGGTGGCCGGTGTGCACTTCTTGATGAAGAAGAACAAGATCACCGAGATCCACGGCTACGGCCGGTTCGCCGACGCCCACACGCTGTCCGTCGAGCTGAACGAGGGCGGGACCGAAAACGTCACCTTCGACAACGCGATCATCGCCACCGGATCGAGCACCCGGCTGGTGCCGGGCACGTCGCTTTCGGCCAACGTGGTCACCTACGAGGAGCTGATCCTGAGCCGGGAGCTACCGGGCTCGATCGTCATCGCCGGATGCGGGGCCATCGGCATGGAGTTCTCCTACATCTTGGCCAACTACGGCGTCGACGTCACGGTGGTGGAGTTCCTACCGAGGGCGCTGCCCAACGAGGACGTCGAGGTGTCCAAGGAGGTGGAGAAGCAGCTCAAGAAGCTGGGTATCAAGATCCGCACCGGCACCAAGGTCGAGTCCATCGTGGACAGTGGAGCCGGCGGGTCCGTCACCGTCACCGTCAGCAAGGACGGGCAGACTGAAGAGCTCAAAACCGACAAGGTGTTGCAGGCCATCGGCTTTGCGCCCAACGTCGACGGTTACGGTCTGGAGGCCGCCGGGGTGGCGCTGACCGACCGGCGCGCGATCGGTGTCGGGGAGTACATGCAGACCTCGGTGCCGCACATCTACGCCATCGGCGACGTCACCGGTCTGTTGCAGCTGGCGCACGTCGCCGAGGCGCAGGGCGTGGTGGCCGCCGAGACCATCGGTGGGGCCGAGACGATGCCGCTCGGTGACTATCGGATGATGCCGCGCGCCACGTTCTGCCAGCCGCAGGTGGCCAGTTTCGGGCTGACCGAGGAGCAGGCCCGCGCCGAGGGTTACGACGTGAAGGTGGTCAAGTTCCCGTTCACCGCCAACGGCAAGGCCCACGGGGCGGGCGACCCGAGCGGGTTCGTGAAGCTGATCGCCGACACCCGCTACGGCGAGCTGCTCGGCGGGCACCTGGTCGGCCACGACGTCTCCGAACTGCTGCCCGAGCTCACCCTGGCGCAGAAGTGGGACCTGACCGCGGGCGAGCTGGCCCGCAACGTGCACACCCACCCGACCATGTCCGAGGCGCTGCAGGAGTGCTTCCACGGCCTGACCGGCCACATGATCAACTTCTGAGTCCGGGCGCCCGCCGGCGCCGCCCTTGATACGGGCAACCAAAGCGACCAAGCTTGCGGTCGTGGAGACGGTGGCGCAGTCCGCAACACACCCACGGACAGTCGAGGTCCGGTGACCCGGCGGTATGACCTGGCGATAGCCGGGGGCGGGCCGGCGGGTTCGGCGGCAGCGTGGCAGGCGGTGCGGACCGGTGCCCGGGTGGTGGTGCTGGACAAGGCCGAGTTTCCGCGCGACAAGCCCTGTGGTGACGGCTTGACTCCGCGCGCCACCGGCTACCTGCAGAGGATGGGTCTGGCCGACGAGATCGCCACGTTCCACCGCATCAACCGGGCCAAGATCTTCAGCCCGAGTCAGTGGGAGCTGACCTTCCCGCGCCGCGCCGGGATGCCCGACCACGGGCACGGTATCCGCCGTCGCGAGCTGGACACGATGTTGCTCGAAAACGTCGCGGCTGCGGGTGCCGAGGTACGCCAGGGCGCCGAAGTCGTCGGCCCCCTCGTCGACGACGACGGACGCGTCACCGGCGTGACCCTGAAGTCCGGCGAGAAGGTACTGGCCGATGCGGTGATCGCCGCCGACGGCGCGTACTCGCCGGTCAAGCGCGGGCTCACACTGGACTCGCAATGCAACGGCTACTCGGCGATCGCGATCCGCGCCGAAATGCAGGCGAACCGCCCGGACTCCGACAGCCTCGACATCTACCTGAAGATTCGGTTCCAGGGCGACCAACTGCCCGGGTACGGCTGGGTTTTCCCACTCGGCGGTGGCCACGTCAACATCGGCGTGGGCTACGTCAACAGCTACAAGCACTGGCAGAAGATCAACTCCACCCGGTTCCTGGGCGAGTTCATGGCCACCCTGCCCCGCGACTGGGAGCTGCCGTCGGTCGCCGAGTTGCAGAAGTCGAAGGCCCTGCAGGGCTGGCGGCTGCCGATGGGTTTCACCGCCTGGCCGCCGTGGCGCCCGGGTGTGCTGTTCGCCGGTGACGCGCTGGGGGCGGCCCGGCCGGTGTCGGGCGCGGGCATCTCCAAGGCGTTGCAATCCGGGATGGCGGCCGGTGAGTGCGCCATCGCCGCGTTGACCAACGGTGGGCCCGACGATTTCAGCAACTACCAACAAACCATCCAAGCGGCATGGGGCAAGGAATACCGGCGCGGCCGGATCTTCAACAAGCTGGCCGGCGTCCCGGCGCTCACCCGCACCGCGCTCGCGTTGTTGGACAGTGTGAACCATCCCGGGTTTCGAACACGGCTGCTGTTGTGGGAGAGGACATTATCGGGAAGGTAGCCAGGCGCGGCTACCCCAGCAGCTCGAATACCAGGAATCCCGCCGCCATCCCGGCCCCATTGGCGAAGGCGTTGACGACGTCGTTGCCCACCCAGCGCCACCCCCAGGACGGCTGCGTCGGCGACCCACAGTGCAGGCGGTCCTCCACCGTGGCGCCGCAGGTGGTGCACACGAAGCGGGCCTCCACGCTGGCGCCGATCAGGGTGTCCACCAGGGAGCCGATGATCCCGGCCACCAGGCCGACGGGCACCATCGCCAGCCCACCGAAGAGCGCGCCGAAACATCCGACCGCCAACGCTCCCACCACCGTCGCCGCTGAACCCAGCGGGGAGACCGCCCCCGACGTGCCTTTGGCGACGCGGCCCCGCGTCCGCAGCGACACCGGATCCCGCTTGGAGAACCGGCCGATCTCCGACGCCCAGGAGTCGGCGATGCCGGCGGCGATCCCGCCGATGGAGACGGCGTACCAGGCCGGGTCGCGGGTGAACGCAAAGCCGATCACCGGGACCAGCACCGGTAGGCTGGCGTTCACCGCGACCTGACTCATGGTGCGCATGCCCCCGGCCCGGGTGGGTCGGCGATACCCGGTGAGCAGGCTGGTCAGTGAGAAGAAGACGGCGGCCGGGATGATCCACGCCCACCCGCCGAGGCCGACGGCCACCCCGGCGATCAGACCACCGCAGAGCGCGCCCGGCAGATCCAGCCAGCGCATCCGGAGCATGAACGGCACGATGGCGCAACCGAATACGGCCGCGGCCAACCAGCGCAGCGCGTCGTCGGTGGACAGCTCGCGCGCGACGTGCAGCAGCAGCGCCACCCACGGTGTGATCAGCAGGTTGTCCGCCGCCGGCCAGACCAGCAGCTCGACCGCTGCCGTCGTCACCGCGACGAACAACGAAACCGCCACCGCCATGAACGAATTCAGTTCGAGGCCGACCCGGCAGAACACGAACGACACGGCGAAGGCGATCGCCACGAAGGCCACCGAGCCCTCCAGGGAGCGCACACCGCCGCCGGCTTCCACCCGGTGGCGGCCGTAGCGGTCCCCGATCAGGGCCGCGCCCGCGTCGGCCAGACCCAGCACCACCACACCTGCGGCGATCGCCACCCGATCCGGCCAGAACGCCAGCACCGCGACGAGTGCCCCGGCCGCGAAGCCGACCAGCCCGTAGTCGCGGGAACGGGTGCCATCGAAGACCCCGGGAACCGGGACCAGGCCCCGCTCCACGATGAACGCCAATGCCACCGTCGCGACGGCCAGCACGCCCGCCACCACCGCCCCGTGGGACAGCTGGAACGCGGCCACCGCGGCGAACAGCCCGCACAGCGCATGGGGAACCTTGCGGGTGACCAGCGGGCCGGCGCCACGGCGTGCCAGCGCTCGCCCGACGACGATCAGCACGACCGCGATCAGCAGGATCCCGCCCCCGGCGACGGCCAGGTCGTGGCTAACGGTAGCTGTCACGCAGCGCTACTCGTCGAAGTCCAGCGGCACCCGCAGGGCGCTCAGCGTGGCGGCCAGCGCGTCGTATTGCGATGTCAGCATGACGAATTCGATCAGCCGGGGACGATCCAGGTGCTCGGACAACTGCTCCCAGGTGGCATCGGAGAGGGTGCGGGACTGCACGAGTTCGTCGATCGCGATCAGCATGACGCGCTGGCGATCGGTGAGCTCGTCGAAATGGGGGCCGCCGGGGCCCTCGAAGATGCGGGCCTGGGTGGCGTCGTCCAAGCCGGCCGCGGCGGCCATCCGGCGGTGATGCTGCAGTTCGTATCTGCTGTCCCGCAGGTGGCCCACCCGCAGGATCACCAGCTCGGTGTCGCGAGTGGAGAGCTTGCCGCCCCGCATCAGCACCCCGCCGAACGGCAGCCAGGACCACATCAACCGCTTGTGCTGGCCCAGCGTGGTGAACAGGTGCGCCCGGGGCACGTGCTGGCGGGCGGCGACGACTTTGCAGACCAGCCAGTTGACCAGACCGAGGTCGCGCAGGCCGGGGGCTTCGGGGATGCGAGCTGTCACCGCTGTTGCTTTACCAGATACGGCGACACCGTGCTGCGGTGTTCGTTGAGATCGAGGTCGCGGCCCAGTGCGGGGAATGCCCGCTGCGGGCAGTTGTCGCGTTCGCAGACCCGGCAGCCCGCCCCGATCGGGGTGGCCGGGACCTCATGGTCACCGTGCAGATCCAGCCCTTCGGAGTAGACCAGCCGGTGGGCGTGGCGCAGTTCGCAGCCCAGCCCGATCGCGAAGGTCTTGTCCGGCTGGCCCCAGCGCGCGGCGCGGCGTTCCACGGTGCGCGCCACCCACAGGTATTTGCGGCCGTCGGGCATCTCGGCGACCTGCACGCCGATCCGTCCCGGGTTGCCGAACGTCTCGTAGACGTTCCACAGCGGGCAGGTCCCGCCGCTGGAGGAGAAGTGAAAACCGGTGGCCGACTGACGTTTCGACATGTTTCCCGCGCGATCGACGCGGACGAACGAGAACGGCACGCCCCGCATCGACGGCCGCTGCAGGGTGGACAGCCGGTGGGCGATGGTCTCGTAGCTGACCCGGTAGAACGCCGACAGCCGCTCGATGTCGTAGCGGAACGTCTCGGCGCTGTCGTGGAACTGCCCGTAGGGCAGCACGATCGCCGCCGCGAAGTAGTTGGCCAGACCGAGCCGGGCCAGCGTGCGCGAGTCCTTCGAGGTGAACTTGCCCTCTTCGACCATCGCCGAGATCTGGTCGTCGAATTCCAGGTAGGCCAGCTCGGCGGCCATCTTGAACACCCGCTGGCCCCACGACAGGTGGTTGGAGATGTCCAGGGTCCGGGTCGCCGTGTCATAGCGGTGCAGCACCGTCTCGCCCAGGTCGATGCGCCGGTTGATGTGCACGCCGTGTACCTCGGTGAGCCGGTTGGCCAACTCGATGGCCAATTCGCCTTGGTGCCGGCGCATCCGGGTGGCCAGTTCCTCTGCGGCGGTGTCGAGTTCGTGCAGGTAATTCTGTCGCTGATAGAAGTAGTCGCGGACCTCTTCGTGCGGCATGGTGATCGCGCCGGTGCCGCTGCCGTCGGTGTAGCGCTCCTCGGTGGCCGCGGCCAGCTGGGCGGTGGTGATCCGGTAGCGGCGGTGCAGGTTGACCATCGCCCGGGCCAGTTTGGGGTGGGCGCTGACCAGTTCGGCCACCTCGGTCAGCTCGACCTCGACGTCCAGGTCGCGGTCCAGGGTGACCTCACGCAACTCGGCGACCAGCCGGGTGTCGTCCTGGGAGGCGAAGAAGGTGGCGTCGACCCCGAAGACCTCGGTGATGCGCAGCAGCACCGCCACGGTCAGCGGCCGGACGTCGTGCTCGATCTGGTTGAGGTAACTCGGTGAGATCCCCAGCATCTGCGCCAGGGCAGCCTGGCTGAACCCGCGCTCGCTGCGCAGCTGGCGCACCCGGGAGCCGACGTAGGTCTTGGCCACTTCGCCGAGCCTACCTGCTGCGAAGCCGGCATTCGCATTATTGGCATGGCATGATCGCTCTGGGAAAACGACGGGGAGCATCGATGCAGCAGACTGATGGGCCGGCCGGTCTGGCGAAGGTTTTGATGCCGGTGCCCGACCCGCACCCC
Organism: Mycolicibacter terrae; assembly: GCF_010727125.1. NCBI lineage: Bacteria > Bacillati > Actinomycetota > Actinomycetes > Mycobacteriales > Mycobacteriaceae > Mycobacterium > Mycobacterium terrae. The sequence continues at coordinate 3,780,915 of NZ_AP022564.1, read as the reverse complement.
CACGTATTCGACCGGCAGTGGCCGCTGCGGGTCGCCGACATCGACCGGCGGGGCCGGCTGCGGATGGATGCGGCGGCCCGGCACATCCAGGACATCGGCCAGGATCAGCTGCGGGAGATGGGGTTTGAGGCCACCCACCCGCTCTGGATCGTCCGGCGCACCGTGATGGACCTGATCGCACCCGTCGAGTTCCAGGACTTGCTGCGGGTGCGGCGCTGGTGCTCGGGCACCTCCAACCGCTGGTGCGAGATGCGGGTCCGCATCGACGGCCGGCGCAGCGGCGGCCTCATCGAGTCCGAGGCGTTCTGGATCAATATCAACCGCGAGACCCAGGGGCCGGCGCGGATCTCCGAGGACTTCCTGGCCGGACTCAAACGCACCACCAGCGTCGACCGGCTGCGCTGGAAGGCGTACCTGAAAGCGGGCGACCGCGCCGACGCCGCCGAGATTCACGAGTATCCGATCCGCTTCACCGACATCGACCTGTTCGACCACGTGAACAACTCGGTGTACTGGAGCGTGGTCGAGGACTACCTGTCGAGTTACCCGGAACTGCTCGCGGCGCCGTTGCGGGTAACCCTGGAACACGACGCCCCCGTCGCGCTGGGCGACAAACTAGAGATCGTCTCCCACATTCACCCGGCCGGATCGACCGATCGGTTCGGGTCCGAGCTGGCCGATCGCGCTGTTAGAACGCTCACATACGTGGTCGGCGAAGAGGTCAAAGCGCTCGCCGCGATCTTCCCGCTGTAACACGTTCTAGTCAGTACGGCCGTACTGCTGATACCCGCGTTGACCTGTGCGGATAAGTTACCGACCGGTAGCTTTTCCTGGACGCGCCACGAGAAGGCCTCTGGACGATTCTTCGCAAACTTCGCATAACGGTCGTACTGTTTGGCCAAAATTGGCAACTAAAACCAGTGGACCTGGGCCGATGTGGTGTGTCAAGGTCGCGTTAACACACCAGTAAATTCGCCGGGGTGTTGGCAAGTCCGATAAGCGGCCCGGCGATCGCGCGAACACGAAGGAGTTGCCATGTCGACCGTTGGCACGCCGAAGAGCCCCGAGCAGATCCAGCACGACTGGGACCACAACCCGCGCTGGGAGGGCGTCACCCGCACCTACTCGGCCGAGGACGTCGTCGCCCTGCAGGGCCACGTCGTCGAGGAGCACACCCTGGCCCGCCGCGGCGCCGAGGTGCTCTGGGAGCAGCTGCACGAGCTGGACTACATCAACGCCCTCGGTGCGCTGACCGGCAACATGGCGGTCCAGCAGGTTCGGGCCGGCCTGAAGGCCATCTACCTGTCCGGGTGGCAGGTCGCCGGTGACGCGAACCTGTCCGGCCACACCTACCCCGACCAGAGCCTCTACCCGGCCAACTCGGTGCCGCAGGTGGTGCGCCGGATCAACAACGCGCTGCTGCGTGCCGACGAGATCGCCAAGGTCGAGGGCGACACCTCGGTGGAGAACTGGCTGGCCCCGATCGTGGCCGACGGGGAGGCCGGCTTCGGTGGCGCGCTCAACGTCTACGAGCTGCAGAAGGCGATGATCGCCGCCGGCGTCGCGGGCTCGCACTGGGAGGACCAGCTGGCCTCGGAGAAAAAGTGCGGTCACCTGGGCGGCAAGGTGCTGATCCCCACCCAGCAGCACATCCGCACGTTGACCTCTGCCCGACTCGCTGCTGACGTGGCCGGCGTTCCCACCGTGGTGATCGCCCGCACCGACGCCGAGGCCGCCACCCTGATCACCTCGGATGTCGACGAGCGCGACCAGCCGTTCATCACCGGTGACCGGACCGCGGAGGGCTTCTACCGGGTCCGCAACGGCCTGGAGCCGTGCATCGCCCGGGCCAAGGCCTACGCCCCCTACGCCGACCTGATCTGGATGGAGACCGGCACCCCGGACCTGGAGCTGGCGGCTAAGTTCGCCGAGGGCGTCAAGGCCGAGTTCCCCGACCAGATGCTGGCCTACAACTGCTCGCCGTCGTTCAACTGGCGCCAGCACCTCGACGACGCCACCATCGCCAAGTTCCAGAACGAGCTGGGCGCGATGGGCTTCAAGTTCCAGTTCATCACGCTGGCCGGCTTCCACGCCCTGAACTACTCGATGTTCGACCTGGCTCACGGCTACGCCCGCAACCAGATGAGCGCCTACGTGGAGCTGCAGGAGCGCGAGTTCGCCGCCGAGGCACGGGGCTACACCGCCACCAAGCACCAGCGCGAGGTCGGCGCCGGCTACTTCGACCGGATCGCCACCACCGTCGACCCGACGTCGTCGACGACTGCGCTGGCGGGCTCGACCGAAGAGGGCCAGTTCCACTGAGTCACTGAGCCACTCACCCGCCGAGCAGACGCAGAATCGCGTAATCACCGCTGAGGTTGTGCGAATTTGTGTCTGCTCGCGGGGTAGGTTTCCCGCGGTGCTTGTCGGATTGCGCCGCGGGGGAGTTGACAGCGCAGGCCCCGCCCAGCCAGCCTGGGCGGGGCCTGTTGCTGCCGCGAGACTGAAAATGAACATGCCGTGAGGCCCGAAAGGAACACAGTGTCGATCCAACGAGTAGGCGTCATCGGAGCCGGGCAGATGGGCGCCGGAATCGCCGAGGTGTCCGCGCGTGCCGGCGTCGAGGTGAAGGTCTTCGAGACCACCGACGCGTTGATCACCGCCGGACGCAACCGGATCGTCAAGTCGCTGGAGCGCGGTGTGAGCGCCGGCAAGATCACCGAACGCGAACGCGACGACGCCGTGGGCAACCTGACTTTCACCACCGACCTCGCTGAGCTGGCCGACCGGCAGCTGGTCATCGAGGCCGTCATCGAAGACGACACCGTCAAGTCGAAGATCTTCGCCGAACTCGACCGGGTGATCACCGACCCCGAGGCGGTGCTCGCGTCGAACACCTCGTCCATCCCGATCATGAAGATCGCCGCCGCCACGGCGAACCCGCAGCGGGTGTTGGGCCTGCACTTCTTCAACCCGGTGCCGGTGCTGCCGCTGGTCGAGCTGGTCAGCACGCTGGTCACCGACGAATCCGCCGCCGCCCGCACCGAGGAATTCGCCAGCGCGGTGCTGGGCAAGCAGGTGGTGCGCTGCTCGGACCGCTCCGGTTTCGTGGTGAACGCCCTGCTGGTGCCCTACCTGCTGTCGGCGGTGCGCATGCTCGAGTCCGGGTTCGCCACCGTCGAGGACATCGACAAGGCCATCGTTGCCGGGCTTTCGCATCCGATGGGCCCGCTGCGGCTGTCCGACCTCGTCGGCCTGGACACCCTCAAGCTGATCGCGGACAAGATGTACGAGGAGTTCAAGGAGCCGCTCTACGCCGCGCCGCCGTTGCTGCTGCGCATGGTCGAGGCCGGCCAGCTCGGCAAGAAGTCCGGCCGGGGCTTCTACTCCTACTGAGCGGCTAGTGCGTGGGGGTCACGCCGAACGCATACCAGCAGGGCTTGCCCTCCATGGGCGAGTCGAACGGTGACGCGGTGCGGGTCAAGCCGCCTGGCGGGATCAGGGTCGGGGCCCCGTTGAAGATGACGCAGGCGGAGTTGGTGATCAGGTCCTGCGGCGGGCGGTCGCCGGACGGATTGCCCTGGCTGTTCTGGCCGGCGGCGCGGGCCGCCTGGTCGGCGGCGTTCTGGGCCTCGCCGATGGCCCGATTGGCGATACCGGCGCCGCACGCCTGCGGGTCTTGCGGCTGTTGGCCCTGATCGCCGCCTGCGCAGGCGTCCTGCCCCTGCCCGCCCGGCGGTTCGGGGTCGTCCGCGCCGGCCGGTGGGGGACTGCTGAGGAACGCTCCGGCAGCGATCAGTGTCGATGCGACCGTCGTGACGGCCAGCCGGTAGCCCGTTGTGGCCATGGTGAGGCACCCGCCTTCCCTGGATGAGACTTCGCGTCACAACCGGTCGGTTCTGACGACCCGCTTGCGACGGTAGGAGATTCAGCCGTCGAGAGATACAGGGATTTCCCTGGTAATCGTCGGCGCCTCATGGGCGCGGCCAGGTCAGCCCGCAGACTTCGTCGATACGTCGGGTTGGCGCCCTTGCGCGCCGGTCACCCGGCGCCAGGGCAGCATCGGCGACGGGTGCTTCCCGGCGTTGAACTTCTCCAGCGACCCACCCACCTCGACGATGCCGCACAACGCATTCCAGCTCAGCATCGTCAGGTAGTCGATCAGGTCGTCGGCGCTCATCCGCGGGTCCAGCAGCCACGAGTGGGTGGCCAACTGCACACCACCGACGATCATGTAGGCCCACGGCTCGACCCCGCTGGTGTCCATCCCGACCGCGTTCATCCGCCGGCGGAGCATCACGGCGAGCATTCGGGCGATGATGCGCTCGGAGTCGGCGATCACCTTGCTCTTGCTGGCCGAACTGTTGGCCATCACGAACCGGTACGGCTCGGGCTCGTTGGCCACCGTCTGCACATACACCCGGATGATCTCGCGGACCAGGTCGAAGCCGTCCAGGTTCGCCGACAGCGCAGCCGCCATATTGGGGATCAGGGTCGTCTGAGCGAAGCGCATCATCACCGCGGTGGTCAGGTCGTTCTTGTCGACGAAGTAGCGGTACAGCACGGTTTTGGACACGCCGATCTCAGCGGCGATCTCATCCATGCTCACGTACCGGCCGCGGCGCCGGATCGCCTCGATCGTCCCGTCGGTCAGGTCATTTCGGCGGTCGACCTTGTGTTGGTGCCAGCGCCGCTTGCGACCATCGGTCTTGGCGGCGCCGGCTCGAAGCTGCTCTGCCACTATCGCGGGTTCCCATTCACTAGTCCTTATAGATAATACGGCGCGGTCCAGCAAACTTTGTGGTCCGGTAACAGTTACCGGTGGTTTGGCGAGGCCCGGCGGAGGAGAGGCGAAGCTGGAACCGCCGCATATACCCGCCGCCCGAGATGGCGGATGATGGTGTGGTGGTGCATCGAGAGAACCGCCAGACTTGGCCCGGCGCGGCGCGGACCGTGCAGTCGCTGGCGGAGTCCTTCGCCGATGCCGATCCGGCCGCCGATGCCGTGCGATTGCGAGACCTGCGCCGGATGAAGGTCGTCGCACTGAGCTTCCTGCTCGGTGCGACCGTCGTCTTCCTGCTGTGCCGGTGGGCGGCGGCCCACGGTATGGAGGGCACCGCCCCGACCTGGGTGGGTTACGTCGGCGCCGCCGCCGAGGCCGGCATGGTCGGGGCCCTGGCGGACTGGTTCGCGGTGACCGCGCTGTTCAAGCATCCGCTGGGCATCCCGATCCCGCACACCGCGATCATCAAACGCAAGAAGGACCAGCTCGGGGAGGGCCTGGGCACCTTCGTGCGGGAGAACTTCCTGTCACCGCCGGTGGTGGAGACCAAGCTGCGCGACGCGCAGATCGCCGGGCGGCTGGGCAAGTGGCTCTCCGAACAGGACCACGCCGAACGGGTGGCCGCCGAGACCGCGACCGTGCTGCGGGTGCTGATCGAGATGTTGCGCGACGACGACGTCCAGGACGTGATCGACCGGATGATCGTGCGGCGCATTGCCGAGCCGCACTGGGGGCCACCGGTGGGCCGGGTGCTGGGCACCCTGCTGGCCGAGAACCGGCAGGAGGCGTTGATCCAGTTGCTGGCCGACCGGGCGTTCCAGTGGTCGCTCAACGCCGGCGAAGTCATCCAGCGGGTGGTGGAGCGGGACTCGCCCACCTGGTCGCCGCGGTTCGTCGACCATCTGGTCGGCGACCGGATCCACCGTGAGCTGATGGACTTCACCGACAAGGTGCGCCGCAACCCCGATCACGAATTGCGCCGCAGTGCGACGCGTTTCCTGTTCGAGTTCGCCGACGACCTGCAGAACGACCCGGCGACGATCGCCAAGGCCGACGCGGTCAAGGAACAGTTGATGGCCCGCGACGAGGTCGCCAACGCTGCGGCCACCGCCTGGCGGACGCTGAAGCGGCTGGTGCTCGAGGGTGTCGACGACCCGTCCAGCGCCCTGCGCACCCGGGTGGCCTCGACGGTGGTCCAGGTCGGTGAGTCGTTGCGCGACAAGGCCGACCTGCGCGACAAGGTGGACAATTGGATCGTGCGGGGCGCTCAGCATCTGGTGGCGCATTACGGGGTGGAGATCACCGCGATCATCACCGAGACGATCGAGCGCTGGGACGCCGCGGAGGCGAGCCGGCGCATCGAATTGCATGTCGGACGCGATCTGCAGTTCATCCGGATCAACGGGACCGTGGTGGGGTCACTGGCCGGGCTGGCGATCTACGCCATAGCTCAACTTATGTTCTGACCTGCGCTAGCTAGTGCTTGCAAAAGTTAGCATTAGGTCGTATCGTGGCGTTCGTCAGCAAGTCGCAAGTCCACGAAAGGGGTCACCGGTGTCGCAGGATGACAAAATTGCCGCAGTGGTCTCCACTGCCGCGGCGGACATCGGCAGCTTCATCCGGGCGCAGCGCGAAGCCGCGCAGGTGTCCATGCGACAGCTGGCCGACAAGGCCGGCGTGAGCAATCCCTACCTCAGTCAGATCGAGCGCGGATTGCGTAAGCCCTCCGCTGACGTCCTCAATCAGATCGCCAAGGCCCTGCGGGTCTCCGCCGAGGTGCTCTACGTGCGTGCGGGAATCCTGGAGCCCAGCGAGAAGAGCGAGGTCCGCGACGCCGTCATCTCGGATGCGGCGATCACGGAGCGCCAGAAACAGGTTCTGCTCGACATCTACACCTCCTTCGTCCAGCAGAACGAAGCCGACGGTGAGGAGACGACACCTGCCTGATCCATGTTCGTCCTCCTGAGAAGAACCACCAACCGGAAAATCCAACCCGAAAGGAACCCCGACATGGCCGAGAACCCGACCATCGAAGAACTGAAGGCCCCGCTGCTCGCCGCGATCGGCGCTGCCGACCTGGCCCTGGCCACCATGACCGACCTCGTCGCCAACCTGCGCGAGCGCGCCGGTGATGCCCGCGAAGACGCCAGCACCCGGGTCGAGGAGAGCCGTGCCCGGCTGAACAAGCTGCAGGAGGAGCTGCCCGAGCAGTTCGCCGAGCTGCGGGAGCGTTTCACCGCCGAGGAGCTGCGCAAGGCCGCCGAGGGCTACGTGGAGGCCGCCACCGGCCGGTACAACGACCTGGTGACCCGCGGCGAGGCCGCCCTGGAGCGGCTGCGCAACCAGTCCGGTCTCGACGACGCCTCGGCGCAGGTTGAGGGCTACGTCGACCAGGCCGTCGAGCTGACCCAGGAGGTGCTGGGCAACGTTGCGTCGCAGACCCGCGAGGTCGGCGAGCGCGCCGCCAAGCTGGTCGGCATCGAGCTGCCCAAGAAGGAGCAGGCCAAGACGGCGCCCCCGGCTGCTGGGGCCGCCAAGAAGACCCCGGCGCCGGCTGCTGCCAAGAAGGCTGCCCCGGCCAAGAAGGCTGCTGCCAAGACGGCCGCGAAGAAGGCGCCTGCCAAGAAGGTCACCCAGAAGTAACCGCAGTTCGACGCCCGGGACGGTACCCGCCTAGGCTTGCAGCGTGTTCGCTATGAGCCTGGTGGGTATCGTCCTCGGCGTTTTGCAGCTCATCGTCTTCGCGACGTCGGTGTATGCGTTCGTGCACGCGGCGATGCAGCGCTCCGACGCCTATACCGCCGCCGACAAGCTCACCAAGCCGGTGTGGCTGGTGATCCTCGGGGTGTGCGGGCTGCTGGCCCTGGTGCTACAGGTGATGGGGATGGCCATCGCCGCCTGTGCCGCCGGGGTCTACCTGGTGGATGTGCGGCCGAGATTGCTTGAGGTCCAAGGCAAATCCCACTGACGCCCATGATCCGTTCGACTCTCCGAGCAGTCGGTGTCGCGGCGGCCGTTTCGCTGCCCGCCGCCCCGGCGTGGGCCGACTCCGGGGCGTCGGGTTTCGTCGACCGCATCGAGTGGACGAGCTACGGCGACCTGTCCAGCCTGCGGGTGTATCCGACGCCGGCCGGCCGGGCCGCGGCAGCCCGGTTGGACGCCGCCGCCGACGGCGAGCAGGCCTGGCGCGAAGTGCTCGCCCATGCTCCCGGGGCGGACACCCCGGGCATGCGCGACCAATTCCTCTGTCACTGGAACTATGCCGAGTTCGCCCGGCCCGGCAAGACCAGCTGGAACCTGGAGCCGTGGCGGCCCGTCGTCGACGGTGTGACGATGCTGGAATCCGGATGTAATCCCGGTGCCCCCGAGGAGGCGTTCTGATGCCCGGATGGAACCGCGACCAGGTGGCCAAACTGGTCGACCACACCTTGCTCAAACCCGAAGCGACGACCGAGCAGGTCGTCGCCGTCGTCGCCGAAGCCGCCGAACTCGGCGTCGCCGCGGTGTGCGTGTCACCGTCGGTGGTGGCCGTCGCCGCGGCGGCCAATCCGGCCGGCGTCCGGATCGCCGCGGTCGCGGGCTTTCCGTCCGGCAAGCACCTGCCGGTGGTCAAAGCGCAGGAGGCGGCGCTGGCGGTGGCGGCCGGGGCGGCCGAAATCGACATGGTCATCGACGTCGGCGCCGCACTGGCCGGTGATTTCGCCGCGGTCGGCGCCGACATCGGCACCGTGCGTGCCGCCGCTCCCGACGCCGTGCTCAAGGTGATCCTGGAATCCGCCGCGCTGCTGGAGCTGGGCGGGGACGCGACCCTGGTGGCGGCCTGCCGCGCCGCCGAAGACGCCGGTGCGGATTTCGTCAAGACCTCCACCGGTTTTCATCCTTCCGGCGGGGCCTCGGTGCGCGCGGTGACGCTGATGGCCGATGCCGTCGGCGGTCGGCTCGGCGTCAAGGCCAGCGGTGGCATCCGCACCGCGGACGATGCGCTGGCGATGCTCGAGGCGGGGGCGACCCGGCTGGGCCTGTCGGGTACCCGGGCCGTACTGGACGGGCTCGGGTAGCGCCGGCCGCGAACCCTTACAGTCTCGCGAAGCACTGACTCGACGACGACGCCGGGATGGCGGCGTTTCGCGTCGAGAACTTGACCACCACACCGGAATCGGTGACCTGCGAGCTGTCGATGTGGATCCCCAGCGGAAGGTCGTCGGTCACCTTCGCGGTGAGGTTATCGAGGTTGCGCTGCACGGTGTCGGTGTCCAGATCGTGGCCGAGTGCTTCCAGCTCCACCACCTGCAGCTTCAGCCCGTTGTCGACGATCTGCGGCTTGACGGTCGCGCGGTTCAGCAGGCCCTTGAGCTCGACGGTGCCGGCGTCCGGATCGGTGGTGACCTTGCCGGTGACGATGCTGCCGATCACCGGGACCACCTCCTGAATCGACTCTTTGATGCCGTCCGCCGGCCAGGTGATGGTGCCGTCCAGCGACCCGATGGTGCCTTTCGAATCCCCGCTCTTGTGCAGCCGGATGTCGCGGATGTCCAGGTCCAGCCGCATGCCCTTGGCCTTGCGGATCTGGTTGCCAGCGGTCTGCACCGAGATGTGCGGGTAGTCGCCCCGGAAGTACTGCGCCAGCACCGGCGGATTGGAGGCGAACGACACCGTGGCGGTGTCCTCCGCCTCGCACTGGACCGCGTCGGCGACCAGGCTCTTGGCCCGGTGCGTGGCATAGAGCTGTCCGCCGAACAAGGCGACCAGCGCCAGGACCAGCACCGCGGACAGCGCCAGCAGGACCGCCGGCAGGCCGGTAAATCGATGCGGGCGGTGCGCCGATCCGAATGTGCTCATTACTGCAGGCTACAGGTGCGCGAAGCAGGGGTCGTCGGACTGCGGGATGGCGGCGTTCCGGGTCGAAAACCGCGCCACCACACCGTTATCGGTGACCTGGATGCTCTCGGCGCGCAGACCCAGCGGGTAACGCTTCGTCAGCTCCCGGGCGAATCTGTCCAGCTCCGGCTGAAGCGTCTCGCGCGGCAGGGTCAGCGCACCCAGGCCGGTGAGCTTCTGCACCTGCAGCGAGAGTCCACCGTCGACCACTTCCGGCTTGACCACCACGCTGGCCAGGCCGAATGCGCCACCGAGTTCGACGGTGCCGTCCTGGGAATTGGTCTTCAGATCCGAGACCAGGTTGCCCAGGATCGGCACCATCGACTGGACGGTCTCCTTGATGCCGGCCGCCGGCCAGGTCAGGGTGGCGTCCAAGGCCCCGATGGTGCCCTTGGAGTCGCCGGTGCCGTGCAGGTCGACATCGGAGATGTTGAGGTCGGCGGTCATCTGCTGGGCGTCTTTGACCTGGTTACCCGCGGTGTGGATGGAGATGTTGGTGTAGTTGCCGGTGATGTGCTGCCACAGGAACGGCGGCGTCACCCCGAAGGACACCTTGGCCTTGTCGTGCACCACGCATTCGGTCGCCTTGGCCACCTTGTTGTCGGCGATCCGGCGGGCGATCAGCTCGGCGCCGATCAGACCGGCCAGCGCCAGCGCGATCACCGTGACGACGATCAGGACCAGGGCCAGCGGATCCCGCAGCAGGGTGGCCGGCCGGTGCTGCGGGGCCGGGGCGCTGATGACGGTGGTGGGCGCCTCGCCGGCCGACTCCGGTGGCGCCGCGGCCGGTACCGGCGGGGCGGACGGTGGTGGCGCCGCCGGGGCCGCGGGTGCGCTGGGAATCCGGGTGGTCGGCTCCTCGCGGGGCGTACCGCCGACCGGCATCTGCCGGGTCGGCGACGCGGACGGTTCCGGTCGAGGCGGGGCTTCGCCCTCGGGGGGCTGATCGGGCTGGCCGGTGGGGCGCGCCCAAGGTGACTGGTCGCCGTGGGGAGGTCCGGGCGGATTGCTCACCCGCGCGATTCTGCCTTACCGACCTGAAGAAAATCCGCGCGATTGCTCAACACGGCCAGGGTTCGGCGGGCGCTGCCGACCGCGTCGAGGTCGACGTCGCAGACCAGGAGCTGCGGTTCCGGGCCGGCCGACACCACCACCTCACCCCACGGCGAGGCGACCAGGCTGTGGCCCACACCGGTCGGCGCGCCCGACGAACTCGCCGGGTCGCCGGCGCCGGGGTAGGCCTGCCCGACGGCGGCGATGTAGCTGGTCGAATCCAGCGCCCGGGCGCAGGCCAGCAGTTCCCACTGCCGCAGTTTGTCCGGCCCGGCGCCCCACGAGGCGCACACCGCGATCAGCTGGGCACCGCGATCGGCCAACTCGGTGTACAGCGTCGGGAACCGGATGTCATAGCAAGTGGACAGGCCGACGCCGACGCCGTCGACGTCGATCACCACGGGATCGGATCCCGGTGCGACGGTGCGTGATTCGGTGAATCCGAACGCGTCGTAGAGGTGGATCTTGTGATAGTGCGCTTCGGTTCCCGGTCCGGTCGCCAGCAGGGTGTTGCTGACCCGTCCGTCGCCGGCCGGGACGAACATCCCCGCGATGACGGTCACCCCGGCCCGGGCGGCGATGTCGCGCACCCGGGTGGCCCACGGCCCGTCGAGCGGCTCGGCGACCGGGCCCAGCGGCACCCCGAACCGGCACATCGTGGCCTCCGGGAAAACCACCAGGCGCGCGCCCTGGGCGGCGGCGCGCTCGGTGTGTTCGGCGACCAACTCCAGGTTGGCGGCCGGGTCGGTCCCGCTGAGGATCTGCGCACACGCTATCCGCATGGGTTCAGCCTATTCCGGTCGCTCAGCGCCGCCTCGCTGCAGCCACATCGCGGTGAACCGTTGCTCGGCGGTCATCAGCTCAGTCAGCTGGGTGCCGATGAAGTTCTCGATCTTGCCGCCCACCAGCGGGATGTCGACCCGCACCGTCGCGGTCAGCCGCAGCGCACAGCCGCCGGTGGCCGGTTCCAGCACCGCGTCCCCGGACAGCTTCGCCGGCGCCCCGACGATCCTGCCGGTGACCTCGGCGTGGGCCCGCCCGTCGCGGACCGGACGCCACTTCTCGTGGCGGGCCATCTCCAGGTCGCCGGGGTGGAACTGGGCGGCCAGCGCCGGCAGCTTGTCGCGGTGAATGCCCTGTGTGGTGGCCACGTCGACACCGCCGTCGGCGCCGACGGTCATCGAGTCCAGGGTCACCGTGTCGGCCCCGGAATCGGCCAGCCGGGCCAGCCAGTACTGCTCGTCGGCGAATGCCGCATAGACCTGCTCGACGCTTCCCGGATAGTGCTCGGACAGCGTGAATGTACGCGGCATAGCTGGTCAGGCTACCGTTACCGGCCGTGGCCGGATCCGAGTTCGCGGGCGCGCGTGTCGCCGAGGCGGTGCCGCTGGCGCCGTTGACCACGCTGCGGGTCGGACCGGTCGCGCAGCGCGTCATCACCTGCATCGATGCCGAGCAGATCGTGGCCACCCTGGGCGAACTCGACCGGGCCGGGGTCCGCCCGCTGCTGCTCTCGGGTGGCTCCAACGTGGTGATCGCCGACGACCTGACTGACCTGACCGTCGTCCGGCTGGCCAACGACGGCATCGAGATCGACGGCAACGTGCTGCGGGCCCAGGCCGGCGCGGTCTGGGACGACGTGGTCGCACGAGCCGTCGCCGCGGGGCTGGGCGGTCTGGAGTGCCTGTCGGGTATCCCCGGTTCGGCCGGCGCCACCCCGGTGCAGAACGTCGGGGCCTACGGCGCGGAAGTCGCCGACACCGTGACCCGGGTGCTGCTGCTGGACCGTCGCACCGGCACCGTGCGCTGGGCAGCGGGCGCCGAGTTGAACTTCGGCTACCGCACCAGCGTGCTGAAGTACTCGGATGCGGCGGTGGTGCTCGAGGTGGAATTCGAGCTGGACGCCTCCGGGCGCAGCGCGCCGCTGCGCTACGGCGAACTGGCCACCGCGTTGCACGCCGCCGACGGCGACCGCGCCGACCCGGCAGCCGTGCGTGCCGCAGTGCTCAAGCTGCGCAGCGCCAAGGGCATGGTGCTCGACGGGAGCGATCACGACACCTGGAGTGTGGGCTCGTTCTTCACCAATCCGGTTGTGCCGCAGGAGGTGTACCGGCAGATCGCCGAACGGAAGACCGGACTGGTTCCGCACTGGGACGGCCCCGACGGGGTGAAGCTGGCGGCCGGCTGGCTGGTGGAGCGGGCCGGTTTCGGCAAGGGCTATCCGGACGATGACGGTGCGCCGGTGCGTCTTTCGGGCAAACATGCGCTGGCTTTGACCAACCGGGGTGGCGCCAGCACCGCCGACGTGCTGGAGTTGGCGCGCACCGTGCGCGACGGGGTGCGCGCGGTGTTCGGCATCACCTTGCACCCCGAGCCGGTGCTCGTCGGTTGCGCGCTGTAACCAACATCGCAGGTGGTCAGGTGGCCTGCCCGGTATCTTGGGATGGCGTGAACCTGAACCGGCGAAGGGCGTTGGCCGCGCTGGCGGCCGGGGTGCTGGCGCCGCAGGCGCTGGCGGGCTGTCTGAGCCGGGCCGGAAACAGTGCCGACAAGACGCCGCCGGCGGCGCCCGCCCTGAGCTTCGAACCCCCGGTCGGCCAGACCGATGTGCTGCCGACCGCCGACGTCGCTGTCACCGTCTCCGACGGCTGGTTTCAGCGGGTGGCGCTGACCAGCCCGGCCGGCAAGGTGCTCAGTGGAACGTTCAATCGGGACCGCACCCGCTACACCGTCACCGAGCCGCTGGGCTACGACGCCGTCTACAGCTGGTCGGGCTCGGTGGTGGGCCACGACGGCAACGCCGTACCGGTCACCGGCACCATCACCACGGTGACGCCCGCAGTCGTCATCGACGGCGGTTTTCAGCTGGCCGACGGGCAGACGGTCGGCGTCGCGGCGCCGGTGATCCTGCAGTTCGACGCGCCGATCAGTGACAAGGCGGCCGTCGAGCGGGCCCTGCGGGTCACCACCGAACCGCCGGTGGAGGGCGGCTGGGCCTGGTTGCCCGATGAGGTGCAGGGCGCCCGGGTGCACTGGCGCAGCCGCGAGTACTACCCGGCCGGAACCACCGTCAGCGTCGACGCCAAGCTGTACGGCGTGGCCTTCGGCGACGGTGCCTACGGCGCCCAGGACATGTCGCTGCAATTCTCGATCGGGCGGCGCCAGGTGGTGAAGGCCGAGGTCTCCTCGCACCGCATCCAGGTGGTCCGCGACGAGGGCGTGATCATGGACTTCCCGTGCAGCTACGGTGAAGGCGACCAGCCGCGCAACGTCACCCGCAACGGCGTCCACGTGGTCAGCGAGAAGTACGCCGACTTCTACATGTCCAACCCGGCCGCCGGCTACAGCAACATCCACGAGCGCTGGGCGGTCCGCATCTCCAACAACGGCGAGTTCATCCACGCCAACCCGGCCAGCTCCGGCGCCCAGGGCAACACCAACGTCACCAACGGCTGCATCAACTTGTCCACCGAGGACGCCGAGCAGTACTTCCACAGCGCGATCTACGGCGACCCGGTCGAGGTGACCGGCAGCTCGATCGAGCTGTCCTACGCCGACGGCGATATCTGGGACTGGGCGGTGGACTGGGACACCTGGGTGTCCATGTCGGCGCTGCAGGCGGATTCGTCGACTCCAGGGCGGCCCCGGACCTCACTGCCCAGCACCGCGCCGGCCACCCCGACCGACGCGCCGACACTGTCGGGCACCCCGACGACGACTCAGCCGCCGCCGACGTCTGTTACTCGGCCCGGCGGTTAGCCCGCGTTGCGGAGGCCTGGTCGCGCGGGCGGATCACGATCTGGTCGAGGTCGACGTGCGGGGGCCGGGAGGCGACGAACCCGATCACCTCGGCGATGTCGGCCGCCGTCAGCGGAGTCAGGCCGGCATAGACCGCGTCGGAGCGCTCGCGGTCACCGTCGAAGCGCACCAGCGAGAACTCGGTCTCCACCATGCCCGGGGCGATCTCGGTGAGCCGCACCGGTTTTCCCAACAACTCACCGCGCAGCGTGCGGTGCAGCGCGCTCTGGGCGTGCTTGGCCGAGGTGTAACCGGCGCCGCCGTCGTAGATCTCGAATGCCGCGATGGAGGTCACGGTGACCACCAGGCCGTCGCCGGAGGCGATCAGCTTCGGCAGCAGGGCGCGGGTCACCTGAAGGGTGCCCAGCACGTTGGTCTCCCACATCCACCGCCAGTGCTCGAGGTCGGCGTCGCTGACCGGCGCCAGGCCCTTGGCCCCGCCGGCGTTGTTGACCAGCACGTTGACCGAACCGGCGAGACCCTCGCACACGTCGGCCAGCTCGGCGACCGCGGCCAGGTCGGTGACGTCCGCCGCAACGGCGGTGCCCCCGATCTCCTGCGTCAGCGCGGAGATCCGGTCGGCGCGCCGGGCTACCGCGACCACGTGAAAGCCTTGTCCGGCAAGGGTTCTCGCGGTCGCCTCGCCGATACCCGAGCTGGCGCCGGTGACCACGGCGATCGGTTGGCCGGCGCGCTGGTGTCGCGCGGGTGTGCTCATCGACTCAACTTTAGTGACCGTGCTACATTTCTCCGTTATGTACCGCAGTGCCCGCTATCTGACAGCGGTGTGTCTCGTCGCCACCGGCGCGTGTTGTTGCGCATGTCGTCGCGCCTGACCTGCTGCGAGTAGCCACTCCTTGAGGGAGCCCGCCGGGTCGCAGGCGTCACCGGACCCCATTCGGACTCTTCCTAGGCAAGGACACACAGCGTGCGCACCACCTCTCTCACCACCCACATCACCAGCCACCGGACCGCCCGGGTGCGCTCGCATCCGCGCGTCGTTCCGCCGGCCCTGCAGCTGCCCGAAACCGCCGGCGCCGCGGTCTTCTCCGCGGTTCGCCAGCACGGCCCGATCGCCCGCGAGGCCATCGCCGGCGCCACCTCGCTGAGCGTCGCCACGGTCAACCGGCAGGTCAGCGCGCTGCTGGAGGCCGGATTGCTGCTGGAGCGCGCTGATTTGGCGACCTCCGGGGCGATCGGACGCCCGCGCCGGCCTGTGGTGGTCAACCACGAACCGTTCCTGGCGTTGGGCCTGCACATCGGGGCGAAGACCACCAGCATCGTGGCCACCGACCTGCTCGGCCGCACCCTGGACGTGGTCGAGACCCCGACCCCGGCCAACGGGGCCTCGCCGGCGCTGGCGGCCCTGGCCGCCAGTGCGCGCCGGTACCTGACCCGCTGGCAGAAGCGCCGCCCGCTGTGGGTCGGGGTGGCCATCGGTGGCGCGGTGGACGGCACCACCGGCTACGTCGACCACCCCCGGCTGGGCTGGACGGCCGCCCCGGTCGGACCGGTGCTGGCCGACGAGCTGCGGCTGCCGGTGTCGGTGGCCTCCCACGTCGACGCCATGGCCGGCGCCGAACTGCTGCTGGGAGTGCGGCGACCGACGGTGACCAGCTCCACCAGCCTCTACGTCTACGCCCGCGAGACCGTGGGCTACGCCCTGGTGATCGGCGGGCGGGTACACAGCCCGACCAGCGGTCCCGGCACCATTGCCGGCCTGCCGGTGTCCTCGGAGCTGCTCGGCGATTCCGGACAGCTCGAATCCACCGTCAGCGACGAGGCGGTGCTGGCCGCGGCACGCCGGCTGCGGATCCTGCCCGACGGCAACGGTGCGGCTTCGGCCGCGGTGACCGGCCTGGCGCGGGAGGCCCGGGCCGGTGACCAGCGGGCGAGCGCGTTGCTGACCGAACGTGCCCGGGTCCTCGGCGAAGCCGTCGCGCTGCTGCGCGACGTGCTCAACCCCGACGACCTGGTGGTCGGTGGCCAGGGCTTCACCGAATACCCGGAGGGCATGGCCGAGGTGGAGCGGGCCTTCGCCCAGCGGTCGGTGCTGGCGGGCCGCACGCTGCGGGTCACCGCTTTCGGCAACCGGGTCCAGGAGGCCGGGGCCGGGACGGTGTCGTTGGGCGGGCTCTACGCCGATCCGGTCGGGGCGATGCGCCGCTCCCGCGGCTCGGTGGCCCGGGCGGTCCCCGAAGCGTCCGCCTGACCGGAGCTGTAAAGATGACTGGGTGGGGAGTGGCGTCGGATCCGATGTGCACCGGGTAGCGGTGCTGTCGGTGCACACCTCGCCGCTGGCCCAACCCGGTACGGGCGATGCCGGCGGCATGAACGTCTACGTGCTGCAGAGCGCGCTGCACCTGGCTCGCCGCGGGGTGGCCGTGGAGGTCTTCACCCGCGCCACGTCGTCGGCCGATCCGCCGGTGCAGCATGTGGCGCCCGGCGTACTGGTGCGCAACGTGGTGGCCGGACCGTTCGAGGGCCTGGACAAGAACGACCTGCCCACCCAGTTGTGCGCGTTCGCGGCCGCGGTGCTGCGTGCCGAGGCGGCCCACGAGCCCGGCTACTACGACGTCGTGCATTCGCACTACTGGCTGTCCGGTCAGGTCGGCTGGCTGGCCGCGGATCGGTGGGCGGTGCCGCTGGTGCACACCGCACACACCCTGGCCGGGGTCAAGAACGCCGCCCTGGCCGCCGGTGACAGCCCCGAGCCGCCGCTGCGCACCGTCGGCGAGCAGCAGGTCGTCGACGAGGCGGACCGGCTGATCGTCAACACCGACGACGAGGCCCACCAACTCGTCGCGCTGCACGGGGCCGACCCGGCGCGTATCGACGTGGCGCATCCGGGCGTCGACCTGGAGGTCTTCCGCCCCGGCGACAAGGCGCAGGCCCGGGCCGCGTTGGGGTTCTCGCCCGGCGAGCCGATCGTGGCCTTCGTCGGTCGCATCCAGCCGCTCAAGGCGCCCGACATCCTGCTGCGCGCCGTCGCGAAGCTGCCCGGGGTGCGCGTGGTGGTGGCCGGCGGGCCGTCGGGCAGCAGTGGGCTCGCCGCGCCGGGCGGACTGGTTCGGCTGGCCGCGGAACTGGGTATCAGTGACCGGGTGACCTTCTTGCCGCCGCAGTCCCGCGAGGATCTGGCGGCTTTGTTCCGGGCGGCCGATCTGGTGGCGGTGCCCAGCTACTCCGAATCGTTCGGCCTGGTGGCCCTGGAGGCGCAGGCCTGCGGCACGCCGGTGGTCGCCGCGGCGGTCGGCGGGCTGCCGGTGGCGGTGCGCGACGGTGTCACCGGGGCACTGGTCGCCGGGCACGGCATCGAGGCGTGGGCGACCGCGATCGACGACCTGCTGCGGTTGGGGGAGGGGCCGCGCGGGTGGGCGATGCGCCGGGCCGCGGCCGCTCACGCGGCGACGTTCTCCTGGGAGCGCACCGTGGACGCCCAGCTGGCCAGCTACACCAGCGCGATCGAGGACTTCGCCGCCGCTCGGGGTGCGCGGATGCGGGTGGTGGGGGCGCCGCGGCGGGCCCGGCGCTGGCCCACGCGACGCGGGGCGCGCGCGTGAACCGCAGCGACGTCCAACAGCTCATCGAGGACACCCTCAAGACGGCAGAGCTGACCTACTCGCAGTTCCCCGGCGCACACGGCGGGCTGCCGGGGGTGGTCGTCGAGCTGCCCGGCGAACGCAAGCTCAAGACCAACACGATCCTCAGCGTCGGGGAGCACTCGGTGCGCGTCGAGGCCTTCGTCTGCCGCAAGCCCGATGAGAACCACGCCGGGGTCTACCGCTTTCTGCTCAAGCGCAACCGCCGGCTCTACGGGGTGGCCTACACCCTGGACAACGTCGGCGACATCTACCTGGTCGGCCGGATGGCGCTGGCTTCGGTGACCGCCGAGGAGATCGACCGGGTACTCGGGCAGGTGCTCGAAGCCGTCGACTTCGACTTCAACACGTTGCTGGAGTTGGGATTTGCCTCCTCCATCCAGAAGGAGTGGGAGTGGCGGGTGTCCACCGGGCAGTCGCTGCAGAACCTGCAGGCGTTCGAGCATTTGATTGACCGCGACGGTGACTGAGACACTGGCCGGCATGTCTGAGACTGCCACGCTGGTGCTGCTGCGCCACGGAGAGAGCGAATGGAACGCCAGTAACCAGTTCACCGGCTGGATGGACGTCAACCTGACCGACAAGGGCCGCACCGAGGCGGTCCGCGCCGGCAAGCTGCTGGTCGAGCACGACCTGCTGCCGGACGTGGTCTACACCTCGCTGCTGCGCCGGGCGATCACCACCGCGAACCTGGCCCTGGACGCCGCCGACCGGCACTGGATCCCGGTCAGGCGCACCTGGCGGCTCAACGAACGCCACTACGGCGCGCTGCAGGGCCTGGACAAGGCCGCCACCAAGGCGCGCTACGGCGATGACCAGTTCATGACGTGGCGGCGCAGCTACGACACCCCGCCGCCGCCGATCGAGGCCGGCAGCCGCTACAGCCAGGACACCGACGCGCGCTACGCCGACATCGGCGGCGGTCCGCTGACCGAGTGCCTGGCCGATGTGGTGGCGCGCTTCCTGCCGTACTACACCGACGTCGTCATCCCGGACCTGCGGTGCGGCAAGACGGTGCTGATCGCGGCGCACGGCAACTCGTTGCGGGCGCTGGTGAAGTACCTCGATCAGATGTCGGATGAGGAGGTGGTCGGACTGAACATCCCCACCGGTATCCCGCTGCGCTACGACCTGGACGCCGACCTGCGTCCGACCCTCACCGGCGGTGCCTACCTGGACCCCGAGGCGGCCGCGGCCGGGGCCGCGGCGGTGGCCGGCCAGGGCGCCAAGTAGCCGCAGCGCCCGCCAGCATGAATTTCAGGTGGAAAACGGGTGAAATCTTCCCCCTGAATTCACACTCGACGCACGTCGGGGTCGAACGCTGGCCAGATAGCGCGGTCGACCTGCGTACGATTTTGCCGTGGCTGCGACTTCGGCGCTGACGCTCGCCGCGGTGTCGGCACTGCCGGCGCTCGTGGTGGGCGCGGCGGCCGGTTTCTGGCTGTCGCCCCTGCTGGCCGCGCGGCGCCGGCGGGTGACCACCGAACGGGCGGGGATCACCGTCGCGCAGATGCTGCAGCGGATCGTCGCGCACGCCTCGTTGGGGATCGCCGTCGTCGACACCCACCGCGACGTCGTCTACCTCAATGAGCGCGCCTCCGAGTTGGGCCTGGTGCACGGCCGGCTGCTCGACGACGGCGCCTGGGAGGCCGCGCAGCGGGCACTCTCCGGTGAGGAGGACGTGGTGTTCGACCTCTCGGCGGCCAAGCGATCGGCCGGGGCCACCCGGCCGGATCTGTCCGCGGTGCGAGGGTACGCCCGGTTGCTGTCCGACGTGGATCGTCGGTTCGCGGTGGTGATCGTCGACGACCAGTCCGAACAGGCGCGGATGGAGGCCAGCCGGCGCGACTTCGTGGCCAACGTCAGCCATGAACTCAAGACCCCGGTCGGGGCGATGGGCCTGCTCGCCGAGGCGCTGCTGGCCTCCGCCGACGACCCCGAGGCGGTCCGCCCGTTCGCCGAGCGGGTGCTGGTGGAGGCGAACCGGCTGGCCAGCATGATCGGCGAGCTGATCGAGTTGTCCCGGCTGCAGGGCGCCGATCCGCTGCCGGATCTGGGCGCCGTCGACGTCGACAGTGTGGTGAACGAGGCGATCTCCCGGCACAAGGTGGCCGCCGACAACGCGGAGATCACCATCACCACCGACGCCCCGAGCGGCTATCGGGTGCTCGGCGACGAGCCCCTTCTGGTCACCGCACTGGCTAACCTGGTGTCGAACGCGATCGCCTACTCGCCACACGGCTCGCAGGTGTCGATCAGCCGGCGCAGCCGGGACGGCTTCGTCGAGATCGCCGTCACCGACCGCGGCATCGGAATCGCGCGGAAGGACCAGCAGCGCGTCTTCGAGCGGTTCTTCCGCAGCGACAAGGCGCGCTCGCGGGCGACCGGTGGCAGCGGGCTCGGGTTGGCCATCGTCAAGCACGTGGCGGCCAACCACAACGGCAGCATCACGCTGTGGAGCCAGCCGGGCACCGGTTCGACGTTCACCCTGGCGATTCCCGCCTACCAAGCCGATTCGGAGCGAAGGGAAGAAGAGCAGCGATGACACCTGCTGTCGACGATGCAGAGCGGAGCGTGCGGAGCGATGAGGAGGAGCAGCAGCGATGACACACGTGTTGATCGTTGAGGACGAGGAGTCGCTGGCGGACCCGCTGGCGTTCCTGCTGCGCAAGGAGGGTTTCGAGGCGACCGTGGTCACCGACGGGCCCGCGGCTCTGGCCGAGTTCGACCGGGTCGGCGCCGACATCGTGTTGCTGGACCTGATGCTTCCGGGGATGTCGGGCACCGACGTCTGCAAGCAGTTGCGGGTCCGCTCCAGCGTGCCGGTGATTATGGTCACTGCCCGCGACAGCGAGATCGACAAGGTCGTCGGCCTGGAACTCGGGGCCGACGACTATGTGACCAAGCCGTATTCGGCCCGCGAACTGATCGCCCGGATCCGGGCGGTGCTGCGCCGTGGCGGCGACGACGAGGGCGGTGTCGGGGAGGGGGTGCTGGAGTCCGGCCCGGTGCGCATGGACGTCGAACGGCACGTGGTCATGGTCAACGGCGAACAGATCACCTTGCCGCTCAAGGAGTTCGACCTGCTCGAATACCTGATGCGTAACACCGGCCGGGTGCTCACCCGCGGCCAGTTGATCGACCGGGTGTGGGGCGCCGATTATGTCGGCGACACCAAGACCCTGGATGTCCACGTCAAGCGACTGCGGTCCAAGATCGAGGCCGACCCGGCCAATCCCGTGCACCTGGTTACCGTGCGGGGTCTCGGATACAAGCTGGAGGGCTGACGCCGCAGCCGTCTGGCTGATCGGTCACCTGACTTGCCCGGTGTGGGCGATGTCGCCGAAAATCACGGGATTGACGTCCTGCTTCTTAATGTAGCCTTAATCAGGTTGCCTACGGGATCTTTGGGCCCAATATCTAAAACCAATCTTCGTTAGCCATACGGGAGACGCGATCGATGAGCGGGCCGGACGAAACGGTGCACACCCTCCGCACGCTGGTGGACCTGCTGGCGCAGCGTGCCCGGGAGCGCGGCGACAAACCGGCGTTCACCTTCTCCCGCGACGGCGACGAGCACGAGACCAGCCAGGTGACTTACCGGGAGCTGGACCTGCGCGCCCGCCAGATCGCCACCGACCTGCAGCGCCAGGGCGCCTCCGGGCAGCGGGTGCTGGTGCTGTGCCCGCCCGGCCTGGACTTCATCGCCAGCTTCTTCGGGTGCCTCTACGCCGGCGCCATCGCGATCCCGGTGCACCCGCCGATGCGCGAGCATCTGATCGGCCGCGTCGAGTCGATCATCGGCGACGTCCAGCCCGGCTTCGCGCTCACCACCGCCGAGATCGAGCCCAGGATCAAGCCCGCCATCGACGGGCTGCCCGGCGGGCAGGCGCTGCAGTGGTCGATCACCGACAGCTACCCGCCCGGCAGCGAGGCGGCCTGGGTGGCGCCGCAGATCGACGGCGACAGCGTCGCGATGCTGCAGTACACCTCCGGGTCGACCAGCGCGCCCAAGGGCGTCGTGCTGACCCACGGCAACCTGGTGCACAACCTGTTGACCATTGCCGAGGCCTGGAACCCGCCCCACCACTCCGAGATCACCGGGGTGTTCTGGCTGCCGCCGTACCACGACATGGGCCTGATCGGCGGCCTGCTGGAAACCCTGTACGTCGGCGGCACCTCGGTCCTGATGCCGCCGACCGCGTTCATCAAGCGCCCGATGCGGTGGTTGGAGGCGATCTCGCGGCATCGCGCCACGATCACCGCCGCGCCGAACTTCGCCTTCGACATGTGCGTCGAGCTGTCCAGCCCGCAGGAGCGCGCGGCCCTGGACCTGTCCAACTGGACGGTGGCGCTGTGCGGTGCCGAACCGGTGCGCACCGCCACCCTGGAGGGGTTCGCCGAGGCATTCGCGCCGGCCGGCTTCCGGGCCGAGTCGTTCTACCCGGTGTACGGGCTGGCGGAGGGCACCCTGCTGGTCTCCGGCGGATCGGACTCGCCGCTGCCGTTGGTGCAGAACGTCGACCGGGTCGCCCTCGGCGACAACCGGGTCGTCGCCGTTTCCGCCGACGATCCCAACGTCGCGACCCTGGTCGGCTGCGGCAAGCCACGCGGCGGCCAGCGGGTGATCATCGTCGACCCCGACACCCGCCGGGAATGCGCCGCCGACCGGGTCGGTGAGATCTGGGTGGCCGGCGGAAGTGTGGCCCACGGCTACTGGGGAGCCCCGGAGCTGTCCGCCGAGACGTTCGCCGCGACCCTGTCCGACAGCGGTGAGGGGCCGTTCCTGCGCACCGGCGACCTGGGATTCATCCATTCCGGGGAGCTGTTCGTCACCGGCCGGCGCAAAGACCTGATCATCATCCGGGGCACCAACCACTATCCCAACGACATCGAGCTGACCGTCCAGAACACCAACCCGGGGTTGCTGCGCGGCCGCGGCGCGGTGTTCTCGATCGCTCCCGAACCGGGCGCGGCCGAGCAACTCGTCGTGGTGCAGGAGGTCGACCCGAGCCGGTTGAGCGGGGCGGCGGCCGATGAGGCCATGCAGGTCATCCGCACCGCGATCACCGAGAACCATTCGGTTCGCACCCACTCCGTCGTCCTGGTGCAGCCGCTGCAGCTGCCGACGACCTCCAGCGGCAAGATCCAGCGCAGCGCCTGCAAGCAGCGCTACCTCGACGGCGAGCTGCCGGTGGTGGCGGTCTGGCCCCCGGCCGCGCCCGAGCCGACCGAGCCGCCGGCGCAGGCCGAACCCGAACCCGCCCCCACGGTGGCGGCCGGGTCGGGGAAACGCGGTGCGGCGGAGATCAGCGCCTGGCTCGTCGACCGGTTGTCCGGTGAACTCGAACTGCCCGCCGCCGAGATCGACCCGGCCAAGCCGTTCGCCTTCTACGGGCTGGACTCCATCCACGCGGTGCGGCTCTCGACCGCCCTGGAGCAGTGGCTGGGCTGCGAGCTGGCCCCGACCATCGCCTACGAATACCCGTCGATCGACATCCTGTCGCAGCACCTGGCCCGCTCGAAAACGCTAGCCGCGGAGACTCCGGCCGCGGGGCCCGCCGGCGAGCGCCCGGAACGGCCCGCCGCCGACGAGCCGATCGCCATCGTCGGCATCGGCTGCCGGTTCCCGGGCGCTGACGGGCCCGAGGCCTTCTGGCGGCTGCTGTCCGGCGGGGTGGACGCCACCAGCGAGGTCCCGGCCGACCGGTGGGATGTCGACGCGTTCTACAACCCCGACCCCTCTGTTCCGGGTACCGCCGTCACCCGCCGCGGTGGCTTCCTGGGCCAGGTCGACCAATTCGACTTCCAGTTCTTCGGCATTTCGCCGCGCGAGTCGGCGCAGATGGATCCGCAGCAGCGGCTGCTGCTCGAAGTGGCCTGGGAGGCCCTCGAGGACGCCGGTCAGGTGCCCGACGCCCTGGCCGGCAGCCGCACCGGGGTGTTCGTCGGGATCTCCACCAACGACTACGGCTTCCTGCGGCTGGGGCAGCCCCAGCTCGTCGACGCCTACACCGGCACCGGCAACGCGCTGAGCATCGCCGCCAACCGGCTGTCCTACACCTTCGACTTCCACGGCCCGAGCCTGTCGGTCGACACCGCGTGCTCGTCGTCGCTGGTGGCCGTCGACCTGGCATGCCGCAGCCTGCGCGACGGCGAGTGCAGCATGGCGCTGGCCGCCGGGGTGAACGTGATCCTGTCGCCGGCCCTGGCGATCAACTTTTCCAAGGCCCGGGTGATGGCCCCCGACGGCCGGTGCAAGACCTTCGATGCCGACGCCGACGGCTATGTGCGCGGTGAGGGCGCCGGCGTGGTGGTGCTCAAGCCGTTGAGCCGGGCACTGGAGGACAACGACCCGATCTACGCGGTGATCCGGGGCAGCGCCACCAACTCCGACGGCCGCACCAACGGCCTGATCGCCCCCAGCGGGCGGGCCCAGGAGGGCGTGCTCACCGAGGCGTTCCGCCGGGCGGGCCTGCCGGCCGGTGCGGTCCAGTACGTCGAGGCGCACGGCACCGGAACCTCGATCGGTGACGCCATTGAGGCCAACGCGCTGGGCACCGTGCTGGCCGAGGGCCGCCCGCAGGGCAGCCGCTGCCTGGTGGGCTCGGTCAAGACCAATATCGGGCACCTGGAGGCGGCGGCCGGTGTTGCCGGCCTGATCAAGGTGGCGCTGGCGTTGCAGCACCGGCAGATCCCGGCCAGCCTGAACTACACCGAGCCCAACCCGCACATCGGATTCGACCGTCTGCCGTTGGAGGTGGTGCAGACGCTGACCCCGTGGCCGGCGGGCAGCCGGGCGATCGCCGGGGTCAGCTCGTTCGGGTTCGGCGGCACCAACGCCCACGTCGTGCTCACCGAGGCCCCGCAGGTCCGCGGCGGCCACCCCGACGACACCGCGGCGCCGCGCGCCGAGTTGCTGGCACTCTCGGCCCGCTCGCCGGAGGCGCTGACCGCGCTGGTCGGCGAGTACGAGATGGCGTTGTTCTCCAGCGGGCTCGGGGGCGGCAGGGCCCTGACCGACCTCTGCTACACCGCCGGAGCGCGCCGCGGCCACCACGATTACCGGCTTGCGGTGGTCGGCGACTCCCCGGCCGCGTTGTTCGAGTCGCTGTCGGCTTACCGGCAGGGCGAGTCACGGCCCGGCCTGTCGGTCGGCCATTGTTCAGCCGGGCGCGCCGTCGGATCCCGCGGTGTGACGTTCATCTTCTCCGGCCAGGGCTCGCAGTGGCACGGCATGGCACAGCGGTTGCAGGCCGACGAGCCGGTCTTCGCCGACGCCCTGGCCGCCTGCGACAACGCGCTGCACCCGCACCTGGGCCACTCGATCCTCAAGGAACTGGCCAAGCCGCAGGAGCGGTCCAAGCTCACCGACATCGGCATCCTGCAGCCCACCATCTTCGCCATTCAGGTGGCGCTGGCGGCGCTGTGGCGATCCTGGGGCGTCGAGCCGGCCGCGGTGGTCGGACACAGTCTCGGCGAGGTCGCCGCCGCCCACGTGGCGGGGGCGCTGAGTCTGGAGGACGCTGCGCGGGTGATCTGCGCCCGGGCCCGCATGCTGCGGGGAGTGCGCGGCCGCGGCGCGATGATGGTCACCGAGACCACCCTGGCCGAAGCCCAGGAGCTCATCGCCGGTCACGAGCGTGAGGTCGCCGTCGCCGCCAGCAACAGCCACCGGTCGACGGTGCTCGCCGGTGAACGCAAGGTGCTGGAAGAGTTGATGGCCAAGCTGACCCGGCGGGACCGGTTCTGCCGGTGGATCGAGGTCGACGTCGCTTCGCACAGCCCGCAGATGGAGGCCCTCGGTGCGGGCCTGCGCGGCAGCCTGGTCAAGCTGAAGCCGACCGCGCCGACGGTGCCGATGTACTCGACCGTCACCGGGGAGCTGGTCGGCGAGAAGCTGCTCGACGCCGACTACTGGGTGGCGAACCTGTGTTCGCCGGTGCGGTTCTCGCCGGCGCTGCGGCGGCTGCTGGAGACCGGACACGACACCTTCGTCGAACTCAGCCCGCACCCGATCCTGCTGACGGCGGCCCGCGAGGATGTTGAGGATCTCAGGCGCAGCTGCACCTTATTGCCGTCGATGCGGCGCGACGATGACGGCCGCTCGACCATGCTCGGCTCCCTGGGCGCCCTCTACACCCTGGGACAGCCGGTGGCCTGGGAGCAGATCTACCCCGAGGGCAGTCGCTGCGTCCCCGCCCCCACCTACCCCTGGCAGCGGGTGCACTCCTGGCTGGACGCCGGCTCCATCGCGGCGCCGCGCCACAACGGTGCCGTGGTGCCCGGCGGCGGCTGGCGCGGGCCCATCCGCTCGGCCACCCAGCCGGGCACGGTGCTGACCGAGATCGACGTGACCACGGGGGCGCTCTCCGCCGAGCAGCTCGGTGAGCTGGCCGGCCAGGCGGTCGAGGTGGCGTTCGGCCCGGGCAACCGGTCGGTCGGCGCGCTGAACCTCAACGGCGGTCCGGTCGCGGCGCACACCGTGCAGTTCGCCCTGGCCGATGACGCTTTCGAGTGCTACGGCAGCACCGCCGGTGCGGAGTGGTCGTTGCTGGCCACGGGGAGCATCGTGGCCGGCCGGTCCGGCGTGCCGGCCATCACCACCGCTCCCGCCGACCCGGCCGACCGCAGCTACCGGGTGCGCTGGCAGCCCGCCTCCCTCCCCATCGACGGCGGCGGCCGGTCCGAGGGCCGGCCCGCCGAACCCGGCAGCTGGCTGATCCTGTCCGACGGCTCGGTGGCCGACACGCTGCGCGACCACCTCGAGGCGCAGGCCCAGTCCTGTGTGCTGGTGGAACCGGTCGTCGGGCTCGCCGAGATCGAACGGGTCAGCGCCGACAGCTACCGGCTCGACCCGGGCCGGCCCGAACACTTCGGTGAGCTGTTGCGCGCGGCGTTCGGCGGTGACCGGCCGCCGTGCCGTGGCGTGGTGCACCTGTGGAACCTGCTGGACGCCTCGCCGGCGAACACCGGCATCGAATCGCTGGAGACGGCGACGACGGTCGGCACGCTGAGCGTGGTGCATCTGATCCAGGCGCTGACGCTGGCCGGCTGGCCGGAATCACCGCGGTTGTGGCTGGTGACCCGCGGGGCGCAGCCGGCCGGCGACAACGGATCCGCCGGACTGTCGGTCGGGCAGGCCCCGGTCTGGGGGCTGGGCCGCAGCATCGACCACGAGCACCCGGAGTTTCGCGCCACCGGCGTCGACCTGTCCGCCGACGGCGGTCCCGAAGAACTGCGGGGCCTGTTCGGCGAGATCTGGTCGGACGACCGTGAGACCGACGTGGCGCTGCGCGGGCACCGGCGCTACGTAGCCCGGCTGGAGCCCTACCGGGAGACCTCCGGGCAGCCGGGCGCGTTCACGCTCGGAGACCAGGCCACCTACCTGGTCACCGGCGGCCTCGGTGCGGTCGGCGGCGAGGTGGCCGGCTGGCTGCTCGAGCGCGGTGCGCGCCATCTGGTCCTGATGGGCCGCGGCGCCCCGTCGGCGACGGCGGAGGCGACGCTGGCGGCGCTGCGTGCGGCCGGTGCCCAGGTGACGGTCGCGCGGGGCGACGTCACCAAGGCCGACGACGTCGCCGCGGTGCTCGCCACCATCGCCGCGACGATGCCGCCGCTGCGCGGCGTGGTGCACGCCGCCGGCACGGTGGACGACGCGATCCTGGCCCGCCTGGACGCGGCCAAGCTGCGGGAGGTGATGGCGCCCAAGGTGCAGGGCGCCTGGAACCTGCACACGCTGACCGCCGGTGCGGAGCTGGACTTCTTCGTGCTGTTCTCCTCGGCGGCGTCGGTGCTGGGTTCGCCCGGGGCCGCCAACTACGGGGCCGCGAACGCCTTCCTGGATGCGCTGGCCTGGCACCGGCGGGCGTCCGGCCAACCGGCGCTCAGCGTCAACTTCGGCCCGTGGGCCGGGCTGGGCATGTTCACCAACTCCGAGCTGCACCGCCACTTCTCGCATTACGGCGTCGAAGGCATGCCGGCACAGGACTACTTCGCGGCGCTGACCGCTCTGCTGGCCGGCTCCGGGGAGCTGGCACCGCAGGTCATGGTGCTCGACATCGACTGGGCGCTTTGGCGTCCCAGCGCGCAGTCGCCGTTGCTGCGGGATCTGCAGGTCCCCGGTGGGCCGCAGGACGCGGCGATAGGAAGCGGTCTGTTCGAGACGGTGCAGGCCGCCGATCCGCAGGAGCGCCGGCGGCTGCTGGAGACCTACCTGCGTGATCTGGTCGCCGGCAAGCTGGGTCTGGCCCCGGCCGGCCTGGACATCGCGGCGCCGTTGAACAGTCTCGGAGTCGATTCGCTGATCACCCTGGAACTTCGCATCCAGGTGGAGCGTGAACTCGGTATCGTCGTTCCCGTTGCCCGGCTGCTGGATGGGCCGAGCGTGGCCAGCCTGTCGGCCTGGCTCGGTGAGCAATTGGACTCCCGGGCCGGTGCGGCGGGGCCGGCAGCGCCCGAGCCGGCCGTCTCGCCGGAAACGACGGCGCAGGAGACGGAACTGCTGTCGCAGGTGTCCGACCTCTCCGACGACGCGGTGGACGCGCTGCTGCAGAAGATGCTTGCCGACGGCGAGCATGCCAAGGATGGGGGGTAGCCGATGACGGACCGACCCGAGCCGCCCCTCGACATCTCCGGCCTGTCGCCGGAGAAGAAGCGCGAACTGCTGACGCAGCTGCTGATGGCCAAAGCGCAGAACGCGGCGTCCGAACACGAGCTGTCCTACGGGCAGCGGTCAATGTGGTTCGTGCACCGGCTCGCTCCCGACAGCGCCGCCTACACCGTCGCCTACGCGGGACGCATCGGCGGCCGACTCGACGTGGGTGCCCTCGAGCGGGCCGCCCAGGCCTTGGTGGACCGGCACCCGATGCTGCGGACCACCTACACCGAACGGGACGGCCAGCCGGTCGGGCTGGTCCACCCGCACTGGCCCGTGCGGATCGCCACCCATCGCATCGGTGCGGACGCGGCCGAACTCGAGCAGTGGATCCAGACCGAGACCGACCGGCCGTTCGACCTGCGCACCGGCCCGGTGCTGCGGCTGACGCTGCTGCAGCGGCCGGACGACCACGTGCTGCTGCTGACGGTGCACCACATCGCGGTGGACTTCTGGTCCATCGACATCATCCTCAACGAGCTGCGTGCGCTGTACGCCGCCGAGCACGGCGCCACCGCCCCCACGCCGCCGGCGGGGCCGCCCGCCGACCGGTATGTCGACTACGCCGCGCGGCAGACCCGGATGCTGGCCGGGCCCGACGGCGAACGGCTGTGGGAGCACTGGCGCGAGACGCTGCGCGGTGAGCTGCCGACGCTGGCGCTGCCCACCGATCGGCCGCGACCGGCCGTGCAGACCTACGACGGTGCGCTGCACCGGTTCAGCGTCGACGCGCAGGTGACCGCCGGGCTGAAGCAAGTGGGGCGGGCGGTCGGCGCGACGCCCTACATGACCCTGTTGGCCGCCTACGCGGTGCTGCTGCACCGCTACAGCGGTCAGGACGACCTGATCATCGGTTCACCGTTCGCCTGCCGCGACCGGGCCGGCCTGATGGGCATGGTCGGCTACGTCACCAACCCGCTGCCACTGCGCGTCGACGTGCGCGAGGACCCGAGCTTCGCTGCGCTGCTGGGCCAGGTCAAAGACACCGTGCTGGGCGCCATCGCGCATCAGGATTACCCGCTGCCGCTGCTCGTCGAGCGACTGCGACCGGCCCGCGACGCCGGGCGCACCCCGCTGTTCCAGGTGTCCTTCGCCTGGCAGCAGGTTCGGCTGTTCGACGACGGTGCCTCCGGCGCGGGGGTGCTGCCCCTGGAGACCCTGCACATCGGCCAGGGCGGCTCACCGTTCGACATCACCATGCAGGTCGGTGAGCAGGACGACGCGCTGCAACTCGCGCTGCAGTACAACACCGACCTGTTCGACGCCGCCACCATCGAGTCGATGGCGCAGCACTTCGGCTTGCTGCTGGCCGGGTTGGTACAGCCCGGGGCCGCCGACGCTCCGGTGTCGCGCTTGCCGCTGCTCACCGACGCCGAGCGGGCAAAGCTGCAGTCCTGGAACCAGACCCGGGTCGATTACCCGGATGCTCCGGCCGGTCTGCACGAGATGGTCGCCGCCGCCGCGGCGCGCACACCCGACGCCGTCGCGGTGAGCTACGACGGCCGGGAGCTGAGCTACCGTGAACTCGACCGGCGGGCCAACGGGCTGGCGCACCGGCTGAATCAGCTCGGAGTCGGTGCCGGAGCCGGTCCCGCCGTGGTGCCGGTGCTGCTGGAGCGCTCCGAGGATCTGGTGATCGCCCTGCTCGGCGTGCTCAAGGCCGGCGGCGTCTTCCTGCCGCTGGACCCCGCCCAGCCCACCGGGCGGATGGAGGCGATGCTGGCCGACGTGCCGGATGCACCGGTCTGCGTCACCCACCGACAGCATCTTCCCCAGGTGCCAACGGGTTTCACCGGCGCCCGGCTCTGCCTGGACCAGTCGTCGGCGGCACCGGAGGAGCAGGAGTCGGCTCCCGAGGTGGCCTCCGCCGAGCTGGCGTATCTGATGTACACCTCCGGTTCCACCGGCGCTCCCAAGGGGGCGCTGAACAGCCACGCCGGCATCCGCAACCGGCTGCTGTGGATGCAGGACGCCTACCGGTTGACCGCCGAGGACCGGGTGCTGCACAAGACCCCGATCAACTTCGACCCGTTCGTCTGGGAGATCTTCTGGCCGTTGATCGTTGGCGCCCGGGTGGTGATCGCCAAACCAGAGGGCCACAAGGACGCCGGCTACCTGGCCCGGACCGTCGTCGAAGAACGCGTCACCACGATGCATTTCGTGCCGTCGATGCTTCGCCGTTTTCTGGCCGAACCCGCGGCGGTGTCGTGCTCCGGGCTGCGCCGGGTGTTCTGCAGCGGTGAGGCACTCACCGCCGACCTGCGCGATGCGTTCTTCGCGATGCTTCCCGCCGAGCTGTACAACCTGTACGGTCCGACCGAGGCCGCCATCGACGTCACTCATTTTCATTGTGTGCGTGGGGATTCGCGTCCCATCATCCCGATCGGACGACCGATCGCCAACATCGCGATCCATCTGCTCGACGCCGCGGGCAACCCGGTTCCGATCGGGGTGCCCGGCGAGCTGTGCATCGGCGGCGTCGGCGTCGCCCGCGGCTACCTGAACCGGCCGGAGGCCACCGCGGCGGCGTTCGGCGAAGACCCGTTCAGTTCCGTTCCAGGTGCCCTGCTCTACCGCACCGGCGACCTGGCCCGGTATCTGCCCGACGGCAACATCGAGTACCTGGGCCGCCGCGACGACCAGGTGAAGATCAACGGTTTCCGCATCGAGCTCGGAGAGGTCGAAGCCGCGCTGGCCAAGCATCCGGGTATCGCCGAATGCGCCGTGGTGGCACGCAAAGACGCCTCCGGCAACACCCAGCTGATCGCACATATCGTGCCGGTCGCCGCCGCGCCGGGCACCGCGGAGCTGCGCCGCTTCCTGCTGGACCTGGTGCCGGCGGCGATGGTGCCCGCGCTGTTCCGCACCACCGACCTGCTGCCGCTGTCGCCCAGCGGCAAGGTGGATCGCCGGGCGCTGCTGGCCGCCGACGACGATCTCGATGCGGCGCCGAGAGAGTTCGTCGCACCGCGCAACCGCACCGAGGAGGCGCTGGCGAAGATCTGGCGTGAGGTGCTCGACGTGCAGCGCGTCGGCGTCACCGACGACTTCTTCGCCCTCGGTGGGGCCTCCACCCAGGCGCTGGAGGTCGCGGTGCGGGTCGGCGAGCTCGGCATGGAGCTGCGCCCGGAGTCGATGTTCGTCTACGGCACCATCGCCGAACTGGCGGAGGAGTTCGGCCCGATCGGCGAGGACACCGCCGGCGCGGCCGCGGCCGCACCGGTCGTTGCCGAGACGCCTGTCGCTCCGAAACCCGCTGCGGTACCGGTGATCAAGCCGGCGCAGACCGGTCCGGCGCGCAACGTGGTGATTGAAAGCCTCGGCGTGTACCTGCCGCCCCGGGCGGTCTCCACCGAGCAGGTGCTGGCCGACTGTGTCAACGAGGTGAAGATCCCGCTGGAGCGCCTCACCGGCATCAAGAACCGGCGGATGGCCGGCGTCGACGAGTTCTCGATCGACCTGGGCCGCAAGGCGATCAGCGACTGCCTGTCCCGGTCGAGCTACGCCCCCGAAGAGATAGACCTGGTCATCGCCTGCAACATCTCCCGGTGCGACGGCCCGGAGCACATGTTCACCTTCGAGCCCAGCACCGCCTCCCAGTTGCGTGATCAGCTGGGCCTGGCCAACGCGGTGTGCTTCGACATCAACAACGCCTGCGCGGGCATGTTCACCGGCGTCAGCGTGGCTCAGGACTTCCTCAAGACCCACCTGGTGCGCAACGCGCTGGTGGTCAGCGGTGAGTACATCAGCCACATCACCGGAACCGCGCAGCAGGAGATCGACGGGCCGATGGACCCGCGGCTGGCCTGCTTGACCGTCGGCGACGCCGGCGCGGCGGTGGTGCTCGAACTGGGGGCGAGCGACCGGGTCGGCTTCCACGACCTGGACCTGGCCACCTACAGCGAGTTCGCCAAGCTGTGCATCGCCAAGGCCACCGAGGGCCCGCACGGCGGCGCCATCATGGTCACCGACTCGGTCACCCAGACCGCGATCGCGGTGAAGCACTCGGTGCCCTACGTCGCGGCGGTGATGCAGCGGCACGGCTGGCGGCCCGAGACGGCCGATCACCTGCTGATGCACCAGACCTCCGAGGCGTCGATCAACGACGCCATCCTGACCATCAACCGGGTCTTCGGGGCGGGCGCGGCCAGCCGGGCCACCACCATCTGCAACCTGGCCGAGCGCGGCAACACTGCCACCACAACGCATTTCGTTGCGTTGTATGACTACATCAACGCGGGCCGGATCAACTCCGGCGATAACGTGGTGTTGTCCATCACCGGATCGGGACAGACCATCGGCACCGGGCTGTACACCTTCGACGACCTGCCCGACCGAATGCGACGTGCCGCCAACGGCCAGGCCGGCCACTCCGCCCGCGGGCGGTCCACCACCGGCCGCCGGGAACTGCCCGCGACCCCGCGGGTGCGTATCGAGGGCATCGGCCTCGCCCCGGCCGGCCAGGGCCCGCCGAGCTCCATTGCGTTCGCGGTCGACGCCGCCAGGGCCTGCCTGGACGACAGCGGTGTGGACTCCGCGCAGGTCGGCCTGATGATCCACGCCGGCATCTACCGCGACGACTTCCTGTCCGAACCGGCGGTCGCCACCCTGGTGGCCGGTGAAGTCGGGGTCAACGCCGAGCCGGAGTCCGCGGATGCCCCCAAGACCTTCGCGTTCGACATCCTCAACGGCGCGGTCGGTTTCCTCAACGGCTGCCACATCGCCGCCGGCATGATCGGCGCCGGCCGGACCGGTCACGCCATGGTGCTGGCTTCGGAGGTGGAGAACAACACCGTCGAGAGCGGCTACCCGCGCAGGGGAGTTCAGGAGACCGGGTCGGCGATCATGCTGAGCCCGAGCAACGGCCCGGAAGGCTTCGGCCGGTTCGTCTTCGAACACCACCCGGAGTACCGCGGGGCGCTGGCCACCCACACCCAGGAGCGCGACGGTCGGACCTGGCTGCGGGTGGACCGCGACCCGAACCTGTCGGCGATCTACCTGAGCTGCCTGCCGTCGGCGGTCAAGCAGCTGCTGACCCTGGAGACGCTGGATCCCGAGGACATCGCGCTGGTGTTGCCGCCGTATCTGCCCGGCGCGGCCCTCGACGACCTGGCCGCGCGTATCGGTGTGGACCGGTCGCGGTTCGTCGACCTGGAGGCCCAGGGCTGGACGAGTGACCCGTTCACCTCGACCCTGCCCTATCAGATCGCCGACGCTCGGCGGCGCGGGCTGGTCAAGCCGGGCGATGTCGCGCTGATCCTGGCCGTCGGCTCCGGCGTCGAGGTCGGCTGCGCCACCTACCGGTTCTGACCTCGTGCGGGCATTCGTCACCGGGGGAACCGGATTCGTCGGCTCGAACCTGGTGGCCGCCTTGCTCGACCGCGGCATCGAGGTTCGGGTGTTGCGACGCTCGACCTCGCCGATGGCCGCGCTCGACGGCCTGGACTGTGAAACCCGGGTCGGTGACGTACTCGACGGTGTCGACGCGCTGACCGAGGCGATGGCGGACTGCGATTGGGTATTCCACACCGCGGCGATCTCGGACTACTGGCGCTACCGGACCCAGACCCGGCTCTACCGCACCAATGTCGACGGCACCCGCGACATGGCTACCGCGGCCCGGCGGGCCGGGGTGAAGCGCTTCGTCTACACCAGTTCGCTGGCCGCCCTGGGTGTTCCCACGCGGGGCCATCTGCTGGTGGAGACCGACGAGTTCAACATCCGCCCGCGGAGATTCCCCTACGGGCACAGCAAGCATCTCGCCGAGACCGAACTGCACAAGGAAGTGGCGGCGGGCCTGCCCGCGGTGATCGTCAACCCCTCGGTGGTGATCGGGCCCCGCGACGTCAACCGCATCGCCAGCGCGATGCTGGTCGAAGCGAAGCGCGGTCGGCTGTGGTTCGCCGCTCCGGGTGGTACCAACTTCGTCTCGGTCGACGACGTGGTGGCCGGCCACATCGCGGCAGCGGAACGGGGACGGGTCGGCGAACGCTACATCCTGGGCGGTGAAAACCTGCCGTTCCGTGCGGTGTTCGCGGCCGCCAATGAACTCTTTGGCCGGGGTGCCCCCTCGATTGTGCTGCCGCGCTGGATAATTCCGGTAGCTGCGGCCGGCGTGAGCGTCGCTCGTGCCGTCGCGGGCCCGCGGTTGCCGATCGACGCCCGCCAGATGCGCCTGTCGCTGGCCGAGATCTACGCCGATCCCGCCAAGTCCCACAACGAGTTGGGCGTGCCGTTCACCCCGTTCCGCACCGCGCTGCGCAGCGGCTACGAGTGGTACCGCAGCAACGGCTACCTGGACGGGTAATCTGACGAGCTTTCAGCGATAGCGGTTGTCAGCCGGCTTGTTTCCAGTCGTCTTCGGCTGACGTCGGGAGAGGGTCGTCGTCGCCGTCTGGGAGAGGCCGTCGGTGGTGGTCGATGACGGCTTCGATGAAGTGGAAGGGGTTGGTGCGTGGTTGGCCGTGGTCGAGTTTGGGTGGTGGGATCCATTCGACCCGGCCGGTGTCGTCGAGTCTGGTCAACCAGCCCTGTTCGCTGGCCATCCGGTTGTCCGGCGCGCACGCCAACGCGAGTTCGTCGATATCGGTCTGCCCGTTTGTGGCCCAGTCGTTTTCGAGGTGATGGGCCTGGGACAGATAACCCGAGACCGTACATCCTGGGCGGGTGCAGCCGCGGTCGCGTGCGTGCAGCACGATGCGCTGATCTCCTGAGGCGAGGCGTTTGCTGCGGCCCAACCACAAGGCTCGGCCTTTCCCGTCGAAGATGCTCAGGTAGTGGTAGGCGTGGGAAGCCATGCGCAG
This sequence comes from Mycolicibacter terrae, assembly GCF_010727125.1. NCBI lineage: Bacteria > Bacillati > Actinomycetota > Actinomycetes > Mycobacteriales > Mycobacteriaceae > Mycobacterium > Mycobacterium terrae. Next base: position 3,745,341 of record NZ_AP022564.1, on the reverse strand, counting down.
CAGATCACTCATGGGCAGCAGGCCGCCACCGGCGGTGTGTGCCTTGCCGGTGACCGGGGATTCGGTCGGCGGCGTATGACCGGTGGCGGCCTGCAGCTCGGCCAGGGTGGTCGAGACGATCACGGTCACCGGCAGGCCGTTGAGTTGGCCCAGATCCCCACAGGCCAGGGTGGCGCGTAAGGCGGCGAGCAGAGCATCGTGTTGGCGTTGATCGCGGGTGCGGTGATCGTGCTGGATCTGGTCCTGGCTGGGGGTGCCGGCCACACAGGGTTGGTCGTCGGCGGAGTTGCACATCCCCGGGGCGGCCAGTTTGGCCAGTACCGGCTCGAGGGTCGCCCGCAATTCCGGGCTGATCTTGCCGGACAGGGTGCTCAATCCATCGGCTCGTTGCGGCCCCAGCCGCAGCCCGCGGTGGGCGTGGCGTTGGCGGTCGTCGGGCTCGTCGCCATCTTGATCCAGAACGGCGATCAGATGCGCCGCCAACCGCCCGAAGGTCTCCGGGGCGAACAGCGTCGCCAGCTCTGCCAGATCACGTTCGGCGCGCTCTCGATCTGCAGCAGCCACCCGGGTCGGGATCTTGTCCATCGCCTTGCGGGCGATCGCCATCTGCTCGGGGCCGACCCGCCCGGCTGCCTGCGCGGCAGCCAGAGCGGGCAGCACCGGTTCGAGGGGTTGACCGATCATGGCGGTGCGCGGTCCCAGGTCAGCGGCCTCGGCGATCCGCCGGCGGGCTTCTGCCGCGCTGATCCGCAACCGCTCACCGAGGGCCTTGGCCAGCGAGCACCCCGCCAACACCGCGCCATGGCCCTCGGCCACGAAGCGGGCCACGATCTGATGATCGATCGCCGGCGCCTGCCACGCCAACGCCTCCCGGCGGGCCAGCACCTCCACCAGTTCCTCGGGGCTCAACGCATCGAACGAACACTGCGCCAACTGCGCATTAATCGCTTCCTGCGCATCCAGACACCCCAGAATGGTGTCCCGATCGGCGAGCGCATCCCTACCCATATATCGAACACTAGTTCGATACACCGACAGAAAATCCCCGGGTCCGACCCGCCCAGATTAAGGAGCCGGTGAGAATTCGGGTCCGCCTCAGTCCGAGTTCAACATCGGCGTGCGGTCGCTCGAAGGTCCCTCCGATAGTGTCGATCCACAGGCCGTCACCGGAAGGAAGACACCATGGTTGTCACCGTTGTCGAAGCGGGACCCCGGCAGGTCAGCCGGTCGGTGGAGGTTGCGGCTCCGGCGGCCGAACTGTTCGCGATGGCGGCCGACCCGCGCCGCCATCGGGAACTGGACGGGTCGGGTACGGTCCGGGATACCGTCAAGGCACCGGCCGAAATCACTGTCGGGTCAAAGTTTTCGACGAACATGAAGATGTTCGGGTTGCCCTACCGCATCACCAGCACCGTGACCGCGTTCAAGCCGGACGAGTTGGTCGAGTGGCGCCACCCGGAAGGCCATCGCTGGCGATGGGAGTTCGAGCCGATCGCACCGAGCCTGACCAGAGTCACCGAGACATTCGACTACCGCAACGGTGGTGCGCTCAAATTGAAGTTCTACGAGCTGACCCGGTCCGCCAAGACCAATGCCGCGGGTATCGAGGCGACACTGAGGAGGCTGTGCGAGCGCTACCCGGTGACGTAGCGCGCGATTTTCAGCCAACCTGCGACAGCAGCGCCTCGGTGGGCGGCCGGCGCTGGACCCACGGCCGCACCGACTCGATCTGTGCCGCAAGCGAAATCAGGGTCGCCTCGTCGTTGGCCCGTGCCACCAGGTGCACCGCCTCGGGTACGCCGTCGGCGGCGATCCCGGTCGGGACCGACATCGCCGGCTGGCCGCTGTAGCACTGCGGGAAGGTGAACGGGATGAACTTCAGCATTCGCAGCATGGCGCGGGTCGGGCCGAAACCCTCGAAGTAGCCCACCCGCACCGGCGGGATCGCCAGCACCGGGGTCATCAGCACGTCGAAGTCGGCGATCGGACGCTGCGAGCGGGCGGTGATCCGGGGCTCGGCGGCCACCGCCTGCCGGGCCAGCCAGTCCGGGACCAGGCGGCTGGTTCGTGCCTCGGCCTGCATACGTCGTTCCAGCAGTTCGGTCTCCGGCAGCCGGGCGATCTCGTCGGCGAACCCGTTCATGAACAGCGCGAGCACCGCGGCGATACCCACCACCGGATAGACCGGGTCACGCTCGACGACCTCGTGGCCCAGCGAACGCAACAAGTCCGCGGTCTCGCACACCGGGCGACGCACCTCGTCGCTGACCGGCACCGGAACCACCGGCTTGAACGACACCGCGACCCGCAGCCGCCGCGTCGGCGCCAGCAGCGCGTCCATCAGCGGCGGCGCCGGTGGCGGCGAGGGGATCTCGTCGTCGGGTTCGGGGCCGGTCATCGCGTCGTGCAGCAGCGCGGCGTCGACGACGCTGCGGGCCAGCGGCCCGATGTGGTTCAGTCCGTGGAACCGGTAGGCCCGTTCGGGCGACTCCTTGGTGCTGATCCGTCCGCGTTGGCCCTTCAGGCCGACCAGCCCGCAGCAGGCGGCCGGGATGCGGACCGAGCCGCCGCTGTCGCTGCCAGTGGCGCCGGGCACCATCCCGGAGGCCACGGCGGCGGCCGAGCCGCCGCTGGATCCACCCGGGGTCCGGTAGAGATCCCACGGGTTGCGGGTCACCCCCCAGGTGGCCGATTCGCAGACCGGGTAGGCGCCGAACTCCGAGAGGTGAGTCTTGCCGATGATCACCGCGCCGGCGGCGCGCAGCCGGCGCACCGCGGCGCTGTCGGTGCTGGCCGGGCCGACGTCGATTCCGGTGCCGCACATCGACGAAACACCCGCCACATCGGTGTCGTCCTTGACCGCGATCGGCACGCCGGCCAGCGGCAGCACCTCTCCGGCGGCAAGCCGCCGCTCGACCTGCGCGGCCTCGGCCATCGCCGTGTCGCCGAGCACGGTGCGAAATGCGTTCAGCACCGGGTCAAGTCGGGCGATCCGATCCAGGTACAGCGTCACCAGTTCGCGCGGGGACACCTCGCGCTCCCGCACCAACTGCGCTAACCGCGCGACGCCGGCAAAGGCCAACCCATCATCGTGCGCGCCCGGCATGCTTGCGTCCTTTCCCCGCGGACCACAATACCCAGTCTGCGCTGCGTAAACGTGTGTCGATGGTGGCGACACACTGTGAACTGCGAACGTCAGCCCGCGGGCTTGATGTTGTGGTTGAGGGTGAACCGGTTGTCCGGGTCCAGACGTGCCTTGAGATCGGCGAGGCGCTGATAGCCGGCGTCGCCGAATGTCGCCCGGATGCGGTCCTGCCCTTCATCTCCGACGAAATTCAGGTAGGCGCCGGCCGGGCCGAGCGGCCGCAGGATCTCGAAGGCCTGACCGGCCCACGCCGTGCAACGCGCGGTGTCGGCCGGGTCGGTCCAGGTCGTCATCAGATGGATGATGTACGGGTGCTCCCGGGTGGCCACGGCCGTGGCCTCCGGCGGCACCCGGCTGGCGTACCCGCCGAGCCGAATCAGGTGCAGCCGGGTCTGTGCCGAGGGCCGGGATCGGCCGAGCAGGGCGATGCGGCGGATCGCCTCGTCGGTGAGTTCGGTGACGAACAGTGACTTCCAGTAGTTCAGCCAGCCGAACGGCGCCGTCTGGTCGATGGCCTGCTGCCAGGTCGGGTACTCCAGCTTGTGCTGCAGGGCCAGCACGGGTTTGGTCGCTGCGCCGCGGACGTTGAGCAGCGCATGGGTGTCGTCGACCCCGGTGGAGTCGGTTCGCGTCGAGCAGCCCAGGATGTTGACCAGCGACTGACCGGACTTGAGGTCGCTGGAGAAGTCCAGGATGGACGCCAGGTGATCCGGGGCGTTGTCCATCTGGGCCCGGAAGTGCTTGCACGCCGCCTCGGCGTCGGTGTCGGCGTAGGACTGCACGCCGGCCACCACCCCGTCGACCGGATGCAACCGCAGCACGAATTGCGAGACGATGCCGAAGTTGCCGCCCCCGCCGCGCAGCCCCCACAGCACGTCGGCGTTCTCGGTCTCGCTGACCGTCAGCACCTCGCCGGATGCCAGTACCAGCTCCGCGCCGATGAGGTTGTCGCAGGTCATACCGTAGGCGCGGGAGAGCCACCCGATGCCGCCACCGAGCGAGAAGCCGCCGACACCCGTCGTCGACACCACCCCGCCGGGGCAGGCCAGGCCGTACCTGCTGGTGGCCGGGTCGACATCGCCCCAGGTGGCGCCGGCGTCGACGTAGGCGATCCGCGCCTGCGCGTCGACGCGTACCCCGCGCATCTGCGTCAGGTCGATGACGACGCCGCCGTCGGTGGTCGAGTGACCGGCGACGCTGTGTCCGCCGCCGCGCACCGCGATCTCGGCACCGGCGTCCACGGCATAGCGCACCGCGGCGACGATGTCCTCGCGCGTGCGGCACTGCAGCACCGCCCGCGGCCGTTTGTCGATCATGCCGTTGAAGACCTGACGCACCGCCTCGTAGCGGGCATCGTCGGGGTAGATGGCGTCACCGGTGAAACCCGGCACGGTGGAGGCGGTCGCGGTCATTGCATCCTTCACTCGTCGCGAAGCTCGGTCGCCGGGGTGGAGCGGGTGGACTTCCACGCGGGAATGATGGCCGCGAAGACCGCGGCGACGGTGGCCAGCACCGCATACATCAGCGCGTCGGACCAGGGGAACACCAGCGGGGTGATCAAGCCGACGTTGACGACGGCCGCTCGCCGAACCGCTTCGGAGATGGCGATCGACAGCACCGCGCCGAACAGCCCACCGGCGGCACCGGCGACGACGGCCTCCACCGTGGTGATGCTGAAGACCCGGAACCGGGTGGCGCCCAGCGCCTGGATCAGCGCCACCTCGCGCTTACGGCGGATGCCGACCAGCAACAGCGTCGACAGCACCGACACGAACGCGATGGCGAGCAGGCCGTACTTGAGGGTGTTCAGCGGCGTGAGGTACCGGCCGATCGAGGTCGCGATCTCCGAGGCGTAGCCGGCGGTGTCCACTGCGCTCACCGGCTGGTCGAACTTGACGGACCCGATGTTGTCGATGACCTGCTCGGTGGTGAACCCCGACGCCGGGGTGGCGAAGATCAGGCCGGCGGGCTGCGGACCGTAGATCTGCTCGGCGATCGAGTACGGCATGTAGATCCGGCGGCCGCCGTATTCGGGCGTGGCGACAATCGTGCCGATACTCATGGCCTGCGCATCGAGTCCACTTCCAAATACCAGAGTGTCACCGATGTGGAGATTTTTCTCTCGGGCAAGCACGCTGCCGATGACGAGTTGATTGGCTTTCTGGCTCGCCTCCGGCGATTGCCCGGCGAGTAATCCGAACGGGAATGTCGGTCGGTCCTGCGCCTGAATATGCGCCAGCGACCCGTCTTTGAGGCTGATCTCGATTTCAGCCATGCGCTCGATTTTTTCCACGCCGGCCACCGAGTTGAGTTTGTTGACCGTCTGCGGGGCGAATCGGGCGTCAATGGGCCCGTAATCGGCGAAGCGTGTCGTGGTGATGGCAATGCGCCCGTCGGACTGCGATTCGGCGACCCGGGTCGCGCCGATGTGAATCGCCACCAGGAAGCCGGAAAGCAGGATCGCGACCACCACGGGCACCGCGATGGCGCCCGAGATCGCCGCGGTGCGCGAGCGGTCCGAGCGCAGCGCGTTGAGGGCGATGGTCAGCGTCGCCCCGCGTGACTTGCTCGGCGTCGTCCGCAGGCTGGTGATGGCCTGGGCACTGAGGTACGCGGTGGCCAGCAGCAGCCCGATGATCGCGACCACGGCGCCGGCGTCGGCGATGGCGGCCTGCCAGGACACCAGCGCGCCGGACACCGTGGCCAATCGGGCCGCGATCACCCCGGACAACCCGATCGCCAGCAGCAGCAGCGCCTTGAACCAGATCTTGCGCTGGGTGGTCTGTTCCTGGGCCGCCCGTCCGGACAGCTCGGCCGCGATCGGGGTGTTGGACGCCGAGAGGGCGGGGCCGACGGCGGCCAGAACCGCCAACACGATGCCGGCCAGGACACCGACCACCAGGATCACCGGTCTGAGCACCACCGGGACGGTGACGCCGACGAAGCGTTCGGTCAGCTCGCTCGCGCTGGCCACGATCGGTTCGGAGATGATGATGCCGGTCAGCACGCCCATCGCCGATCCCGCCGCGCCCAGCAGGGCGGCCTCGCTGAGGAACCCGGTCATGATCGAGGCCGGTGATGCCCCCAGCGCGGAGGCGATCGCGATCTCGCGACGGCGTTCCTCGACCGAGAGGCGGGTGATCTGGGTGATCAGGATGACCCCGACCCCGATCGAGATCAGCGCGAAGATGCCCAGCAGGGGCAACAGCACGTCGTTGACGTTGTAGCCGCGCGCCGGTTCACTGCGGGGCTGCACGCTGTAGGTCGGGCCGAGCGTGGTCTTCAGCCGCTGCTGAACCTCGGTGGCGTCGGCGTTCTTGGCCAGGGTCACGTACACCATGTCCACCCGATCGCCGCGGGCGAACTGCACTTTGGCCATGCTCAGCGGGAGCACCACCACCAGGCCGTTGTTGACGTTGTCGAGGTCGGCTACCCGCTGGAACTTGTCCATCGACAGCTGCCCGACGTCGGTGACCAGGGTCGCCGAGGGGTCCAGGGAGTCGCCCAGGGAACTCGAGATCGCCGGCGGGGGTTCCTGCTGCCCGGTCTGGCAGACCTTGGGGTCGACGATCCACTGCGCCGAGCAGTCCACCCCGAGGCCCAGCCCGAAGCTCTCCTTGCCACTGTCGCCACCGTCGCGGATCATCGTCACGCCGCGGATGACCGGCACCACGGCCGCCACTCCGGGCACCGAGCGGGCGTCGTCGACCACCGCCGGGCTGATCCCGCCCCGGGTTGCCGCACCGACCACGCGCAACGGAGCCGGTCCGGCGATCTGGTAGCCGACATCGTCGACGGCCTTGGAGACGCTGGTGACCTCGATCATGACGGCCACGACGACCGCGACGCCGCCGCCGAGCGAGAAAGCTGCCAGTGCGGCCCGGAAGGCGTGTTTACGAACGGCCCGGAAATTGATAATCCGCAGGAGGCCGAAAGTCGCGGCTAATGTTCCGCGAGCCATGTCACATTGTTGGGCGCGTGGACTATTCCACTGTCGGTTTCGATTTCACCGTCGAGTAGGGAAACAAGCCGAGGAGCGTCGTCGGCTATTTTCCGATCGTGCGTCACCAGAACAATTGTCTGCCCCGCCGCATTAAGGTTATACAGGGCGTCGATAACCCGGTGGCCATTAAGCGTGTCCAGATTGCCGGTCGGTTCATCGGCGAGAATGACATCGGGTTTCATGAAAAGTGCTCGCGCAACGGCCACGCGTTGTTGTTCGCCGCCGGACAATTCAGAGGGCACCCGTTTGGATTTGGCGGCCAGTCCGACCTGGTCCAGCAGGCTCATCGCATGGGCGTGCTGGGAGCGCCCGGATTTCCCGGCCAGCAGGCCCGGGAGCATGACGTTCTCCACGACCGACAGACCCGCCAGAAGGTTGAATGCCTGGAAGACATAGCCGAGGGTCTGACATCGGACGGCGGCCAACTGCCGGCGGGAGAGCTGCGAAACGCTTTGGCCGTTGATGAGGACATCGCCGCTGGTCGGCATGTCCAGCAGACCGAGGATGCTCAGCAGCGTCGACTTGCCGGACCCCGACGGCCCGACCAGGGCGACGAATTCCCCGCGGGTTATCTGGATATCGATGTTCCGCAATACCGGCGTCGCCGTATCGCCGGCACCGAACTGTTTGTTGAGTTTGCGCGCTTCCAGGACCACGGGAGGTCTAAGAACGACCGGCGGCGTCTGTCCGTTATGGTCGAGCTCCACGGTGTGCATGTCGGTCCTGATCATGAATCTCCAGCGGGCTGTCTAAACGCCGATTATGCCCGTTTAGGGCGATTTCCTCAGTTCGTTGCGCACTCCGATGATGCCGCGCTACCGGGGAGCCTGCTGCCGATCATACCGACCTGAGTCCCTTGCCAAAAATCATTGGTCGGTGACCCCGCACACCATTGACGGCCCTGGTGGGTGGGCCTACCGGGGCGAGATGGTTGCACGCCGGCAGCTGAGTTTCGCCGGAAGTAAGTCCTGACCTGCAGTGAATCGTTCATGGAAGCCGGTCGTCGAAATCGACGTCACTCCGCTCGGATCGGCCGGCGGCGGCGGTGGCCGGGTGCACGGCCACCAGGCCGAGTTCGTTGCGCCGCTGGCAGATCGCCGCCAGCTCGGCGTAGGCCTTTTCGCCCAGCAATTCGGTGAGCTCCGGTCCCAGGCTCTGCCACACCTGCCTGGCGCCGACGTGGGCCGCCGGATCGCCGGTGCAGTACCAATGCAGATCCGCACCTCCAGGGCCCCAGCCCCGCCGGTCGAACTCGGTGATCGTGGTCTTGAGGATCTCGGTCTCATCGGGGCGGGTCACCCACTCCTGGCTGCGCCGGATCGGCAGTTGCCAGCACACGTCGGGCTTCATGGTCAGCGGCTCCACCCCCAGCCGGACCGCCTTGATGTGCAGCGCGCAGCCCGCGCCGCCGGCGAACCCGGGCCGGTTCAGAAAGATGCAGGCGCCCTTGACAGTCCGGGTGCGCAGTTGCTCCTCGCCGTCGTTCTCGTCGTACTCGAGGTAGCCCTTCTTGCCCAGACCCTTGTCCCGCAGCTGCCAGTCGGCGTCGGTCAGCTGCGCGACGGCGTCGTCGAGCTTGGCGCGGTCGTCTTCGTCACACAGGAACGCGCCGTGCGAACAGCACCCGTCGTCGGGCCGGCCGGCCACGATGCCCCGGCAGGCCGCCGTGCCGAACACACACGTCCAACGGGACAACAGCCAGGTCAGGTCGGCGGCGATCAGGTGCTCGGGGTTGTCCGGGTCGTAGAACTCCACCCATTCGCGGGGGAAGTCCGGGCCGACTTCACGCCGGGGGGATGCTGGTTGCGCGGGGGTCACAAAACTCCACGCTAGACCAGAAAATCACGTTGTCTCACGTTGCCGGTGCCACGCCCCATTAAGTTGGGTGCGTGCGATTAGGCGTGCTCGACGTCGGCAGCAACACCGTCCATCTGCTGGTGGTCGATGCCCACCGGGGCGGTCACCCGACCCCGATGAGCTCGACCAAAGCCACGTTACGGCTGGCGGAGGCCACCGACAGCTCCGGCAAGATCACCCGGCGCGGCGCCGACAAGCTGGTGTCCACGATCGGCGAGTTCGCCACGATCGCAGCAAGTTCGGGCTGCGCGGAGCTGATGGCGTTCGCCACCTCGGCGGTGCGGGACGCGTCGAACTCCGAGGACGTGCTGGCGCGGGTGCGCACCGAGACCGGCGTCGAGCTGCAGGTGCTGGAGGGCGAGGACGAGTCCCGCCTGACGTTCCTGGCGGTGCGCCGCTGGTTCGGCTGGAGCGCCGGGCGGATCATCAACCTCGACATCGGCGGCGGCTCGCTGGAACTGTCCAGCGGTCTCGACGAGGAGCCTCAGGTGGCCCTCTCGCTGCCGCTGGGTGCCGGCCGGCTCACCCGGGAATGGCTGCCCGAAGACCCGCCCGGGCGGCGCCGGGTGTCGATGCTGCGGGACTGGCTGGACACCGAGTTGGCCGGCGCGGCCGCGACCGTTCTCGACGCCGGGCCGCCGGACCTGGCGGTCGCCAGCTCCAAGACGTTTCGTTCGCTGGCCCGGCTCACCGGGGCGGCGCCGTCGGCCGCCGGGCCGCGGGTGCGGCGCACGTTGACCGCCGCCGGCCTTAGGCAGCTCATATCATTCATCTCTAGGATGACCACGGCCGATCGTGCCGAATTGGAAGGGGTGAGCGCCGAGCGGGCCCCGCAGATCGTGGCGGGCGCCCTGGTGGCGGAAGCGAGCATGCGAGCGCTGTCGATCGAAACGGTTCAGATTTGCCCGTGGGCACTGCGGGAGGGCTTGATCCTGCGGCGGCTCGACCGGGAAGCCGACAGCGCCACTCTGCTGCAATCCTCGTCCATGGGCATGGCGGCGGCCGGGCCGGCGGAAGGAGACCGTCGATGACTGGGCCCAAGCCTGATCCCCGCGATATCGAGACGCGGCCGATCTCGGTCGCCGAACTGCTCGCCAAGAACGGGACGATCGGCTCGCCGCCGGTCACCGGGCGTCGCCGGCGCAGGCGCAACAACGCCGACGCGGTCACGGTCGCGGAACTGACCGGCGAGATCCCCATCATCCGCGACGACGAGAACCCCCCGGAGCAGAGCGCCCCGGCCGAGTCGCCGGAGCCGGAGAGCTCCGAGCGCTCCGACAGGGAGCCGAGCGGGGGATTGCTCACCGGGCCGGCCCCCGGGTTCGTCGACGAGGACCGGCCGGCCGCCGGGCCACGTCCCCTCGAGCGGGAAACCCGGCCCGACACCGGGCCGCGCCCCGTCGAGCGGGTGGAGTTCATCCAGCGGTCGGTCCCCGAGCCGCGCTGGCCCAAATCCCCGCCGCAGCCCCCCCGCGGTAACGGTCCGCAGCAAAGTCCCTACCCGCGGCCGATGCGCCGGTCCGATCCGCCGGTCGCGGAGAACGGCCGCCCGGCCGAGACCCGGCCGACGGGCTCCGGCGCCGAACGGATGCGTCCCGACCCGGTCGACACCTACACCGACATCGAAGTCGACGTGATGGACACCGAGGTGCGAGACCCCGACCTGCCGGTCGGCGACTCCGCCTACGTGCGCTCCTTCCTCAGCAAGGTCGGCGGCCCCGAGCGGTCGGTCCGGTCGGACTTCGACGCCGACACCGCCGATCGGGGCGAGGCCGGCTTCACCGGCCCGGAGGAGGCCGACGCCGCCGAAACCGAGCAGGCCGAGGAGTACGTCGGCCGGCCGGGAGTGGTCGGCGGGGCACTGGTGGTGCTGCAGTCGATGCTGGCGGTGGCGTTCGGAGGCGGACTGTTCATCGTCTTCGACCAGCTGTGGCGGTGGAACAGCATCGTGGCGCTGGTGCTCACCGTTTTGGTCACGCTCGGCCTGGTGGCCGCGGTACAGGCCGTCCGCAAGACCGTCGACATCGTCAGCACCTTGATCGCGGTGGCGGTCGGGCTGCTGGTCACCCTGGGGCCGCTGGCGTTGCACGCCAATTAGCCGGTCACTATTAGTTCGTGCGCCCCGCCATCAAGGTCGGATTGTCGACGGCTTCGGTCTACCCTCTGCGGGCCGAGGCCGCCTTCGAGTACGCCGCCCGGCTCGGCTACGACGGCGTCGAGCTGATGGTGTGGGGGGAGTCGGTCAGCCAGGACATCGGCGCGGTGCGACGGCTGTCGCAGAAGTACCGGGTACCGGTGCTGTCGGTGCACGCGCCGTGTCTGCTGATCTCGCAACGGGTCTGGGGCGCCAACCCGATCCACAAGCTGGAACGCAGCGTCCGGGCCGCCGAACGGCTGGAGGCCCAGACCGTCGTGGTGCATCCGCCGTTCCGCTGGCAGCGGCGCTACGCCGAGGGATTCAGCGATCAGGTCGCCGAGCTGGAGGCCACCAGCGACGTGGCCGTGGCGGTGGAGAACATGTTCCCGTTCCGCACCGACCGGTTCTTCGGCGCCGATCAGTCCCGCGAGCGGATGCGCCGCCGCGGCGGCGGCCCCGGCACCGGGATCTCGGCGTTCGCGCCGTCCTACGATCCGCTCGACGGCGGACACGCGCACTTCACCCTGGACCTGTCGCACACCGCGACGGCCGGCACCGACGCCCTGGAGATGGCCCGCCGGATGGGGTCGGGCCTGACGCACCTGCATCTGTGCGACGGCACCGGGCTGCCGGCCGACGAGCATCTGGTGCCCGGGCGCGGCGATCAGCCCACGGTCGAGGTGTGCCACCTGTTGGCCGCCGGCGACTTCACCGGGCACGTGGTGCTGGAGGTCACCACCTCGCAGGCGCGCTCGCCGCACGAGCGCGAGGCGTTGTTGATCGAGTCGCTACAGTTCGCACGCACGCACCTGCTGCGCTGATCGACGGATCGCTGAGACCCAAGGAGCCCCCGCGTGACCTCATCCACGCTGTTCACCGATGCCATGGCCCTGGTGCGCCTCGACGGTGACGAGCATGTCGCGTCGTTTGCCGGGGAGCTGAACGAGCACTGGACCATCGGACCGAAGGTGCACGGTGGCGCGATGCTGGCGTTGTGCGCCAACGCCGCCCGCTTGGCGTGTGGCGCCCCTTCGGATGCGCTGCAGCCGGTCGCGGTGTCCGCCAGCTATCTGTGGGCGCCCGACCCCGGACCGATGCAGTTGTCGACCACCATCCGCAAGCGCGGCCGCCGGGTCAGCCTCGTCGACGTCGAACTCAACCAGGGCGAGCGCACCGCGGTGCGCGCCGTCGTCACGCTGGGCGAGCCGGAGCACCACGCGCCGCCACTGCTGTCGTTCAACCCGGTGGTGCCGTTGATGACGCCGGAGCCGCCGCCCGGCTTGGAGCCGATCGGTCCGGGCCATCCGATGGAACACATCGTGCACCTTGCGCACGGCTGCGATATCCGGCCGGCGCTGACCACGCTCGGCCCGCGCTCCGATGGCGGCCCGCCGGTGATCGAGATGTGGGTGCGCCCCAAAGACGCCGCACCAGACGTGCTGTTCGCGCTGCTGTGCGGCGATGTGTCGGCGCCGGTGACCTTCGCCGTCGATCGCAATGGCTGGGCGCCCACGGTGCAGCTCACCGCTTACCTGCGGGCCATCCCGGCCGACGGTTGGCTGCGGGTGATCTGCAGCTGCGTGCAGATCGGTCAGGACTGGTTCGACGAGGACCACACCGTGGTCGACTGCGAGGGCCGGATCGTGGTGCAGTCCCGACAACTGGCGATGGTTCCCGCCCGCTAGCGCGTCCCCGGGGGTGCCCAAGGGGCGCATCTGCCATGCTGTCGCCATGGCCAGAATCGCGATCATCGGCGGCGGCAACATGGGCGAAGCGCTGCTGGCGGGCTTGCTGGCGGCGGGGCGCCCGGTCAAGGACCTGGTGGTCGCCGAGCGGTTCGGTGACCGGGTCCGCCAGCTCTCCGAGAAGTATTCGGTGCTGGTGACCTCGGTCGCCGACGCGATGGAGAACGCGTCCATCGTGGTCGTCGCGGTCAAGCCGCAGGACGTCGACTCCGTGGTCGCCGAGTTCGCCAAGAACGTCACCGCCGCCTCCGGTGACAGCCCCGAGCAGGTCTTGGTGTCGATCGTGGCCGGTGTCACCACCGGCTACGTGGAGTCCAAGCTGCCGGCGGGAGCCGCGGTGATCCGGGTGATGCCCAACACCCCGGTCAAGGTCGGCGCGGGGGCCAGCGCGCTGGCCAAGGGCCGGTTCGCCAGCAGCGAGCAGGTCGAGCAGGTGGCCGCGCTGTTCGAATGCGTCGGCACGGTGGCGATCGTTCCGGAAGAACAGCTGGACGCGGTCACCGCGGTGTCGGGCTCCGGGCCGGCCTACTTCTTCTTGATGGTGGAGGCGCTGGTGGATGCCGGGGTGGCGGCCGGGCTGAGCCGGCAGGCGGCCACCGATCTGGCCGTGCAGACCATGGCAGGGGCGGCGCAGATGTTGTTGGACGAGCGCAGCGAGACGGCGGGTACCGCGGTCATCGACACCGCCCCGGCACAGCTGAGAGCGATGGTGACGTCCCCGGGGGGGACCACCGCGGCCGCGCTGCGGGAACTGGAGGCCGGTGGCCTGCGGACCTCGGTCGATCGGGCGGTTCAGGCCGCAAAAACATGCTCTGAGCAGCTAAGAATTACATCCGAGTAATTCACTTATTTTTCACATATTGCCTCTCACCCGTCGCAGGAACCCCATTCGTCCCGCTATTCTCCTCTATGTCTGTGCGTGTGGACGCAGCGGAGGGGAAGCCGCTGGGGCTGCACGTGCCTGATTGAAATGGGTAACGATGACGTCTGCGAACGGGCCTTCGGCACGAGACTCGGCTGGCGGCAGGGCGGCACGGGATGCCGGCGCTGCCGACGCGGGTCGGACACAATTTCTCACCGTGGCCGAGGTGGCTGCGCTGATGCGGGTCAGCAAGATGACGGTGTACCGCCTGGTGCACAACGGCGAGCTGCCCGCGGTACGGGTGGGACGGTCCTTTCGGGTGCACGCCAAGGCAGTGCACGACCTGTTGGAGACCTCCTTCTTCGACGCGGGCTGACCGCCGCTCGACAGGTAAGCGCCCCCCGGGCGTCGCCGCACGGCGACGCCCGGGGTCGGCTGTGTTGTGGGTCCGTTCAAGTGCCGGTTTTCTGTCCGGCGCCCGCCTACGGGTAAAGTGACCGGGTCGAGCAAGTTCGCCCAGCGCCCCTCCGGCGGCGCGGGCAGAAGCAGATAGCGGAGTTCATGGGTTCAGTCATCAAGAAGCGGCGCAAGCGCATGTCGAAGAAGAAGCACCGCAAGCTGCTTCGCCGTACCCGGGTCCAGCGCAGAAAACTCGGTAAGTAACCCCGCCGGGCCCCCCGGCCTCCGCGCCGGCCGGGGACGGCCGATCGCCGGTATTGCTTTTCTCCGGTGGCCGTTAGGCTTGCGGAGTGGACGAGGCCGGCCCCCCGAGCGACAGCACGCGAAGCGACGTCCGGCACTACCCCAAGGTCGTGTTGGTCACCGGCGCATGCCGGTTTCTGGGCGGCTTTCTGACCGCCAGGCTCACGCAGAACCCCTTGATCAACCGGGTGATCGCGGTGGATGCGGTGATGCCGAGCAAAAACATGCTGCGCCGGATGGGACGCGCCGAATTCGTCCGCGCCGACATTCGCAATCCCTTTATCGCCAAGGTGATTCGAAACAGCGAGGTCGACACCGTGGTGCACGCGGCAGCGGCGTCGTATGTGCCGCGCACCGGCGGCGCGGCGGCGCTGAAGGAGCTCAACGTGATGGGCGCCATGCAGTTGTTCGCTGCCTGCCAGAAGGCGCCTTCGGTGCGCCGGGTGGTGCTCAAGTCGACGTCGGAGGTCTACGGCTCCTGCTCGCGTGACCCGGTCCTGTTCACCGAGGACAGCACCAGCCATCGGCCGCCCACTCAGGGGTTCCCCCGCGACAGCATCGACATCGAGGGCTACGCCCGCGGGTTGGGCCGGCGCCGGCCGGACGTCGCGGTCACCATCCTGCGGATGGCCAACATGATCGGCCCGGCCATGGACACCGCGCTGTCGCGCTATCTCGACGGCCCGCTGGTGCCGATGGTGCTGGGCCGCGACGCCCGCCTGCAGCTGCTGCACGAGCAGGATGCGCTGGGCGCCCTGGAACGGGCCACCATGGCCGGTAAGGCGGGAACCTTCAACGTCGGCGCCTACGGCATCATCATGATGTCGCAGGCGATCCGCCGCTCGGGCCGGATCCCGTTGCCGCTACCCGGGCTGGGCCTGTGGGCGCTGGATTCGCTGCGGCGGGCGAACAATTACACCGAGATCAACCGGGAGCAGCTGAACTATCTCAGCTTTGGTCGCGTGATGGATACGACTAGAATGCGAACCGAGCTCGGGTACAGCACGAAGTGGACCACTGCCGAGGCATTCGACGACTACGTGCGGGGGCGCGGTCTCAATCCGATCATCGACCCCAGCTGGGTGGAGTCGATGGAGCGGCGCACGGTGAGTGCGGCTCAACGACTGGGCGACATCAGTTTCAACAGGGTGCGGGGAGGTTAGCTTTATGGCTGGTGATGCAAAAGCCAAAGTCATTCCGCTGCACAAAAATTCGGGATCTGCCCGTCGGCACCCGTCGACGCTGGCCGGATCCAACGAGCGGGCCTCGACCGAGCAGATCGCCGCGGTCATCCGCGAGATCGATGAGCGCCGCTCCGCCGCGGGGGCTTCGGGCGCCGAGGCCGAACCGGCCCAGGGCGAATTCGCCCGGCGGGTGGCCGCCGTCGTCGGGTTCCTGCGGGAGCGGGTCACCGGGGACTACCAGGTCGACGAGTTCGGATTCGATCCGCACTTCAACGAGGCCATCGCGCTGCCGTTGCTGCGGTTCTTCTTCAACGAGTGGTTCCGGGTCGAGGTCAGCGGCATCGAGAACCTTCCGGCCGCCGGCCCGGCGCTGGTGGTGGCCAACCACGCCGGTGTGCTGCCGATGGATGCGCTGATGCTCTCGGTGGCGGTGCACGACCACCACCCGTCCCATCGCGACCTGCGGATGCTCGGCGCGGACCTGGTGTTTGACCTGCCGCTGATCGGGCCGGCCGCGCGCAAGGCGGGCCACACCATGGCCTGCACCGTCGACGCGCACCGGTTGCTGGCGGCCGGCGAGCTGACGGCGGTGTTCCCGGAGGGCTACAAGGGCCTGGGCAAGCGGTTCAAGGACCGCTACAAGCTGCAGCGGTTCGGTCGCGGGGGCTTCGTGTCGGCCGCGCTGCACACCGGGGCACCGATCGTGCCGTGCTCGATTGTCGGCTCCGAGGAGATCTACCCGATGATCGCCGATGTCAAGCTGTTGGCCCGGCTGCTCGGTGTGCCCTACTTCCCGATCACCCCGCTGTTCCCGCTGGCCGGTCCCGCCGGTCTGGTGCCGCTGCCGTCGAAGTGGCACATCACCTTCGGCGAGCCGATCGAGACCACCGGCTACGAGGCCGGCGCCGCCGACGACCCGATGGTCACCTTCGAGCTGACCGACCAGGTGCGCGAGACGATTCAGCAGACGCTGTACCGGGTGTTGGCCGGCCGCCGCAACATGTTCTTCGGCTGACGCCCAAACCGGCGGGCGCCCCAATCGGCGCGAGCCCCAATCGGCGCGAGCGTGCGTGTTTGCCCACGACACGCCGCTGACGGGCGTACAACTGCGCACGCTCGCCGAACGGATTGTCGCCTACTGCTTGCTGCGGTTGCGCATCGCCTCGATGGCGGCGATCGTCGCCGCCTCGGTGTCGGCGTCCTGGTTGACCGACTCGCCGAGCATGGTGACGACGCTGGTCACCACCGGCTTGCCCTCGGCGTCGGTGACTTCGCTGCGGACCTCGCTGACCACCGTGCCGTGGGACTCGATCACCGAGTCCAGGTAGGTGTCGAAGTACAGCTTGTCCCCGGCCATGATCGGCCGGTGGAAGGTGAACTTCTGGTCGCGGTGCAGCACCCGGGCGATGTTGATCGGGATGTCGAACTTCTCGAAGATCTCCAGCTGTACCTGGCGCCCGGCGACCGCCAGGAACGTCAGTGACGCGATCAGGCCGGGATGCCCGGTCGCGGCGGCGGCGTCCTCATCGAAGTGGGCGGGGTGTTCATCCTTGACCGAGCGGGCGAACTCCCGGATCTTCTCCCGGCCGACCTCGAAGTAGTCCGGAAACCGGTAGTGCGTGCCGATGATCCCCTGGGACTCGGTGTGTACTGCCATGCCGGTCTACCCCTCCGCTCGCCGTGGTGTTCGGCGGCGGAAGCTTATCAGCGTGCGGGCTACGGGCGCTCGTTCCGGTGCGCCACGGCCGCAGCCAGGGCCCCGCCGACGGCCCCCAGCGCCAGCGCCGAGGGCACACCGATACGCGCCGCCCGCCGCGCGGTGCGGAAGTCGCGGATCTCCCAGCCGCGCTTGCGCGCCATCTCCCGCAGCGCGGCATCCGGGTTGATCGCCACCGCGGTGCCGACCAGCGACAGCATCGGCACGTCGTTGAAGCTGTCGGAGTAGGCGGTGCAGCGCCGCAGGTTCAGCCCCTCCCGAATGGCCAGCGAGCGCACCGCGTGGGCCTTGCCGGGCCCGTGCAGGATCTCGCCGACCAGCCGGCCGGTGAACACCCCGTCGATCGATTCGGCGACGGTGCCCAGTGCGCCCGTCAGCCCTAGCCGCCGGGCGATGGTCTCGGCCAACTCGTAGGGGGTGGCGGTGACCAGCCACACCTGCTGGCCGGCGTCGAGATGCATCTGGGCCAGCTCGCGGGTGCCGGGCCAGATCTTGTCGGCGATGATCTCGTCGTAGATCTCCTCGCCCAACTCCACCAGCTCGGACACCGGCCGCCCCTCGATGAACGCCAGCGCCTTGCGCCGGCCGGCCGCGACATCGTCGCTGTTCTCCCGGCCGGTCAGCTGGAACTTGGCCTGGGCGTAGAGGAACCCGATGACGTCGCGGTAGGTGAAGTAGTTGCGGGCGGCCAGCCCGCGCCCGAAATGCACCATCGAGGAGCCCTGCACCAGGGTGTTGTCGACGTCGAAGAACGCGGCTGCGGTCAGGTCGACCGGGGCGGGCGTGGCGGCCTCGCCCACGTCGGCCAGCGCCCGCTCGGCGCTCGCTGCGAAATCCCCGCCGGCCGGCGACTCCAGATCGGCGCCCGCTGCGGAATCCCCGTCGGTAGGGCCGGGCAAAGCCATCACCGGCTCCTTCCGCTGCGTGCTGACGGCCGGTCGTCCGGCCGCCATCAACCCTAACCGGACCCGCCCCCGAAGACCCGCAGGTGATCGCGCAAATCTCCGGTGAGCTCCAGCATCGAATAATCCCGGAAACTGAACCGCCAGACGCCGTCGACCCGCTCGAACTCGTCGTGATAGCGGCCGGCGGCAACCACCTGCAGCGGCACGGCGTCGCTCTGTTGCAGCACGGTGTAGTAGGACCGGCAGGTCGCGGTGCCGGCCTCCTCGTCGATGTCGAGGATCGGGTTGGTGACGACGTGTTTGGTGCGCGGGGTGCCGTCCGGGTGGATCTTGACCAGCCCGCGCCATAGCGCCAGCAGCTCGGCGCTGTCGAGGACGGCGGTGCCCTCGGCGTCGGCCTTGATCCGGGCGTGGGTGAACAACGCCGCGGCCGACTCCAGGTCACCGGCGTCCATCAACTCGGCGTAGCGGTACAGCAGGTTCGTGATCGACACCGCACTTCCGCTGGCCATATCGAAAACATAGCGACCCTGCGCCACACTGAACTCATGACCCGCCATCAGGTGCAGCTGCTGACCCGCGACGGTTGTCCGGTCTGCGTCCAGGTGCACGCCCAGCTGACGCAGCTGGCCACTGAGCTGGGGTTCGACCTGCACGCAGTCGACGTCGACGCCGCCGCAGCGGCCGGTGACAGCGCCCCGCGCGCGGAATTCGGCGACCGGTTGCCGGTGGTACTGCTCGACGGGCGCGAGCACAGCTATTGGGAGGTCGACGAGGCCAGGCTGCGCGCCGATCTCGCCGAATTTGGTGGGCCAGCGCTTTAGCCTTACCGTGGAGTGAAGTTTGTTCACGGGTGACAGCAAGGAGCGGACCAGGTGATATTGCCGTGAGCGTCCTGCTCTTCGGGGTCTCGCATCGCAGTGCCCCCGTCTCGGTACTCGAGCAGCTCAGCACCGCTGAATCCGATCAGGCCAAGATCGTCGAGCAGGTGCTGGAATCGCCGCTCGTCACCGAGGCGATGATCCTGTCGACCTGCAACCGGGTCGAGATCTACGCCGTCGTCGAGGCGTTCCACGCCGGGCTGTCGGCGATCGGGCAGGTGCTTTCCGAACACTCCGGCATGTCGATGACCGACCTGACCAAATACGCCTATGTCCGCTACAGCGAGGCCGCCGTCGAGCATCTGTTCTCGGTGGCCAGCGGTCTGGACTCGGCGGTCGTCGGCGAACAGCAGGTGCTGGGGCAGGTGCGCCGGGCCTACGCCTCCGCCGAGGCCAACAACACCGTCGGCCGGGTGCTGCACGAACTGGCGCAGCGGGCGCTGTCGGTGGGCAAGCGGGTGCACTCGGAAACCGGGATCGACGCCGCCGGCGCCTCGGTGGTGTCGGTGGCCCTGGGAATCGCCGACAAACAACTGGGCGACAACGGATTACAGGGACGGTCCGCGGTGGTGATCGGCGCCGGATCGATGGGTGCGCTGTCCGCGGCGCACCTGGCGCGAGCCGGTGTGGAACGCATTCATGTGGTCAACCGCTCGCTGTCGCGCGCCCAGCGCCTGGCTCGCAAGGTCCGCGACGGTGGCGTCGCCGCCGAAGCCGTCGCCCTGGACCGGATGGCGGCGACCCTGGCCGACGCCGACGTCGTGGTGTGCTGCACCGGGGCGGTGAGCCCGGTCGTGTCGCTGGCCGACGTGCACCACGCACTCGCCGACGGAGACCGCGACGAGGCGACCCAGCCGCTGGTGATCTGTGATCTGGGCATGCCGCGAGACGTCGACGCCGCGGTCGCCGGGCTGCCCGGGGTGCACGTCATCGACATGCAACGGATCCAGCGCGAGCCGTCGGCGCAGGTCGCCAGCTCCGACACCGACGCCGCGCACGGCATCGTGGCCCGCGAGGTTGCCACCTACCT
This sequence comes from Mycolicibacter terrae, assembly GCF_010727125.1. NCBI lineage: Bacteria > Bacillati > Actinomycetota > Actinomycetes > Mycobacteriales > Mycobacteriaceae > Mycobacterium > Mycobacterium terrae. The sequence goes on along the minus strand of NZ_AP022564.1, from coordinate 3,725,173 downwards.
GGCCGGACAGCGGATGGCCGAGGTCACCCCGACCGTGACCGCGCTGCGCCAGCGTGCCGCCGACGTGGTCACCGCCGAGTTGCTGCGGCTGGATCACCGGCTGCCGGATCTGGACACCGCGCAGCGCGAGGAGGTGGCGCGCACCGTGCACCGCGTCGTGGACAAGCTGCTGCATGCCCCCACCGTGCGGGTCAAACAGCTGGCCAGCTCGCCCGGCGGTGACAGCTACGCCGAAGCGCTTCGCGAGCTCTTCGAGCTCGATCCGACCGCCGTGGACGCGGTCGCGACCGCCGGTGAATTGCCAGTGGTGCCGAACGGACTGGACGTCGGCGCCGAAACCGGGTCGGCCGGGTAGACGTTTTGGGTGAAGTAATCCGTATCGGTACCCGGGCCAGCTTGCTGGCCACCACTCAGGCCGGGACCGTTCGCGACGCCTTGGTGGCGGCCGGACACCCCGCGGAACTGGTCAAGATCAGCACCGTCGGGGACCGTTCGTCGGGCCCGATCGCCGACCTGGGGGTGGGAGTCTTCACCGCCGCGCTGCGCGAGGCCATCGCCGACGGCCGGGTCGATGCCGCGGTGCACTCGCACAAGGACCTGCCTACGGCGGAGGATCCACGTTTCCTGCTGGCCGCGATTCCGCCCCGCGAGGACCCCCGGGACGCGCTGGTGGCGCGCGACGGGCTGGTGCTGGGAGAGCTGCCGGCGGGGGCGGTGGTGGGCACTTCGTCGCCCCGGCGGGCCGCACAGCTTAGAGCATTGGGTCTCGGTTTGGAAATTCGCCCCCTACGAGGCAACCTAGATACCAGGTTGAACAGGGTAAGCAGCGGCGAACTCGACGCCATCGTGGTAGCCCGGGCGGGTTTGGCCCGACTGGGACGCCTCGACGCGGTCACCGAGACGCTGGAACCGGTGCAGATGTTGCCGGCTCCGGCCCAAGGTGCACTGGCGGTGGAGTGTCGCGCCGGCGATACCGCACTGGCGGTGTTGCTGGCGGAGTTGGATGACACCGACACCCGCCGTGCGGTCACCGCCGAGCGGACCCTGCTCGCCGAACTGGAGGCGGGTTGTTCCGCACCGGTGGGCGCGATCGCCGAGGTGGTCGAGTCCATCGATGAGGACGGCCGAGTCTTCGACGAGCTGTCGCTGCGCGGTTGTGTGGCGGCGCTGGACGGATCCGACGTGATCCGCGCGTCCGGCATCGGCAGTCCGGACCGAGCCCGGGAACTGGGCGTGTCGGTCGCGGGGGAACTGTTCGAGTTGGGTGCGCGCGAGCTGATGTCGGACGCGCGGTGAAGACAGCCGCGCTCGGAGTGGCTGAAGTGACTGGGAGTAGGGAATGGCTCGCCAAGTGAGCGTGCGAGGGCAGAAGCCCAAGCCGGGCCGCATCGTGTTCGTCGGCTCGGGTCCCGGCGACCCGGGTCTGCTGACGACGCGGGCGCGGACGGCGCTGACGAATGCCGCGCTGGTGTTCATCGACCCCGACGTGCCCGAGGCGGTGCTGGGGCTGGTCGGTACCGACCTGCCGCCGATCGCCGGGCCGGTGCCGCCGGACCCCAAGGCCGACAAGGCGGAGAAGGCCCACGACGACGCCGACGACGCCGCCGACGCTTCCGACGCCTCCGAGGCCTCCGGGGCCTCCGACATCGATGACGCTGCGACGACCGTCCCGGGTGGGCCCGACATCCGCCCGGCGCTGGGCGAACCGGCCGAGGTGGCCAAGATCCTGATCGCCGAGGCGCGGTCCGGCGCCGACGTGGTGCGACTGGTGGCCGGCGACCCACTGTCGGTCGACGCCGTCATCACCGAGGTCAACGCGGTTGCCCGCACCAACGTGACGTTCGAGATCGTGCCGGGCCTGCCGGCCACCAGCGCGGTGCCCACCTACGCCGGCCTGCCGCTCGGCTCGTCGCACACCGTGGCCGACGTCCGCGACCCGCAGGTGGATTGGGCCGCTCTGGCCGCCGCCCCGGGCCCGCTGATCCTGCAGGCCACCACCTCGCACCTGCCGGAGGCGGCCCGCACCCTGATCGAGTACGGGCTCTCGGATTCCACCCCGTGCGTGGTCACCACGTCGGGCACCACCTGTGCGCAGCGCTCGATCGAGTCCAGTCTCAGCGGGTTGACCGAGCCCGCGGCGCTGGCCGGTATCGACCCGGTCATCCTGCCCAATGGTCAGGAGACCACCGCCGGGACGCTGGTGGTGACCATCGGCAAGACGGTGAACCACCGGTCCAAGCTGAACTGGTGGGAGAGCCGTGCCCTGTACGGCTGGACGGTTCTGGTGCCGCGCACCAAGGACCAGGCCGGGGAGATGAGCGATCGGCTGGTCTCCCACGGTGCCCTGCCGGTGGAGGTGCCCACCATCGCCGTGGAACCGCCGCGGAGCCCGGCCCAGATGGAAAGGGCCGTCAAGGGTTTGGTGGACGGCCGCTACCAGTGGGTGGTGTTCACCTCGACCAACGCGGTGCGCGCGGTGTGGGAGAAGTTCGGTGAGTTCGGTCTGGACGCCCGCGCGTTCTCCGGAGTGAAGATCGCCTGCGTCGGTGAGGCCACCGCGGAGCGGGTCCGAGCGTTCGGGATCAGTCCTGAGCTGGTGCCCTCCGGGGAGCAGTCCTCGCTGGGCCTGCTCGACGAATTCCCGCCGTATGACGACGTTTTCGATCCGGTCAACCGGGTGTTGCTGCCGCGCGCCGACATCGCCACCGAGACGCTGGCCGAGGGTCTGCGCGAGCGGGGCTGGGAGATCGAGGACGTCACGGCCTACCGCACGGTGCGGGCCGCCCCGCCGCCGGCGACCATCCGGGAGATGATCAAGACCGGCGGGTTCGACGCGGTGTGCTTCACCTCGAGTTCCACGGTGCGCAACCTGGTCGGCATCGCCGGCAAGCCGCACGCCCGGACCATCGTGGCCTGCATCGGCCCCAAGACGGCCGAGACGGCAGCCGAATTCGGGCTGCGGGTCGACGTGCAGCCCGAGACGGCTGCGGTGGGTCCGCTGGTCGACGCGCTGGCCGAGCACGCCGCCCGGCTGCGGGCCGAGGGCGCCTTGCCGCCGCCGCGTAAGAAGAGCCGCAGGCGCTAACCGCATGGCCTTTCCGCGGCAGCGTCCGCGCCGGCTGCGGTCCACGCCGGCGCTGCGCCGCCTGGCGGCGCAAACCTCGCTGGAGCCACGGCATCTGGTGCTGCCGATGTTCGTCGCCGACGGCATCGACGAGCCCAGGCCGATAGCCTCCATGCCCGGCGTGGTTCAGCACACCCGCGATTCGCTGCGCTCCGCGGCCGCCGACGCGGTGGCCGCCGGAGTGGGTGGGCTGATGCTGTTCGGGGTTCCCGCGGAGGCCGACAAGGACAGCGCAGGTTCAGCGGGCACCGACCCCGACGGGATCCTCAACATCGCGCTGCGCGACCTGGCCGCCGACCTCGGTGATGCCACCGTGTTGATGGCCGACACCTGCCTGGACGAATTCACCGACCACGGCCACTGCGGGGTGCTCGACGAACGGGGCCGGGTCGATAACGACACCACCCTGAAGCGATACGTGGAACTTGCTGTGGCACAGGCGGATTCCGGTGCCCACGTGGTGAGCCCGAGCGGCATGATGGATGGCCAGGTCGCCGCTATCCGTGACGGGCTGGACGCCGCGGGGCGCAGCGACACCGTGATCCTGGCCTACGCGGCGAAGTTCGCTTCGGCGTTCTACGGCCCGTTCCGTGAGGCCGTCGCGTCCAGTCTGGAGGGGGACCGCCGCACGTATCAGCAGGAGCCCGGCAACGCCCGCGAGGCACTGCGTGAGGTCACCCTCGACCTCGCCGAGGGCGCCGACATCGTGATGGTCAAGCCCGCCATGGGCTACCTGGACGTGATCGCGGCCGCGGCCGCGGTGTCCCCGGTTCCGCTCGCCGCCTACCAGGTCTCCGGGGAGTACGCGATGATCGCGGCGGCGGCCGCCAACGGCTGGATCGACGGGCGGGCGGCCGCACTCGAGTCGCTGGTCGGCATCCGGCGCGCCGGGGCCGACATCGTGCTGAGCTACTGGGCGGCCGAAGCGGCCGGCTGGCTGAAGTGACCGGGCCGGAGATCGCGTCGCAGTCACCGGCCGCGACCCGGCCCGCCCGTCCGGCGGACGTCGACACCGGGTTCTGGCTGTGGCTGGCCGCGCTGCCGTTGATGACCACCGGATACGTGGTAGGCCTGCTGGCGTCGCCGGAGATCGCCGAGCTGCCGGTGACTTACCCGATGGTGGGGCTGACCGCACTGGTGGTGGTCGTCGTGGTGGCGACGTTCCTGATGCTGATGCGCTCCGGGTACCGCTGGGCCCGCACCGGGTTGACCGGCGGCGGGATCGCCTCGGTGGTGTACGCGGTGAGCGGCCTGTCGCACGCCGACGCCCGCCCGGCGGTCGCGGTCACCGTCGCCGTCACCGGCATCGTCGGTTCGGTGCTGATCGCCGCGGGGACTTATCTGCTGCACCGCGCCGACGCCCAGGAGTACTTCACCCGGTAGCCGGTTCAGCCGCTGGCGCCCCGTCACCGACGGCAGACTGGGCTGATGGATCCGGTGGAGGCACTGCGCCAGATCGCGTTCTACAAGGACCGGGCCCGCGAGGACCCGCGCCGGGTGATGGCTTATCGCCGCGCCGCCGACGTCATCGAGGCCCTGGGTGACGACGAGCGGCGCCGCCATGGCCTGGCCGAGAGCTGGCAGTCCCTGCCGGGTATCGGACCGAAGACCGCCGCGGTGATCGCACAGGCCTGGGCCGGGGTTGAGCCCGAAACCCTGGTGCGGTTGCGCGGCGAGGCGGCGGATCTGGGTGGTGGGGTGTTGCGCGCGGCGTTGCGCGGCGACCTGCATCTGCATTCGGACTGGTCGGACGGCTCAGCGCCGATCGAGGAGATGATGACCACCGCGGCGGCGCTGGGGCATGACTACTGCGCGCTGACCGATCATTCCCCGCGGCTGACCATCGCCAACGGGCTCTCGCCGCAGCGGCTGCGCTACCAACTCGAGGTGATCGACGGGCTGCGGGAGCGGTTTGCGCCGCTGCGGATCCTGACCGGCATCGAGGTCGACATCCTCGACGACGGCAGCCTGGATCAGGAACCGGAGTTACTGGAGCGACTCGACATCGTGGTTGCCAGTGTGCACTCCAAGCTGGCGATGGAGTCGGGCGCGATGACGCGGCGGATGGTGCGCGCGGTCTCCGATCCGCGGGTCAACGTACTCGGGCACTGCACCGGGCGGCTGGTGACCGGTGGGCGCGGTCGGCGGCCGGAGTCGCAGTTCGACGCTGAGGCGGTGTTCACCGCCTGCCGCGAGCACAACACCGCGGTGGAGATCAACTGCCGCCCGGAACGACGGGACCCACCAACCCGACTGCTGCATCTCGCCCACGAGTTGGGGTGTCTGTTCAGCATCGACACCGACGCGCATGCTCCCGGGCAGCTCGACTTCCTCGGCTTCGGCGCCCAGCGCGCGCTTGACGCCGAGATTGCGACCGAGCGGATCGTCAACACCTGGCCGGTCGAGGAGCTGCTGGTCTGGACGACGGCCTGAGAGCTCTGGTGAAAGAACCACCGGTTTTTCGGGTAGCGGCGCCGCGTTAGGCTGACCCGACATGTCTGAACCCGAGCCGACCGCGCAACCCGCACCGCTGTTCTTCGAACACGGCGCCAGCTGGTACTGGGTGCTGTTCGGCCCGGTCGCGGCGGTACTGCTGATGCTGATCCAGAACTCCGGCGGCTACGGGTTCCAGCCGGTGATTCCCCTCGTCCTGATGGGGCTGGTCTCCACCATGCTGGCCGTCCAGGTGAAGGCGGCCCGCATCCACACCTCCGTCGAGTTGACCGAGAACACCCTGCGGCAGGGCACCGAAACCCTCAAGATCGCCGACATCGTGATGATCTACCCCGAGGCCAAGCGGCCCACCGGGTGGGGCAAACCGCCACCGGAGAAGTGGCAGGAGGCTCGGGCGCTGGGCGAGCTGAGCGGGGTACCGCGCCGCCGGACGGGCATCGGGCTGCGCCTGAAGGGGCGCCGCACGGTGCAGGCCTGGGCGCGTGATCACCGCAGGCTGCGGGCGGCGCTGAACGAGCTCATCCCGCAGGCGGTCCCACCCGGCGAGCTGACCCGACCCGACCTCGACGGCGATGCCGAAGAATCGTCATGGTGAGGGCCCCGATCCTCCGGGCGATCGCCGAGCTGATCCTGGCCGGGGCCGCTGCGGTGGGTTGCGCGGCGAGCTGGCTGAACGTTCGCTACCTGGTGCTGGTCGCCCCGGTGATCGACGGTGAGCCGGCCACCACCTCGGTGACGTACCACCCCCGGATGTTGCTGCTGGCGCTGCTGTTGGCCACGGCCGCCGGCGTGCTGGCGGTGGTGGGTGCCGCCCGGCTGCGCAGGGCCCGCCGCCGATCCGGGTCCATATACCCGGTGGGGGTATCATCGGCGGGGTGATCACCACCGACCTGGAACTGCGGGGAATGACCTGTGCGTCGTGCGCGGCGCGGGTGGAGCGCGGCTTGAACGCGCTGGACGGGGTGCAGGCCACGGTGAATCTCGCGGTCGAACGCGCCCACGTCGAACACGAGGCGAGTGTCTCCGCCGGCGACCTGCTGCGGGCCGTGGAATCCGTCGGCTACCAGGCCGCGGTGATCGGCGCGGCGCACGAGCACCCGGCCGAGCACGCCTCTGACCATGCACATGTGCCGGCCGGCCAACTGCGCCCCCGGCTGATCGGCTCGACGCTGCTGGCCCTCCCGGTGGTGGCGCTGTCGATGGTGATGGCCTGGCAGTTCAGCGGCTGGGGCTGGGTGGCGTTCGCGCTGACCACCCCGATCGTGGTGTGGGGTGGCTATCCGTTCCACCGGGCCGCGCTGCGCACCGCCCTGCACGGGGCCGCCACGATGGACACCCTGGTGTCGCTGGGCACCTGCGCGGCCTACCTGTGGTCGGTGGTCGCGGTCGTCACCGGATCGGGGCACCTGTATTTCGAGGTGGCGGCGGTGGTCACGGTCTTCCTGCTGGCCGGGCGCTACGCCGAGGCGCACGCCAAACGCTCGGCGGGTGCGGCGCTGCGCGAGCTACTGGAACTGGGCGCCAAGGACGCCGCGGTGATGCGGCGCGGCGATGACGGCCTGAAGGAGATCCGGGTGCCGATCGCCGACCTGCGGGTGGGCGACGTCATCGTGGTCCGGCCGGGTGAGCGGGTCGCCACCGACGGCGTCGTCATCGACGGCAGCACCGCGCTGGACACCTCGGCGATGACCGGCGAGTCGCTTCCCGTCGATGTCGGAGACGGTGACCCGGTGCTGGGCGGATCACTCAACACCACCGGGCTGGTGCTGGTCCGCGCGACCAAGGTGGGCGCCGACACCCAGCTGGCCCGGATGGCCCAGCTGGTCACCGACGCCCAGGCCGGCAAGGCGTCGATTCAGCGGCTGGCCGATCGGGTGTCGGCGGTGTTCGTCCCGGTGGTGCTGGTGATCGCGGCGCTCACCCTGGCCGGGTGGCTGCTGGCCGGGCAACCCGCGGCGGCGGCGTTCACCGCGGCCGTCGCGGTGCTGATCATCGCCTGCCCGTGCGCGCTGGGCCTGGCCACACCGACCGCCATCCTGGTCGGTACCGGCCGCGGCGCGCAGCTGGGCATCCTGATCAAGAACCCGCAGGTCCTCGAGGCCGTCAAGGACATCGACACCGTCGTGCTGGACAAGACCGGAACGGTCACCACCGGCGTGATGTCCGTCGGCGGTCTCGCGGTCAACCGCGGGGAGGACCCCGACACCGTGCTGGCGCGCGCCGCCGCCGTCGAATCGGGGTCCGAGCACCCGATCGCCGCGGCCATCGTCGCCGGGGCGAAAGCGGCCGGGCATCCGATCGAACGGGTGACCGAGTTCGCCAGCCGGCCCGGCCACGGGGTGACCGGCGTGGTCGACGGGGTGCGGGTCGAGGTCAGCCGGTCGGCCGCCGCGCACCAGACCGGGACGGCCGTCGAGGTCTCCTGGGACGGCCGGGAGCGCGGGACGATCACGCTGACCGACACCGTGCGGCCCAGCAGCGCGGCCGCGGTGGCCGAGCTCAGGGCGATGGGCATCACCCCGGTGCTGCTCACCGGCGACGGCGCGGCGGTGGCGCGCAAGGTGGCCGGCGAGGTCGGGATCGACCCGGCCGACGTCATCGCCGATGTGCTGCCCACCGACAAGGCCGACGCGATCAAGGCCCTGCAGGCGAAGGGCCGACGGGTGGCGATGGTCGGCGACGGCGTCAACGACTCGGTGGCCCTGGCCACCGCCGACATCGGCATGGCGATGGGCACCGGCACCGACGCCGCCATCGAGGCCGGTGACCTGACCTTGGTCCGCGGTGACCTTGCCACGGTTCCGACCGCGCTGCGACTCTCGGCGCGTACGCTCCGCATCATCCGGCAGAACCTCGTCTGGGCGTTCGGTTACAACGTCGCCGCGATTCCGCTGGCGGCGGCGGGGTTGCTCAATCCGATGATCGCGGGTGCCGCGATGGCCGCCTCGTCGGTTCTGGTGGTGACGAACAGCCTGCGGTTACGCCGGTTCGCGCGGTGATGTCCGGGAAAGTCGAACGATCCGGTTGATCCGGCCGGCCGAATCACGAACCCAGCCAGGCCAACTCGGCCGGCAACTGCCCCCGCCAGTAGGTCACGTCGTGGCCGCCCGGCGCGAACCCGCCCGCCGGCCGGGGATTCAGCTGGCCGACGAAATGGTTGGTCGCGTAGTAGAAACTGTCCGATGTGCCGCAGTCGACCCGCAGCGGGATCGGCGCGAGCCGGGGCGCCAGGCTGAAAGCAGAGTTGGTCCGCCAGTCATCGACACTGTCGAACGCCCCGGCGGGCGCGCCGAAGTAGGTCATGTAGATCGCCGGGCTGATCGCGCAGATGCCGGCGGTCCGAGCCGGACCCAGCCGGGTGCCCAGCAGCATCGCGCCGTAGCCGCCCATCGACCAGCCCATGAACCCGACCCGCGAGGTGTCGATGCCCTTGTCGGCCAGCATCGGGATCAGCTCGGTCAGCACCATCGCCCCGGAGTCCTCGCCGGAGCCGTGCGGCCGCCAGTAGGTGTTGCCGCCGTCGACGGCCACCACCGCGAACGGCGGCCGGCCCGACGCGGTCAGTTTCGCCAGCTCCTCCTCGACGCCCAGATCCATCACCCAGGCCGCATCGCCGTCCTTGCAGTGCAGGGCGATCACCGGCCGCAACGGCGCGGTCTGCCCCGGTGGCCGGGCGATGATCCAGTTGGTCTCCAGCCCGCCGCGGGCCGCGGACACGAACGACCCCGACTCCCGGGTGGGGTAGGCGTTGCCGGTGGCCTGCGACTCCGCCGATAGCAGCGTGCCCGACCCGAGCAGGCTCGCAGCGCCGGCCGCACCGACCCCGAGGCGCAGTGCAGCCCGGCGGGTCAAATCAGCCATGACAGCCATCATCTCGTGCCGGTGCGCGCCGGTGCCCAAGGCACGCCGCAGCGACGGTCAGGTTGATGCGGGCCCGTCCTGGCCGTCGGGATCCGGTGGGTTGCCGAACTGCCGGCGGAACGCGTCCACGGTGTAGCTCACCACGGTCGCCTCGCGCGGCGCGCGGACCGTGGCCGAGCGCGGGATGCGGACCATCGGCCCGAGCTGCCCGGCGTAGTTGTCCGGTTTGCCGATCTTGAGCAGGCCCCCGCCGGCATCGGTGGATTCCGGCGCGATCTCCACCTCGCCCTCGGTGACGACGTAGATCAGATCCTCCACGGTGCCTTGTTCCAGCAGCACCGCACCGGGTCCCAGCCGGACCGGCGCCTGCTGGGCGGGCGCCGGGGCGGGCGTCGCGGTAGGCGACAGCTGGATCACGATGTCGGCGAGCGGCACGATCCGGGTGTCGTGGGTGGCCACCACCACGACGCGGTCACCGGCGGCGAGCACCCGCAGCAGTTGCACCACCTCGCCGGCCCGGACGAAGTCCAGCTGCGCGGTGGGTTCGTCGGCCAGGATCAGCGGCGGGTCCAGGGCCAGCGCGCGGGCCACCGCCACCCGCTGCTGCTGACCGCCGCTGAGCTGCCCGGGCCGGTGATGGGTCCGGTCGGCCAGGCGGACCCGGGTGAGCAGATCCCGGGCGCGTTCCTGGGCGGACCACTGCGTCCACCCGGCCGCCCACATCGGCACCATCACGTTCTCCAGCGCGGTCAGGCTCGGTACCAGGTTGAACGCCTGGAACACGATGCCGACGGTGCGACGCCGGTAGGAGGTGATCTCGCGGCGACTCAGCCCGGTCACATCGGTGGCGCCGAACCGGATCTCGCCGCTGGTCGGGCTCAGGATGCCGCCCAGACACGACAGCAGCGTCGTCTTCCCGCACCCGCTGGGACCGAGGACCACCACCAGCGACCCGGCCGGGACCTCCAGGCTCAGACCGTGAATGGGGCGGATCGGTTCCCCACTGCCGGTGGCGTATTCGATGACCAGATCCTTGATGCGCAGGTCGCCCACGGCTCACGGCCCCCCGAAGGCGAGCACCGGGTCGACGGCCACCGCGTGGCGCAGGCCCGCCAGGCTGGCCAGCAGCCCGATGCCGAGCGCGGTCAGCACCAGCAGGGCGAACGACGACGTGGTCACCGCCACCAGCATCGGGAACAGCGGACCGATCGCCACCGCGAGGATCCCGCCGAGCACCGCCGCGGCCACCGCCACGGCCACCGCCTGCAGCGCCAGCCCCGCCAGCACCATCCCGGTCGTCACACCCAGCGCCTTGAACACCGCGAAGTCGCGGGTGCGCTCCAGTGCCGACAGGTAGATCAACGAGCCGACGATCAGCGCGGCGACACCCCACAGCAGCACCGACATGTACGACAGCGCCATCTGCGCCCCGGCCAGCGGGCGCACCATGTCGTCGACGGCAGCGACCCGATCCACCACCCGGTAGCCCTCGGGCACCTCCGCCGGGGTGCCCCGCAAGCCGATCGCCGAGGCCACCGGCTGCCCGGAGAACATCAGTCGCTGTGCGCCCGCCACGGTCAGGAAACCGTTGGGCTGCCCGGCCAGCGTCGTCGACTTCTCGACCAGCCCGACGATCCGCAGTGTGTCCGCGCCCATCTCGACCTCGTCGCCGACGGCGCGTTTGAGCGTGGTCGACATCGCGATCTCATTCGGCTCGGTCGGTGCGCGCCCGGAGATGATCGGCGGCATCGCGGCCTTGGGGACCCCGTAGATGTTGACGTTCAGTGGCGACTCGCCGTCCTGCAGGATGGTGTTGCCGTAGACCACCGGCAACGCCGCTTCGACACCGGAGATCCCCGCGACGTCGCCGGCCTCCTTCTGCGGGAACCGCGACGAACCCATGAACGGGCCGACAGCGGCCGTCTGGATCAGGTAGCTGTCGATGCCCAGTGAATCGACCACGTGCTCCGCCTCAACCCGGAAGCCGTGGGTCAGCCCGGCGAGCACAAGGGTCAGCGCGAAGACCATCGCGGTGCCCACCGCGGCGACGATGAACCGGCGCAGCCGCCACTGCAGATCGCGCCAGGCGGTGATCAGCATCCGCACGCGCGCATGTTATCGCAGGGTGCGGCTGTGACCGCCATCGCGGCGAGCGGGCCGTACCCCCTCCGCAAATCCGGAATCGTAGGCCATCGGGGTGATTTTGGGTTAAAAATACACACACGCCGGTTTCGTGAGCCGGTTCCCAGGGAGGGGGTCAGTGCATGAATTACGCTGCCCTGCCTCCGGAGGTCAATTCGCTGCGGATCTACACCGGCCCGGGCTCCGCGCCGATGCGGGCGGCGGCCGCGGCCTGGGCTGCACTGGCCGCCGAACTGCATTCGGCGGTCACGTCCTACGAGACGGTGATCGCCGAACTGACCGGCCAGTCCTGGCTGGGGCCGGCGTCGGTGGCGCTGACGCAGTCCGCCGGGCGATACGCCTCGTGGATGGCCGCCACCGCGGTACAGCTCGATCAGACGGCGGCGCAGGCGAACGCGGCGGCCGCGGCCTACGAGGCGGCGTTCAGTGCGACGGTGCCGCCCACGGTGGTGGCCGCCAACCGCGCCCAACTGATGCTGCTGGTCGCCACCAACGTCCTGGGGACCAACACCGCGGCGATCGCCGCCAACGAGGCCGAGTACGCCGAGATGTGGGCGCAGGACGTCGCCGCGATGTTCGGCTACGCCGCGGCGTCGGCGGCGGCGACCGGGCTCGCGCCGTTCCAGCCGCCACCGCAGACCAGCAATCCGGCCGGGCCGGCCGGTCAGGTCGCCGCGGCCGGGTCGGCCGAAGCCTCGTCGTCGTCGTCGAACATCCAGTCGTTGCTGGGCCAGTTGGCCTCGGGGATCTTCGGAGCGCCGAACAACTCCCTGACGCAGGCCGGAGTCGGGGCGGCGACGGTGGCCGGGCCGGCCCAGGGCCTGGCGGATCTGATCACGCTGCCGAGCATCAGCGACATCGCGGGGCTGAGCGCGGCGCAGGTGGTCTCGCTGATCCTGGCCTCGGGAGCCTGGGTGGCGGCGGACGCCAGCACCCGGGAGATCCTCCACGAGCAGGATCGGCTGGAACAGGTGGAGTACGAGATCCTGCGCAACATCGATCTGTTCTCGCCGTTGACCCCGTCCCGGCCGATGGTGCCCGGCCCTTCCGCGGGACTGGCCGCGGCGATGGGCGAGGCGATCAGCGCCGGCAACCTGTCGGTGCCGATCAACTGGGCCGCCAATGCCCCGGAGATCCGCACCCTGTCTTACACGACGCCGCTGGCCGGTCCGGGTGTCGGCGGGGCGCCGGCGGCCTCGCTCGCCGGCGCCGGAAGCGCGTTCAGCCAGATGGCGCTGGCCGGCATGGGCGGCAGCGCGCTGGCCGGATCGGTCAGTCGTGGCCGCGGCGGCGGTGCCGCCGACGCGTCGGCGAAGGTCCCGATGCCGCAACGCGCCGAGTCCGGGTCGGCGGCTGATTCTCCGGCGGGCGAACGCGGCGCCGATGGCACACCCGGGCCGACGGCGATGGGCATCGCCGCGGAGATCCGCGAATTCGCCGAGCTACGCGATCGCGGATTGATCACCAACGACGAGTACAACGAGCAGAAGATGCGGCTGCTGGGCCGCTGAAAGCCGGTCGCGGTGTCCGGATCAGTGCGACGGGTCTTCGGGACCCTCCCAGGTGTGCGGCAGCATCGGGGCATTGTCTGTCAGAGTCGTCAAACCCGTTACCGCAGAACCGGTTTCCTGCTGCACGGTGCCCGCGAAGCCGATCTGGCCGGCCCCACTCGCCGAGTCGAGGTATTCGTAGCGGTTGCCCGGGTCCGGTAGCCCTTCGCGGTGTCGCCGGCGGCGGGCCTGACGCTCGGTGACCGCGGTGGTCGCCGCGGCTGCCGGGGCGGCGGACCGCTGGGCCGCCCCGGGCGCGGCGGAGCGCATCTTGGCGGCTGTCCCGTAGGACGGGCCGGCACCGATCAGGTACGGAAATGCTGCCGCTTCGACTCCGGTGATCGGCGGCGGCATCACCGGGACGCCACCGGCGGCCGCCGCGGCCGGGGCAAGTGTCGGCGGGGCCATGGCCGGGGGAGTCGCGGGGGCAGCGGAGGGTGGAGCGGCCAGTGTCGCGGGGGCGGCGGCGGCCGGGACGGGCATCGGCGGGTTGGGGGCGGGCAGCGCCGCTGCCGCGGGGACGTTGATGCCGGCCAGGCCGGCGACACCGGCCAGGCCGGCCAGCGGTGACACCGGTGCGATGAGCCCGAGCATCGTCTCGGTCAGCGCGGTCACCGTGGGCGCCAGCCCGAGGACGATCTCACCGGCGTAATGCGGGGCGATCGTCATCAGCACCGGGTCACTGATCAGGCTGGTGAGTGGATTATTGCTGGACAGGTCGGCCTGAATGGCCTCGTTGATCTCGGCGATCCGGGTGGTCCACCAGCTCTCCTGGTAGATGTTGCCGAAGTCCTGGGTGGGCGCCTGGTCGTTGCGGTGCTGATGGTCGCGATGTGGCGGGGTGTCGGGGTTGAGCACCGTGGGCGCGGTCGCCGCCGCCGGGGACGACGCCACCGCGGCACCGGCCACCGCCTGATACGTCGCCATCGTGCTGGCCGCCTGTACCCACATCCGGGTGTAGTCGGCCTCGTTGAGCGCGATCGGGATCGTGTTGACCCCGAAGAAGTTCGTCGCCTGCAACACCGCGTGCACGGCGTGGTTGCCGGCCAGTTCGGCCAGGGTGGGCATCGTCGCCAGCGCGGAGGTGTAGGCGGTGGCGGCGGTCTGGTGCCGGGCCGCCAACGCCGTGGCGTCGGAGCCGGCTTTGGTCAGCCAGGACAGATACGGAACATTGGCCGCTACATAGGATTCCGCGCTCGGTCCCTGCCACGTGCCGGCCTGCACCGCTCCGAGCATGGTGGACAGTTCCTGCGCCACCTCGGTGTATTCGGTGCTCAACGTCTGCCACATGGCGGCGGCCGCCAGCAGTGGCCCCGCGCCCGGACCGCTGCTCAGCAACGCCGAGTGCACCTCCGGCGGCGAGGCCATCCAGATGGGCTCCGTCATCGTCATCTCTCCCGTCCCGAACATACGGAGCCTATCCTCAAATCACGAATAACTGCTGGATGTCTCCTGGGAATACGGATCTATTAGAGGAAAATATCCGCATTTAGGGACTCAAGGGTGCGTAGCCGGCGGGGGGTCGCACCAGGAATCCGCTCATGAGCAGACTGCGCACCAACTCCACCTGCTGGGCGTCCGTCAGCCCGGGTAGTTCGCCGACGCGGAACGGTTCGCTGCGCTCGGAGAGAAACCGCATCGCCGCTTCGTGGTCCGGGCGGGCGCTGACGATCAGCTGGGCGAACTGCAGGCCGACGCCGTCGGCGGTCGTGGTCACCCGGGAGTACAGCGGCTGCTGCTTGCGCACCAGCGTGTCGGTGTCGAGCCCGACGGTGTCGGAGACCTGTCCGACGACCGGGCAGCGGGCGCGCCGTACCAGGAAATCCTGCATGGCGCCAAGGCCTTCCGCGAGGGCGTCGGAAGCCGCGAGGGCGTCGAGCCCGTCCCGAATCATCGTTCCCAGGCTCGCGCGCACCTGCTGATCGTCCAAATGCCTTGCGGGCAAACGGGTATGCACCACGTCGTCGCGCAGGCTCAAGATGTGCAGCGTGTGGGTCAGCAGGGTGAGCACCGTCGGCACGTGGATGCCGACAGTCAGATGTACCGAGCTCTGTGACGTCGTCACCGCCGAATGAACCCGGCCCCGTGGCAGATACAGGGTGTCCCCGGCGGCCAGGTGCAAGCTGGTCGGCTCCGGCAGTCCGGCCGGGTCGACCTCGTGCATCTGCGCCATCAGGTGCGGCGGCACCGGCTCGTCGCCGTAGAAGTACCACGTCTTGCTGCCCTGGACCTGCAGCACCAACACGTCGTGGTGGTCGTAATGCGGCAGGAACCCCGTCGAGGCCGGTGGGGTGATGTAGGCGTTGACGTGCGTGGGGAAGTTCAGCTCCACCTCGACCGAGTGGGTCAGCGTCGACATCGGGCGCAGGTACTTCTCGATGTTGTTGCAGATGACCGTGTAGCCGCCGTCCAGTTCGGCGTGGATCCGGGCCAGGTCCAAGGTGCCGTCGGCGAGTGTGTAGTGCTCCGGCTGCAGATGGTCGGCCCCGCGCACCAACCGCACCGCAGCCGGCTCGGTGCGCAACGCGGCCAGAAGTCGCTCGGCCGAAAGCGGCCCGGCTATCGGTTCGAAGTAGTCGGCGCGGTCTCGACCGATGTGGTTCGGCGCGGCGCCCCACAGCTCGTCGAGGAAGGTCCGCACCGTCACCGGCGCCAGCAGCCAGGCGAGCGGGGACTCCGATTCCGGGAGGCTCGGGAAGCCGGCTGGCACCGGCACAAACTACACCCGGCCCGCCCCGAGCGGAATGTTGCGCCAGCGAGTGCGGATCCTACCGGTCCATAAACCCGCACCTGCCGGGCTAAGTCCGGATCTGAGCCCGCAGTTGTGGATCGGCAACCCCGCTGGTTAAAGTCGGCGAATGCCCCGTCAGCGTGTTGAGAATCGCCGCCACCACCCAGCTCGCCGCGCCGGGGCCGCCGCCACGACGTCCCTCGGGTCGGTGGGGACATTCCTGGCGCTCGGGCTGAGCCCGCTGGCCACCGCACCGGCGCACGCCGACTTCGACGATCTGTTCTCGTTCGACCAGTTCATCGCCGACATCGACGCCGCCGCTCAGGCCGACCCGGGGGCGGCAGCGGCGGACACGCTGGATCTCTCCCTGGTGGGCACCGACGTCTACACCTGGACCTCGGTGGTCGAGGTCGTCTTCGCCGGGCTGATCCAGAACCAGCTCTACGCGACCCTCCACGACCTGGGCAACCTGTGGATGATGGGGCCGGGTGCCCTGATCGACCCGATCATCAACCCGCTCTTCGCTTTTGACGGCGCCTGCGGCCTGATCTGTGATGGTGTCGACGGAACCGTCGACCACCCCGACGGCGGGGACGGCGGCTGGCTGTTCGGCGACGGCGGCAACGGGTACGGCGCGGGCACCGACGAGAACATCGCCGCCGGCGTGGTCGGCGGGCACGGCGGTAACGCCCTGATGATCGGCAACGGCGGGTGGGGCGGCGACGGCGGCTCCGGGGCCGACGGCGGCGACGGCGGGACTGGCGGCTGGCTGCTGGGCAACGGCGGCGAAGGCGGCTGGGGTGGTGACGGGCTGGACAGCGTCTCCGGCACCGCGGGCAACGGCGGCGACGGTGGGCTCGGCGGCGACGCCATCTCGGTGTTCGGTGCCGGTGGTCGGGGCGGCGACGGCGGCGACGGCGGCTGGGGCAACGGCGGCGGCGACGGTGGCAACGGCGGCAACGCCGGTGACGGCGGAGACGGGGTCGCCGGCTTCGGCGGTCCGGGCGGCTCCGGCGGTTACGGCGGAAACGGTGGTGCCGGCACCGCCGACCACCCGAGCGGCGGAAACGGCGGTGCTGGCGGGGCGGCCGGAAACGCCGGGGACCTGGTGTTCATGGGCAACGCCGGGCCCGGCGGGTTCAGCGCCCCGGGCGGTAACGGCGGCGACGCGCTGGCCGGTTCCGATGGCGACGGCGGTAGCGGCGGCAGCGGCGGCGACGGGGGCTCGGGTGGCTTCGGCGGCGTCCCCAGCCACGGCCGGGTGGGCGGGGCCGGTGGAAACGGCGGGGCGGCGGGTTCGTGGGCCGGCACGGCCGGCAACGGGGGCGACGGCGGCGACGGCGGCCAGGGCATGCTCGGTCACCCCGGCAGCGGTGAGAGCGGCGGCGGCGGCCCGGGTGGCACCGGCGGTGCCGGTGGCGCCGGAACGGCCACGCATCCCGACGGCGGCGCCGGGGGCTCGGGCGGCGACGGGGCAGACGCCGGGGACGGTGCCGCGGCGGCCGCCGGCGGTGCCGGCGGCACGGGCGGTGCCGGTGGCGCGGCCGCTCCCGGCGGGTCGGTCGGACCGGGCGGACCGGGTGGCGGTGGCGGTGACGGGGGCAACGGCGTCGAGGCCGGAAAGGCCGGCGCAGGTGGCGCCGGTGGGGCCGGAGATCCCGCCGGAAGCCCGGGACAGCCCGGCAACCCGGGCACGCCTACCGGGTAGTCGGCTAAGCGCGGTCCAGCAGCAGGGTGTGCGGCACGCCGGCGCGCCCGAGCAGCTGGCGCCAGGGCGGCTTCAGCAGGCCGAGCGCCTCGTCGGTCGGCACCACCCGCGGATTGGTGACGGCAAAACTCTTGCCGCCCATCTTGGCGTGTCCACCCCCGGCTACCTGCAGATTCTTCACCCAGTCCCGCTCGGTTCCGTAGGGCAGCAGCACGGCGACGCCGCCGGCCGTATGGAACATCGAGACCGGGGTGCGGTAGGTCGCCCCGGAGCGCCGGCCGGTGTGCTCGACCAGGGACCACATCGGTATCCAGCCGGAGATCGGGCGGAGCAGCCGGTTGGTCGCCACCCGGTTGAACCGGGCGCGCCGCTCGGAGAACCGCACCACCTCAGCTCTGCCTGGTGAGCAGTACGGCCTGTTCGAACGGCAGCCGACCGAACGCACGGCGACCGAAGCCGGTGACGTGCGGGGCCGCTTCGTCGCGACTCATCACCCGGGGATTGGTGACGGCGAAGGTCTTGCCGTGCCGGCGCAGCTTGGCGCCGCCAGCGGCGGTGATGTTCTTCAGCCAGTCGCGGTCGGGGCCGTAGGTGAGCAGGATGGCCACCCCGTCGTCGGTGCTGAACACACTCAGCGGGGTGCGGTAGGGCTTGCCGGAGCGTCTGCCGACGTGTTCGAGGATTCCGAAGCTCGGGGCCCAGCCGGCCCACATGCGCTGAATCGGGTTGGTGACGTGCCGGTTGAACCGGGCCAGCCGTTGCGGTAGTTGCATGATTGCCATCCAACTCCGAGACCCGGGTCACCTCAACCCCCGAACAACTACACCCTGTAGTCGGCTGAGCCGCCCGAGCTGGGACACTGGTCGTCGTGGCTAGTGCGGATCGGACCACGGCGGCATCGGAGCGGTTGTTCGCCGAGGCCTGCGCGGTGATTCCCGGCGGAGTCAACTCGCCGGCACGGGCGTTCGCCTCGGTGGGGGGTACACCCCGGTTCATCACCGAGGCCCGGGGCTGCTGGCTCACCGACGCCGACGGCAACCGGTATGTGGACCTGGTCTGCTCCTGGGGGCCGATGATCCTCGGCCACGCCCACCCGGCGGTGGTCGAGGCGGTCCGCGCCGCAGCCGGTGCCGGCCTGTCCTTCGGGGCGCCGACGCGCACCGAGACCGAGCTGGCGGCCGAGATCATCGGCCGGGTGCCCGCGGTGCACAAGGTTCGGCTGGTCAACTCCGGCACGGAGGCCACCATGAGCGCGCTGCGGCTGGCCCGCGGCTTCACCGGCCGGCCCAAGGTCGTCAAGTTCTCCGGCTGCTACCACGGTCACGTCGACGCGCTGCTCGCCGACGCCGGCTCCGGGGTGGCCACCTTGGCCTTGCCGTCATCGCCGGGGGTCACCGGCGCCACCGCCGCCGACACCATCGTCTTGCCCTACAACGACATCGAGGCGGTTCGGCGGGCCTTCGCCGAATTCGGTGACCAGATCGCCGCCGTCATCACCGAGGCCAGCCCCGGCAACATGGGCGTGGTGCCGCCCGCACCCGGCTTCAATGCCGACCTGCGGGCCGTCACCGCCGAACACGGGGCGTTGCTGATCGTCGACGAGGTGATGACCGGATTCCGGGTCAGCCCCAGCGGTTGGTACGGGATTGACCCGGTGGACGCCGACCTGTTCACCTTCGGCAAGGTGATCAGCGGCGGGCTGCCCGCCGCGGCCTTCGGCGGTCGCTCCGAGGTGATGGACCGGCTGGCACCGCTGGGGCCGGTCTACCAGGCGGGCACGCTGTCGGGGAACCCGGTGGCGGTCGCCGCCGGGCTGGCCACCCTGCGCGCCGCCGACGACGGTGTCTATGCCGCGCTGGACCGCAACGCCGACCGACTGACCGCTCTGCTGTCCGAGGCCTTGACCGATGCCGTTGTGGCGCACCAGATTCCGCGGGCCGGCAACATGTTCAGCGTGTTCTTCTCCGCGGAGCCGGTCACCGACTTCGCCGCCGCCCGGGCGAGCGAGACCTGGCGTTTTCCGCCGTTCTTCCACGCCCTGCTGGAAGCCGGCGTCTACCCGCCGTGCAGTGCTTTCGAGGCCTGGTTCGTCTCGGCCGCCCTCACCGACGACGCTTTCGAACGGATCGCCGCTGCGCTACCCGCCGCAGCCCAAGCGGCCCGTGCCGCCACCACCCCGGAGTCGAGACCCTGATGCAGACCCGCGTACACCTGATTCGCCACGGCGAGGTCCACAATCCGGACCGCATTCTCTATGGCCGGCTCCCGGGTTTCCGGCTCTCCGACACCGGCCGGGCCCAGGCCGTTGCGGCCGCCGAGATGCTGGCCGGCCGCGACATCGTCGCCGTGGTCGCCTCGCCGCTACAGCGCGCCCAGGAGACCGCCGCGCCCATCGCCGCCCGCCACGGCCTGCCGGTCGAAACCGACGAAAACCTGATCGAGTCGGCCAATATTTTTGAGGGCAAACGGGTTTCGCCGGGCGATGGCGCCTGGCGCAACCCGCGGTACTGGTGGCACCTGCGCAACCCGCTCACCCCGACATGGGGCGAACCCTATGCCCAGATCGCCGACCGGATGGCCACCGCGGTGGACAAGGCCCGGTCCCGCGCCGCCGGCCACGAGGTGGTGTGCGTCAGCCACCAGCTGCCGGTGTGGACGGTGCGACAACACCTGAGCGGCAAGAAGCTCTGGCACGACCCTCGCCGGCGGCAGTGCGACGTGGGTTCGGTGACCACGCTGGTCTATGACGGTGATCGGCTGGTCGACGTCGACTACCGTGTCCCGTCCGGCGGCTGACGATGCGGGCGGTGTTGATCGCCGGGGTGGTGGCTGCCGCCCTGATCTCGGGCTGCTCGGTCGGCGACGACGCGGTGACGCAGGGCGGCACCTTCGAGTTCGTCTCACCCGGCGGCAAGACCGACATCTTCTACGACCCGCCGGAGACCCGTGGCCGGCCGGGCAAGATCTCCGGGCCCGACCTGATGGACCCCGAACGCACCGTCGGCGTCGAGGACTTCGCCGGCCGGGTCGTCGTCATCAACGTGTGGGGGCAGTGGTGCGGGCCGTGCCGCACCGAAATCAGCCAGCTGCAACAGGTTTACGACCAGACCCGCGCCGACGGGGTGGCGTTTCTGGGCATCGACGTCCGTGATCCCGAGCCGCAGGCCTCCCGCGACTTCATCAAAGACCGCCGGATCACCTATCCGTCGATTTACGACCCGGCGATGCGCACCATGATCGCGTTCGGCGGCCGGTATCCGTCGTCGGTCATCCCGGCAACCATGGTGCTCGACCGACAGCACCGGGTCGCCGCGGTGTTCCTGCGCGAGGTGCTCGCCGAAGACCTGCAGCCGGTGGTGGCACGGTTGGCTGCCGAGGAGCCGCAGTGAGCAGCCTCACCGCCATCGCCACCACCGGCCCGCTGCTGCTGGCCGTCGCGGTGTCGGCGCTGGCCGGTCTGGTGTCGTTCGCCTCGCCGTGCGTGGTGCCGCTGGTGCCGGGCTACCTGTCGTATCTGGCCGCGGTGGTGGGCGTCGACGAACAACCGGAGGCCGGTGCGTTCAAGGCGCCGCCGTCAGCGAGGTGGCGCGTCGCGGGGTCGGCGGGGCTGTTCGTCGCCGGATTCACCGCGGTGTTTCTGCTCGGCTCGGTCGCCGTGCTGGGCATGACCTCCACGCTGATCCGCAATCAGGTGGCGCTGGAGCGGATCGGCGGCGTGGTGACGATCGCGATGGGCCTGGTGTTCATCGGTTTCGTCCCGGCGCTGCAGCGCCAGTTCCGCTTCACCCCGCAACGACTGTCGACGGTGCTGGGGGCGCCGCTTCTGGGCGCGGTGTTCGCGCTGGGCTGGACCCCGTGCCTGGGGCCGACGCTGACCGGGGTCATCGCCGTCGCCTCGGCCACCGACGGCTCCGGCGTGGCCCGCGGCGTGACGCTGGTGATCGCCTACTGCCTGGGATTGGGCATCCCGTTCGTGGCGCTGGCCTTCGGCTCGGCCAGCGCGGTGGCCGGGCTGGGCTGGCTGCGCCGGCACACCCGGGCCATGCAGATTCTGGGCGGGGTGCTGCTGATCGTGGTCGGGTTGGCGTTGGTCACCGGCGTGTGGAGCCACTTTGTGGCCGCGGTGCGCGACGGGCTGGTCTCCGACGTCAGGCTGCCGATCTGATGGTCACCTCACCCCCGCGAGCAGACGCGGAATCGCACGACGCGGGCTCCACGCGTGCGATTCCGCGTCTGCTCGCGAGGCTCACCGCCCGGGGCCGCAACACCTGGCGGGCGCTGACCTCCATGGGCACCGCGCTGGTGCTGCTGTTCTTGCTCGCGCTGGCGGCGATCCCCGGGGCACTGCTGCCGCAACGTAACCTCAACGCCGCCAAAGTCGACGAGTACCTGGCGCTGCACCCAGTGCTCGGGCCATGGCTGAACCGGCTGGAGGCGTTCGACGTCTTCTCCAGTTTCTGGTTCACCGCCATCTATGTGCTGCTGTGCATCTCGCTGATCGGCTGCCTGACCCCGCGGACCCTTGAGCACCTGCGCAA
The DNA here is from genome assembly GCF_010727125.1 of Mycolicibacter terrae. Lineage (NCBI taxonomy): Bacteria > Bacillati > Actinomycetota > Actinomycetes > Mycobacteriales > Mycobacteriaceae > Mycobacterium > Mycobacterium terrae. The sequence goes on along the minus strand of NZ_AP022564.1, from coordinate 3,703,065 downwards.
TCTGCGCGCCAGCCCGGTCGCCGCGCCGCGCAATCTGGCCCGGCTGCCCAAACACGCCGAGACGCAACTGGCCGGCGATGCCGACGAACTCGGTGCAGAGCTGGCCGGGCGGCTGCGCGGCTGGCGGCGGACCACCCGCTCCGCCGGCGGCGCCGTCGAAATCTCCGCGGAGAAGGGCTATCTGCGCGAATTCGGCAACCTGGTCTTCCATTTCGCGCTGCTGGGTCTGTTGGCGTCGGTCGCGGTCGGCCGGCTGTTCGGCTACGAGGGCAACGTGATGGTGATCGCCGACGGTGGGCCCGGGTTCTGCTCGGCATCCCCGGCGGCGTTCGACTCGTTCCGCGCCGGCACCACCGTCGACGGCACCCGGCTGCACCCGATGTGCATCCGGGTCAACGACTTCGACGCCAACTACCTGGCCTCCGGGTTGGCCACCTCCTTCACCGCGCACATCGACTACCAGGCCGGCGAGGACCTCAGCGCCGACCGCTGGCGCCCGTACCTGTTGGAGGTCAACCATCCGCTGCGGGTGGGCGGAGTCCGGGCTTACCTGCAGGGCCACGGCTACGCCCCCACTTTCACGGTGATCTTCCCGGACGGGCAGACCCGTACCCAGACGGTGCAGTTCCGCCCGGACAACCCGCTGACCCTGCTGTCCTCCGGCGCGGTACGCATCGACCCCCCGGCCGGGACCTATCCCGACGCGAGCGAACGCCGCAAGCACCAGATCGGGATCCAGGGGCTGTTCGCGCCGACCGCGGAACTCGACGACGGGTTGTTGTCGTCGGGGTTCCCGGCGCTGCACGACCCCGCGGTGGCGATCGACGTCTACCGCGGCGACACCGGTCTGGACACCGGCCGGCCGCAGGGGCTGTTCACGCTGGATTCCCGGCTGATCCACCAGGGCCGCCTGACCAAGGTGGCCCGGTCCAACCTGAAGCCCGGTGAGGAGATCCGCCTCGATGACGGCACCCGGGTGCGCTTCGACGGCGCCGTGCCGTTCATCAACATCCAGCTGTCGCATGATCCGGCCGCGGTCTGGGTGCTGGTGTTCGCGATGACGATGATGGCCGGCCTGGTGGTGTCGCTGGCGGTGCGCCGTCGCCGGATCTGGATCCGGATCACCCCGGCGGAGTCCACCCGGCCGACCGGTACGGTGAACGTCGAGCTGGGCGGGCTGGCACGCACCGACAACTCCGGCTGGGGTGACGAGTTCGAGCGGCTGCGCGACACGATGATGCGGAGCGCAGCGACGGGGAGGAGTGGCGCCCGTGACTCAGCCCGGCTGTTCGGCAAGGAGATCTAGATGAACACCACCCATATCGACATCGGGCTGGCGCGCTACTCCGACTGGGCGTTCACCTCGGCGCTGATCGTGCTCGTCATCGCCATGCTGCTGCTGGCCGTCGAACTGGCCTCCAGCCGCGCCCGTACCCCCGCCGAGGCCGAGCTGGTGGGCGCCGGGGCGGTGCGGGCCGACAGCGCCACCCCCGGCGTGGTGCTGCCCGCGCCGCGGCGGCCCTTCGGCGAGCGGGCGGGCGGCGCCGGGCTGGCCCTGGTCTACCTGGGTATCGCGCTGCTGCTGGCCTGCATCGTGTTCCGCGGCGCCGCCACGCTGCGCCCGCCGTGGGGCAACATGTATGAGTTCATCAACCTGACCTGCTTCTCCGGGGTGGTGGCCGCCGCGGTCGCACTGCGCCGTCCGCAGCACCGCGGCCTGTGGGTGTTCGTGCTGCTGCCGCTGCTGATCCTGCTGACGGTCTCCGGGCGCTGGCTCTACGCCACCGCCGCACCGGTGATGCCGGCGTTGCAGTCCTATTGGCTGCCGATCCACGTGTCGGTGGTCAGTATCGGCTCGGGGGTGTTCCTGGTGGCCGGGGTGGCCAGCATCCTGTTTCTGGTGCGGTCGTCGCGACTGAGCGACCCCGACGCCCCGGGGCCGCTGGCCCGGATGGTGCGACGATTGCCGGACGCGCAGACCCTGGACCGCATCGCCTATCGGACGACGATTTTCGCGTTCCCGGTATTCGGCTTCGGCGTGATCTTCGGCGCAATCTGGGCCGAAGGTGCCTGGGGCCGCTACTGGGGATGGGACCCCAAGGAGACGGTGTCGTTCGTCGCCTGGATCATCTACGCCGCCTATCTGCATGCCAGGTCGACGGCCGGGTGGCGGGACTACAAGGCGGCCTGGATCAACGTCGCCGGGTTCGTGGCGATGATTTTCAACCTGTTCTTCGTCAATCTGGTGACCGTCGGACTGCACTCCTATGCCGGAGTCGGCTAACGCTGCTGACAGATACGCTTAGGACAGCTGCGCTACCCTGCGGTAACAGACGTCCACCGACTCGACCCAACCACCGCGATGGGGGAGATATCAGTGTCTGACCACGCACCGGGTGATGCCACCCAGGGCCACGACGTGACAGATCATCCGACCACCCAGTTCCGGCCGTATCAGCAGGTCGCCGGGGCCGACGACGCCTCGGCCGGCAACCCCGACACCGGGCCGCTACAGCAGCAGAGCGAGGCCGCCGAAGGGGCCGCGACCAGGTCTTTCGGTGGTTTCCGCACCGAACGCCGGTTCTCCGAACCGGTCGACCCGTGGCCGGCGCCCACCGAGACCCAGGCCCAGCAACAGCAGTGGAGCCCCGGTCCGGCGACCTGGGTCCCGCAGCCGATGGAGAACCCGGCTCCGGTCTACTACGGCGGCGCCCCGGGCGGCGTCCCCGGCGGCGGGAACGCCCCGTACCGCCCGGCGGAGTCCATCGCACCGTTCTCTGACCTGTCCACCACGTCACTGTTGCGGCAGGTCAAACCGCCGCCGTCGTCCGGCTGGCGCCGACTGCTCTATGTGCTGTCCGGCCAGCTGATCAACGTCGGGGAGAGTCCCCGCACCGCCCGCTATAACGACCTGGTGGTGCAGGTCAACCGGCCGCTGCAGGGTTGCCACCGGATCGCGGTGCTGTCGCTGAAGGGGGGTGTCGGCAAGACCACCATCACCGCCACGCTGGGAGCCACCTTCGCATCCATCCGCGGCGATCGGGTGGTGGCCGTGGACGCCAACCCCGACCGCGGCACGCTGAGCCAGAAGGTGCCGATGGAGACCCCGGCGACGGTGCGTCACCTGCTGCGCGACGCGGACGGCATTCAGCGCTACAGCGACGTCCGCAGCTACACCAACCAGGGCCCCAGCCGGCTGGAGGTGCTGGCCTCGGAGAGCGACCCGGCCGTGTCGGAGGCGTTCAGCGCCGAGGACTACGCCCGCACCCTGCAGGTGCTGGAGCGGTTCTACAGCCTGGTGCTGACCGACTGCGGCACCGGCCTGATGCACTCGGCCATGTCAGCGGTGCTGGCCAAGGCCGACACCATGATCGTGGTCAGTTCCGGTTCGGTCGACGGCGCCCGCAGCGCCTCGGCGACGCTGGACTGGCTGGACGCGCACGGCCACGAGGACCTGGTGCGCAATTCGATCGCGGTGATCAACGCCGTGCGGCCACGCGGCGGCAAGGTCGACATGCAGAAGGTGGTCGACCACTTCTCCCGGCGGTGCCGGGCGGTGCGACTGGTGCCGTTCGACCCGCACCTGGAAGAGGGCGCCGAGATCGACCTGCTGCGCCTGAAGCGGGAGACCCGCGAGGCCCTGGTTGAGCTGGCCGCCATCGTCGCCGAAGCCTTCCCGGGCGACGACCGGTTCAACCAGCACTTCGTCTAGGTCGAAGCAGGGCGGTCAGCGCCCTACGGCTGGTTGTCGCCGTGGCTGAGCTGCCACAGGAAGTCCGGGTCGTCGTCCGGTCCGATGACGCGGGTCTTCGGCCGCGCGCGATTGGCGCGCAGAGCGATGTAGATCAGTGTCCCCAGGGCCAGCACGAGGAGCAGGTAGAGCACGTGCGTCACCTCCTGGCGCCGAATATACCGTGAGCGCCGCCGGACCCTCTGGGACCCGACAGTAGGCTTGGTCAGCGTGACAACAGGTCGGGCTCCATGGGGCCGTGCGGTCGTCGATGTGATCGTGTACACCGCGGCGCGGCTGGCGCTGGTGGTCGTGTTGAGTGCGGTGATCTACGGGCTGGGGCAGCTGATCGGGCTCAGCGACTTCCCGCCGATCGTCGCGGTGCTGCTGGCGCTGATCATCGCGCTGCCGTTGGGCATGTGGGTCTTCACTCCGCTGCGCCGGCGTGCCACCGCCAGCTTGGCCTTGGCCGGTGAGCGGCGCCGGCGGGACCGCGAGCAATTGCAGGCCCGGCTGCGCGGGGAGTGAGCGCGGCCGCGTTGACTCTGCGCCTACCACGGGATCCACTCACACTTTTGTCTGGTCAGCGCAGAGTCAACCCAGGGATAAGGCCACCGCCTCCACGATCGCCCACACCAGCATCGTGAACCCGGTGTCGCGCAGCACCGGGATCAGCGCCACGCCGCCCTTCCCGGTGCGCACCGGGGCGATCGCCCGTAGCGCCAACGGTGTGGCGATCAGGCCGGCCGCACACCACGGAGTGGCCCGCATCAGCGCCAGCGTCAGCACCCCGGCCAGCGCCAGCAGCAGCTGGAACAGCACCCGGGTGCGGGCGTCCCCGAGTCGCACCGCCAGGGTGATCTTGCCGGCCGGCTCGTCGGTGGCGATGTCGCGCAGATTGTTGGCCACCAGCACCGCCGAGGACAGCGCCCCGATGCCGACCGCCAGTGCGGCCCCGACCCAGTCCACCCGCAGCGCCTGGGTGTACTGGGTGCCCAGCACCGCGACCAGACCGAAGAACACGAACACCGCCACCTCGCCCAGGCCGGTGTAGCCGTACGGACGCGACCCGCCGGTGTACAGCCACGCCCCGGCGATACAGGCCGCACCGACGGCCAGCAGCCACGGGGCACTGAGCAGGGCCAGCGCCAAACCGGCCAGCGCGCCCACCGTCAAGGCGATGATCGCCGCCGTCAGCACCGATCGCGGTGCGGCCAGCCGCGAGCCCACCAACCGCAGCGGGCCGGTCCGGTCGTCGTCGGTGCCGCGGATGCCGTCGGAGTAGTCGTTGGCGTAGTTCACCCCGATGATCAGTGCGACGGCGACGGTCAGCGCCAACAGCGCCTTCCACCACACCGCGGCGCCCAGCCAGGCCGCCGCACCGGTACCGGCGATCACCGGGGCGATGGCGTTGGGCAGGGTGCGGGGCCGCGCGCCTTCGATCCACTGTGCAAAGCTGGCCTTTTCAGACATAGGCACGATCCTTGCACGCGGGAGGAACGCAACTTGCTGGGAGTGATCGGCGGTAGTGGCTTCTACTCGTTCTTCGGTGACGACGCGCGCCGGGTGCAATCCGACACCCCCTACGGGAAGCCCAGCGCGCAGATCACCGTCGGCGAAGTCGGTGGCCACCAGGTCGCGTTTCTGCCGCGGCACGGCGAGCGACATGAGTACTCGGCGCACACGGTGCCCTACCGGGCCAACATGTGGGCGCTGCGGGCACTGGGGGTGCGGCGGATCCTCGCGCCGTGCGCGGTCGGCAGCCTGACGCCTGAGCTGCCACCCGGCTCGGTGGTGGTGCCCGATCAACTGGTGGACCGCACCCGGGGGCGTGCCGACACCTACTTCGACGACGGCGGTGTGCATGTCGAATTCGCCGACCCGTACTGCCCGACGCTGCGGACCACGGTGTGCGGCCTGCCCGACGTCGTCGACGGCGGCACCATGGTGGTCATCCAGGGGCCGCGTTTCTCCACCCGCGCCGAAAGTCAATGGTTCGCCGCGGCCGGTTTCCGCCTGATCAACATGACCGGCTATCCCGAGGCGGTGCTGGCTCGTGAACTGGAAATGTGCTACGCGGCAGTAGCTTTGGTCACCGACCTGGACGCCGGCGTCGATGTCGGCAGCGGCGTGAAGGTCGTCGACGTGTTCGCGGAATTCCAGAAGAACATCGAGCCGTTCAAAAAGTTGGTGCACCAAGCCATCGAGCGGGTCGACGAAGAGCGCACCTGCACACACTGTCTGCCGCACGAGGGCATCGAGTTGCCGTTCGAGCTGCCCTAGAGCGCTCTAGAGATGGGCGACCGCGTAATCAGCGCCCTGGTCCGTCATACCGTTGACGCCGTAGGACGCGTGTGCGAAGGGTGGCCCGCCGGCCGGGGCTCCGTTGCAGATGGTGTCGCCGTCGGCGCACAGCTGCAGGGTCTTGGATGCATACCGCGGGCCGATCCGCACCGGTGGCGCGCCGTTGGGCTGCAGGAACTCCGTGGACGGCGTGCCGAACAAGACGACGGCGGCGACGTGGTCGGCCACCGAAGGCGGCATCGGCTGCGGGATGTAGGCCAGGTACTCGGCGGGCACTTCCTTGGGGACCTCGGCCGAGGTGGTGTAGCCGGCCAACGCCGCGCCCTGCGAGAATCCGCCGAGCACGATTCGGGTGTTGGGGCAGGTCGCGGCGGTGTTCTCGATGTGGGTGCCGGCGTCGCGGATGCCGTCGACAACGGTGCGGGCGAAGTCGGTGCCGCCGCCGAAATCACTGCTGGCGGCATAGTTGACCGGGTACACCGCAAACGAGCGTTCACCCACCTTGGCGCGCAGCGCATCGACGAAGGATTGGCCGATGCCACCGACGCCGGGCGGCTCGCCGGTGCCGCGCGCGAACACCGCCTCCACGTCCGGGCAGGGCTCCGCCGAGACGTAGCCGACGCCCGGGGCCAACAGGGTGGCACCGCTCATCACCATCGCTGCACCCAGGTACCGGGTGATGGCACCTGCCTTCGTTACGGCCATTTCGATGTTCATCTCGTCCTCATGTCAATCGCTGGAGCGCAGTGTCGCTTACCCGGCGCCCGCATTCGATAAACGCTTTGGTGGCTGCCCAGATCATTCGCCGCACGGGGGAGTCAGCTGCCGTTCGAGCTGCCCTGGGCCAACGCTTCGCCGCCGGCCGACTCGTCGGCTCCCCGGTAGATCCTCGGCCCAGCCGCGGGTGAGGACGGGGTCGAGCCCTCCGAACGGAAGATGTGCGGTGAGCCGGGGACGCCGGGTCTGGGGCGGTCGTCGGTGGGCAGTGCGAGTCGTCCGGCGATGATCGCGACCGCCAGAGCGCACAGCGCCAGCCCACACAGCACCACGTCGAACGTGCTGGTGATCTGCTGGGCGAGTCCGTTGCCGTAGACCGGGTTGGCCAATGCCTCGGCCCGCTGCGAGTCCGCCAGACGCGGGGCCAGCCCGGCACCCACCACCAGGCGCGCGATCGTGAACCCGAACAAGATCGCGGCTACCGACCAGAGGGCGGCCGCCGGAAGCGACCGGTTGCCCAGGTTGATCCGCAGCCAGACCGCGACCACCGCGGTCAGCACGTCGAAGGATGCCATCGCCGCGCTGTCATACGGCGAACGCGGCAGATCCAGCCCGGCCGCGACCGCGAGATCGTTGATGCGCATCAACGCCGACCCCAGACCCCAGACGGTGATGAGCAGCAACGTATTACGCGTCGCACCCAGCCAGGTCATCGCCGACGCATCGCGTACCGCGGCCACCGCGAAGATCGCCGCCGCGGCCACCCACACCAGGTAGCCCTCGAACCCGACCCCGGCCGTGGAGGTGTTCTGCGCGATGCCGTGAAAGCCGTCGATGACACGGCCCACCGGCAGCGTCCACACCAGTGCGCCGGCGAGCAGGGTGGCGCCGCCCAGCAGGACGACGCTGAGCTGGGACGCCCTGTCGCGCCGCAGAATCCAGCGCGAACCGGTGAACACCGCGACCCAGGCCACCACCCCGTACACCAACGCGGTCACGATGATCGCGACATGTTGCCCGGCGAAGCCGCCCGTCGCGTCGGGCAGGGCGTAGCGCACCCGCCAGTAGAGGTTGAACAGCACGCTCAAGGCTGCGCCGGCGATCGCGGCATAGCCCAGCACGCGGACCCCGCGCTTCCAGAACCGGACCGGCCCGGCAAGCACCGGTTGCCCGGCGAGCAACGCTCCGGTGACGCCCAGCCAGGCGCCCGGACCCGCGCCGCCGGGGGGCTGCGAGCTGCCGCCGAAGCGGATGGTCTGCAGCACGTCGACGACCACCACACCGAGCACCAGCAACAGGTACGGCGCACTGAGCAGCCCGCGCAGCCGTCCCGCGAAGGCCGGGTTGGGGTGCGCGCCCAATATTGCCCAGGGCCCGACATACGCCACGGCGACCGCCCCCAGCGCGAGCACCGTCGCCGCGGCCAGCACGGCCAGCAACCTGGTGTCGCTGCCGGGAATTCCGCCCCCGAAGTACAGGTTCCAGGGCAGTGCGAGCGCAGCGCACAACAGCACCGCAGCGGTGACGTCACGGCCGATGTTCCAGCGCCTGGTCGACTCGGCGATCACCTGCTCACCATAACCGCGCGGTGGCTGGACACCGCTGAACAGCGAAGATCCACGCCACTCGGCTGCGGGGTTCGCGCGGCTAGACTGGCTAATCGAAGTGGCGGAAGGAGGCGCGCAGATGGATGTCGCGCTGGGCGTCTCGGTCACCGGCGCACTGGCCCGCCTGGCGCTCGTCGAATCGGATGCCTACGGCGATGCCGTACTCGATGAGTCGATGCTTGACCTGACGCGGGATCCGGTCGGGACGCTGACCGAGACGGTGACCGGCACGCACCGGATGCTGGCCGACGAAGGCCATCGGCTGGCTGCCACCCGGCTGTGCTGGTCGGATTCGGAATTGCTGGCCGATCTTCGCCGGGCGCTCGACGAGGCGGGCGTCGAGAACGTCTCCGAGCAGTCTGATGCGCGCTCGGCAGTGGCGTTGGCGCGCAACGCTTCCGGCGAGGACGGCGAGACGACGATGCTGCCGTCTCCCGGCGGGGAGGCGACGATGGCCGCACCGGCGGCGACCGCCGCCGAGCCGACGATGGCGGCGGCGCTGCCTGACTTGGACGCGGCCGATGGAACGGCCACCGCGGCGGCACCGCCGGCCCACGGTTCAGAGCCCGAACAGCAGCTGGCGTACTCGATGACCCACGACGACTCCGAGTTGCTGCCAGTCGAGTACGCCGAGGATGACTACGACTACGACGCCGCCTACGACGAAGCCGAGGCGGCCGAAGACGACGAGCTCGGCGCCGCGCCGCCACCGGTGGGTCGCGCACTTCTGGTGGGCAGCACGGTCGGCGGCATCCTGGTCGCCGGCTGCGCCGCGCTGGCGGTGGCCGTCACGATCGGTATCCGCCCGACGGCCGCGTCCAGCCCGTCACAGCCTCCGGTGGTGGCGCAGCCGCCGCAGCCCCAACCGGTGCCGGGTAACTTCATCCCCGCCTTACCGGCGCCCAAGCCGTTGCCACGGCCCGCTCCCCAAGCTCCGGTGTCCAATCCCGTTGTGGTCCCGGTGAAACCGGAACTCCCGGCCGCGGTGGCTCCGCCGCCGGTCGTGGCGCCGGCGGTGCCGCCCGTCGCACCCCCGGCGCCGGCGGTGATCCCGTTCCCGATTCCGATCCCGATCATCACCGGGCCCGTCATCGGCGGCGGCGGTGGGCTCGGCGGCTCCGGCTCTGGCTCCGGCAGCGGTGGTGGTAGTGGTAGTGGCGGAGGCGTCGGGTCCGGTGGCGGTCATACCGGGAGCGGCAGTCCCGGTGGAGATACCGGTTCCGGTGGCAGCGGTTCGGGCGGCAGCGGTTCGGGCGGTAGCGGTTCTGGCGACACCGATTCGGGTGGCGGCCATTCCGGCGGTAGCGGGACCGGTGGCGATGATGGGAGCGCCGGGGGCTCCGGCACCAACCCCGGCGGCGGTAGCAGTAACCCCGGCGGATCCGGTGGTGGCGCGGGCGGTTCCGACGACGGCGGGTCGGGCGGCTCTTCCGGTAATCCCGGTGGAACATCCGGTGGCGGTACCAGCTCGGGCGGTACCGACTCGGGTGGGACCGGTACCGGGGGATCGGGCAGTGACGCGGGTGGGTCCGGGAGTGGTGAGGCCGGCAGTGCGGGCGGCTCAGGCGCCCCGGGTGGGTCGGACAGCAGTGGCTCCGCTGGTGGCGGGTCCAGCTCGTCTGGCTCGGGCGGTGATGCCGGGGGCGGGTCCAGTGGTGGGTCCAGCAGTGGCTCCAGCGGCGATTCGAGCGGCGGGTCCAGCAGTGGTTCCAGCGGTGATTCGAGCGGTGGTTCCAGCGGTGGGTCCAGTGGCGATTCGAGCGGTGGTTCCAGCGGTGGGTCCAGTGGTGGCTCCAGCGGCGATTCGAGTGGTGGGTCCAGTGGCGGCTCGAGTGGTGGCTCGAGTGGTGGCTCGAGTGGCGACGGCGGGACCTGATTCCGCGGCCGATGGCCTAATCAGCGAGAAAACCTACGCATGAGAGCTTTTCGGTCCAGCTTCCCGATCCCGCGTCGGGGCAGCGCGTCGACGATGTGCAACTCGCGCGGGGCCGCCGTGAGGTCCAGGGACGCGGCGACATGGGCGCGCAACCCCTCCAGCGTCGGCGGGGTGAGACCGGCCACCACCACCGCGGCCGCGACCCGCTGCCCCAGCCGATCGTCGTCGATCGGAAACACCGCGCAGTCGGCCACCGCGGGGTGCGTCGACAACACGGCCTCCACCGGGCCGGGTAACACGGTCAGCCCGCCGGTGCTGATTGCGTCGTCGGCGCGCCCCAGCACACTGAGATGTTTGGAATCATCGAGGGCGCCAACATCATTAGTGTGAAACCATCCCGGCTCGGCGAATGGGTCGGGTTCGACGCGATTGCGGTAACCCCGGGCCAGCGTCGGTCCGCCGATCGCGATCCGACCGTCCGGGCCGATCCGGACGCGGACTTGCGGCAGCGGCACGCCGTCGTAGACGCAGCCCCCGGCGGTCTCGCTCATGCCGTAGGTGCGCACCACCCGCACGCCTGCGCCCGCCGCCGCATCCAGGACCGGTTGCGGCGCAGGCCCACCGCCCAGCAGCACCGTATCCAGTTCGGCCAGCGCGGCCGTCGCGGCGGGGCTGGTCAGCGCCTTGGCGAGCTGGGTGGCCACCAAGGAGGTGTAACGCCGCCCGGACCCGAGTTCGGCGACGGCCGCCGGAAGCTGTTCGATGTCGAAACCCGTTGCCACGTCAAGCTGCACCGGGGTGGTGCCGGCCAGCAGGCTGCGCACCACAACCTGGATTCCGGCGATGTGGTGCGGCGGCAACGCCAGCAGCCAACGGCCCGGACCGCCGAGGCGGTCGTGAGTGGCGGCCGCGCTGGCCCGCAGTGCCGCGCCGGTCAGCAGAGCTCCCTTGGGTGCCCCGGTGGTTCCCGACGTCGTCACCACCAGCGCGACGTCGTCATCGACCGGTTCACCCACCCGCAACACCTCAAGGACCGATGGATCACCGTCGGGCGCAACGGGGGTCAGGGCGGCGTCGCGGCCGTCCAGGACGTCGCGCAGAGCGGGCAGCAGCGTCGACACCGCACCGTCGGATGGGACGACCAGTGCGCGCAGGCCGGCTATGGCGTCCCTCCGCCGGTGGGGGCGTCGTCCAGCAGCCAGCCTTTGGCGGCCAACCGCTCCCGCACCCGGTCGACATCCTCTTGGGCGGGCAGCTCGTTGGTGAGCCGGGCGATCAGCACCCCGATGTCGACGTGATCGAATTCGCCGCGACCGATCAGTTCCCCGGCGACGGCCTTCACCTCGTCGTTGGACAGCCGGCGGGACAGCAGCGCCAGCAGCGGGACGTAGTCGGTCTGCGGGACGCCGTCGGGATATCCGGCGCGCAGCCAGGCGACGATCGAGGTGAGAAATTTGTTCATCCTGCGTCAACTTCCCGGCGCCGACACCATGTCAGGATCGATATTACGTCTATTCGGCGCCGAAAACGTCGTCCCAGACGTCCCAGTCATCCCACTGCCAACCGATGCGGTGCTCGATGAAGTCGCGGCTGATGAACAACACCCCGACCAGCATTATCGCCAGCAACAGCGCAAACACCGCCCACCGCAGCACACTCAATTCCCGACGGCGGACGGTGGGGCCGTCCGCGGCCGCGCCCAGGCGCACCCCGATCGCGAACAGTCCGGGCATCGCGGTGCCGATCAACAGGCCGAAGATCAGGATCTTGGCCGTGGCCACATAGTTGAACCAGGCGCTCAGCGTGCTCATGCGTCGACCTCCTCGGCGCCGACATCGCCCGCTGAGGAGGGTGGAACCGGCTGCGGTGCAATAACTTCAAGGCCGTCGGTCATGTGCTTGCCCCAGTCGGCGGTCACATTGGTGTGATCGACCGGGACTTTGCGGGACTGCAGCCAGATCAGCGTCGCCACTCCCACCAGCACGACCAGCCCGGCGATGGTGCCCGGGTAGCCGCCGATGGTGTGGACCAGTCGGTAGGTGAGCGCCCCGATGGCGCCGGCCATCGGGAGGGTGATCAGCCAGGCGGTCGCCATCCGGCGGGCCACCGTCCAGCGCACGTCGGCGCCGGGTTTGCCCAGCCCCGAACCCATCACCGACCCGGTCACCACCTGCGTGGTCGACAGTGAGTAGCCGAAATGGCTGGACAGCAAAATGATGGCCGCCGACGACGATTCGGCCGCCATGCCCTGCGGTGGCTCGATGTCCACCAGCCCCTTGCCCAGGGTCCGGATCACCCGCCAGCCGCCGAAGTAGGTGCCGGCGGCCATCGCCAGCGCACAGCACACGATCACCCACAGTGGCGGCATCACGTCGGTCTTGCGGGCGGCACCATAGGAGATCAGCGCCAGAAAGATGACGCCCATCGTCTTCTGGGCGTCGTTGGTGCCGTGGGCCAGCGACATCAGAGCGGCCGAGAAGACTTGGCCGCGACGGAATTCCCGCCGGGTGCGCCGCGGGGAGACGTCACGGGTCAGCCGGTAGACCAGCCGGGTTCCGACGGTGGCGACCAGGGTGGCGGCCAGCACCGCTATCACGGTGGGCACCAACACCTTCGACACCACACCGTCCCAGCGCACACCGGCCCCGCCGGCCGCGGCCATCATCGCCCCGACCACCCCGCCGATCAGTGCGTGTGAGGAGCTCGACGGTATTCCGAGCAGCCAGGTCAGCAGGTTCCACACGATGCCGCCCACCAGGCCGCCGAACATGACCTCCAGCGTCACCAGATGCGTGACCACCAGGTCCTTGGCGATCGTCGCGGCCACCTGTGTCGACAGGAAGGCGCCGACGAGATTCAGCGTGGCGCACAGCGTCACTGCGGTTTTCGGTTTGAGCGCACCACTGGCGATTCCGGTGGCAACGGCGTTGCCGGTGTCGTGGAAGCCGTTGGTGAAGTCGAAGGCCAGGGCGGTGATCACGACCGTGATCAACAAGAACAGCTCCAAGGTCACCGGGAGAAGTTTTGCAGCCGCACGCCCGCGTTGTCGAACCGGGTTACTTCGGCTTCGCCCCGAGCAGGTACCAGCCGAAGTGATGGCCCAGGAAGTCGCGGGCGATGAACAGCACCCCGATGACGACCACGACCAGCACCGCCAGGAAGATCGCCCAGCTGAGCGCGATCAGCACCGAGCGCTTCGCGTTCACGGTGCCATCAGTGCTCGCGGGGACATTGTTGCCGACCGCGTTGACCCGCACCCCGACCGCGAACAGCGCCGGCAATGCCCCGCCGACCAGCAGCCCGAACACCAGGATTTTGAGGGTCGCGGCGTAGTTGAACCACGCGGTCATGACCGGACGACTTCGCGCGCGGCGGGTTGGTCGCCGGTGACGATGGTCAGCTGCGGCACCTCGGGGTCGGGTTCGAACGCCGTCCGCAGCGCCTGCTCGACCAGCGGGCTCTGCGCCGGGGCCGGCACGTGAGCGTCGATGTCGGTGAGACCGCCGGTGAGGCTGCCTTCCCACTCGGCGTTGACGTTGTGGTGGTCGATGCGCGCCCGCCGCGAGCGCAGCCAGATCGCCAGCACCGCGGTGATCAGCATCGCCACGCCGACGGAGATCCCCAGGTAGCCGCCGATGCCGTGCACGATGCCGTACGCGCCGGCGCCGACACCGCCGGCCATCGGCAGCGTCACCAGCCAGGCCGACACCATCCGGCCGGCTACCGCCCAGCGCACCTGGGCGCCCGGCTTGCCGACACCGCTGCCCAGCACCGAGCCGGTGGCGACCTGGGTGGTGGACAGCGAGTAGCCGAAGTGGCTGGACAGCAGGATGACCGCGGCGGCGGCCGACTCGGCGGCCATGCCCTGTGGGGGCTTGATCTCGACCAGGCCCTTGCCCAGGGTGCGGATGATGCGCCAGCCGCCGGTGTAGGTGCCGGCCGCCATCGCGAGCGCGCAACTGACGATCACCCACAGCGGCGGCAGCGTCGCCGACGTGCTCACCGCGCCGTAGGACATCAAGGCCAGGAAGATCACGCCCATGGTCTTCTGCGCGTCGTTGGTGCCGTGCGCCAGCGAGACCAGTGCGGCCGAGCCGATCTGGCCGCGCTGGAACACCTTCTCGGCATGCTTCTCGTCGACGTTGCGGGTGATGCGGTAGACCAGCCAGGTGCCGACCGTGGCGATGAGGGCGGCGATCACGGTGGCGACCACCGCCGGGACCAGCACCTTGGAGACCACGCCACTCCAGATCACCCCGTGGGCGCCGACGGCGGCGATCATCGCCCCCACGATGCCACCGATCAGGGCGTGTGAGGAACTGGACGGGATTCCCAGCAGCCAGGTCAGCAGGTTCCAGACGATGCCGCCGACCAGACCGGCGAAGACCAGCTCCAGGCTCACCAGGTGGGCGTCGACCAGGCCCTTGGCGATCGTCGCCGCGACCGCGGTCGACAGGAATGCTCCGATCAGGTTCAAGCACGCCGAGAGGGTGACCGCGGCCTTGGGCTTGAGCGCACCACTGGCGATCGATGTCGCCATCGCGTTGCCGGTGTCATGAAAGCCGTTGGTGAAGTCGAAGGCGAGCGCCGTGACCACCACGATGATCAAAAGGAACAGATCAAGGCTCACGAGAGCATCACAGCGCCAATTCTGGCGGGCGGGGGTGCCGTTGTCTAACGATCACGCTCGCGAAACGCCGGTGTACTTCGAGACGTTTTCAACTGTTCGCCTGCCGTTAACTTTCCGGTTTTGCACGTTTGTCCTGGCGGGCATCCCGCCGTAGCGGGTGATCAGCGGGAACCTCCACGAAAATCAGGGTGATGCCGTCGGGGTCAGTGACATGCATCTCATGCAATCCCCACGGTTCCCGGCGGGCGGTGCGGGCGATTGCGACGCCGCGGCTCTCCAGCTCGGACTGGGTGGCGGCGACATCGCGCACCTGCAGCCACAGGGCCCCCGGAAACGGTGCGTCGGCGCTCTCCGGGTTGCCGTGCCCGGCAAGCTCGATCAGCGACTGTCCGGCGTAGAACACCATCCCGGCGCCGTAGTCGCGGGCGATCGCCAGTCCGAGCTCGTCGCGGTAGAACCGCAGCGAGCGTTGGTAGTCGGCCGGTCGGAGCAGCACCCGGCTGGCCAGGATCTCCATGACCTCGTGTCTATCACGTACCGCGTTGCATGACCGTGGTGACCAGGCCCGGCGCCATCACGTCCAGGGCACGCGCGGTCACCGCGATCCGCGGGGCGATCCGTACCGGCCGGCTGCGCGCCGCGGTGATCATCCATTCGGCTGCCTCGTGTGCCGTCAGCGCGGGCCGGTTCCGGAACGCCTTGGTCGGCGCGATCATCGGGGTCGCCACCAGCGGGTAGTACAGCGTGGTGGAATGCACACCTTTGCCGGCCCACTCGGTTTCGATGACGCGGCTGACCGCCGACAGCGCCGTCTTGGAGGCGTTGTACACCGCGAACAGCGGTGAGGCCTCGGTCATCACGCCCCAGGTGGCGACGTTGATGATGTGCCCGTCGCCGCGCTCGAACATGCCCGGCGCGATCGCGCGGATCAGCCGCAGCGGCGAGTAGTAGTTCAGCGTCATGGTCCGCTCGACGTCGTGCCAGCGGTCCAGTGATTCGGCCAGCGGTCGCCGGATGGACCGGCCGGCGTTGTTGACCAGGATGTCCACCCCGCCGAGCCGCTTTTCGACGTCGGCGGCCAGCGCGTCCACGGCGTCCATGTCGGACAGGTCGCACGCGATCGCGATCGCGTTGCCGCCGGTGGCGGTGATCCGGCCCACCACCTCGTCGAGCAGGTCCTTGCGCCGGGCCGCGGCTACCACGGTTGCGCCCTGGGCGGCGAACAGTTCGGCCGCGGCCTCGCCGATGCCCGACGATGCGCCAGTGAGCAGCACCCGCTTGCCGCGCAGCTCGACCGGTTTGGCCAGCGGTCGATACGCCAGTAGCTGCGGCGCGACGGGCGGGCGCATCGCGGCCAGGGCGACCGCCTCGGTCAGGCGGCGTAAAGGGCTTTTGCTCATGGATAGACACTCTATGCGGGGTGCCGGATGCGTCGAGCCTGTAGTTGCCGCGAAGCCCACTCGCACTTCTTGACGCCAACCGCAGCCTCGGCGAAGCGCCCGCTCAGAAGTAGCGCGGGAATGAGCTCCAGTCCGGGTCGCGCTTCTGCAGGAACGCATCGCGGCCCTCGACGGCCTCGTCGGTCATGTAGGCCAGCCGGGTGGCCTCGCCGGCGAACAGCTGCTGGCCCACCAGCCCGTCGTCGAGCAGGTTGAAGGCGAACTTCAACATGCGTTGGGCCTGAGGTGATTTGCCATTGATCTCCCTGGCCCACTGCACGCCGGTGGCCTCCAGTTCGGCGTGGTCGACCACCTCGTTGACCGCGCCCATGGCGTGCATCTGCTCGGCGGTGTAGGCCCGGCCCAGAAAGAAGACTTCGCGGGCGAACTTCTGGCCCACCTGCCGGGCCAGATACGCCGAGCCGTACCCGCCGTCGAAGCTGCCGACGTCGGCGTCGGTCTGCTTGAACCTCGCGTGCTCGCGGCTGGCCAGGGTCAGGTCGCACACCACGTGCAGGCTGTGCCCGCCGCCGGCCGCCCAACCGTTGACCAGGGCGATCACCGGCTTGGGCATGAACCGGATCAGCCGTTGCACCTCCAGAATGTGCAGGCGCCCGGCCCGGGCGGCATCGACGGTGTCGGCGGTCTCTCCCGAGGCGTACTGGTAGCCGCTGCGGCCGCGGATGCGTTGGTCGCCGCCGGAGCAGAACGCCCAGCCGCCGTCCTTGGCCGACGGCCCGTTGCCGGTCAGCAGCACCACGCCGACGTCCGAAGACATCCGGGCGTGATCGAGCGCCTGGTACAGCTCGTCGACGGTGTGCGGGCGAAACGCGTTGCGCACCTCGGGGCGGTTGAACGCCACCCGCACCGTGGCGTCGGTGACGTGGCGGTGGTAGGTGATGTCGGTCAGATCGGCGAAGCCGTCCACCGGCCGCCAAATGCTCTCGTCAAACGGGTTGCTGCTCAAGGCTGGTGAACTCCATTCTGGATCGGCTCGAAGCGGAACACCGGGCACACCCCGGCGAGTGCTTCGAACTCCTCGGGGCGCCCGTGGGTGATCAGTCCGGATCGTTTCATGAAGCCGACACCGGTGGGCACCTCACTCGGCCAGAGGCGCAGCAGCGGCCGTGCCTCGTCGACGCCGAGCTCGACGATCCGCACTCGCTCACGACGCCGGCCGCGGGCCACGGTGGCCTGCCCGGCCGCGCGCACATTGGCCACCCAGTCCGCGCCCGGGAAACCGCCGACGACGTATTCGACGCCGTCGACGAGCATCGGGGTGACCGGTGTCGAGCGGGGCTGCCCGGACTTGCGGCCCGGCACCGTCAGCACGACCGGGCTCTCGCCGCCGAACCGCAAACCCAGCCGGGACATCTGGATGAAGATCTTGTTCGCCGGCTTCAGCCACCATGGCGGTCGGACCGGCTTGCCCCTGCTCACACCGCGACGGTACCCGGCGGCGAGGTCAGGTCGCCGAGGCTTCCCGAAGCGCTTCGCGCAGGCTCGCGGCGTAATCCGGGCCCTGCCCCGGGGCGGTGACGGCATCCAGGCGGGCGATGGCGTCGTCGCTGAGCACGATGTCGGCCACCGCCATGTTCTGCTCCAGATGCGCGATCGATCCGGTGCCCGGGATCAGCAAGGTGTTCGCCGAGGTGGTCAGCAGCCAGGCCAGGCCGATCTGGGCCGGGGTGGCGCCGAGGTCGCCGGCGATCTCACGGACTGTCTCGTTGTCGGTGACCTTCGGTAAGCCGGGGAACGCCGAGCCCAGCGGGAAGTAGGGCACCCAGGCGATGCCTTCGTCGGCGCAGAAGTCCAGCGTCTCCTCCTGCGAGCGGTCCAGCAGGCTGTAGGCGTTCTGCACGCACACGATCCCGGCCGGCAGCGCCCGCTGCACCACATCCAGGCCCACACTGCTGATGCCGATCGCGGCGATCTTGCCCTCGTCGCGCAGCGCGATCATCTCGGCCAGCTGATCGTCGAGGTCGACGTTCTGGTCGCCCTCGGGGACCGGTGCGGGCCCCAGGTCGTAGCGCCGCAGGTTGACCACCGACATGGTGTCCAGCCCCAGTTGGCGCAGGTCGTTTTCGACGGCGGCGCGTAGTTCGGCCGGTTTCTGGGCGGCGGTCAGCGGAACGGGGCCGACGCCGGTGTAGGCGGCGCCGACCTTGCTGACGATGACGAGGTCGTCGCGGTAGGGCGCGAGCGCCGTGCGGATGCGGTGGTTGACCTCGCCGCCGGCGTAGAACGACGCGGTGTCGATGTGGTTGACGCCGAGTTCCAGGGCGCGGTGCAGCACCGCCACGGCGTCCTCGTCTGCGATTCTCTCGTCGAGCTGCATGGCGCCGTAGCCGATGCGCGCCACCTGCTGTGTGCCGATGCGGCCGGAGCCGCCGGGCGGGATCTGGTCGGTCATGGTGCTCCTGTCAGCGGGAAGTGAGACACTGGTGGTTAGCGGAGGACCCTCCGCTTGGTCAGCGTAGCAGAAACGGAGGTTCCTCCGCTTTGGCCGGGAAATGTCGTGCCGATGCGCGCCGCAACCGCGAGCGGCTCCTGGCCGCCGCCGCCGCGGCGTTCGGCGGCTCCGACGGGAGCCCGGTGCCGCTGGAGTCGATCGCCCGCGACGCCGGGGTGGGGATCGGCACGCTCTACCGGCACTTTCCCAATCGCGAGGCGTTGGTCGAGGCCGTCTACCGCGCCGAGCTGGGCGACGTCGCGGCGATGGCCGAAAAGCTGCTCGCGGGCCACCCGCCCAAGGTCGCGCTGCGGCGCTGGATGGATCGCTACGCCGCCTTCGTCGCGGCCAAGCGCGGCATGGCGGAATCGCTGCGGGCCGTCGTCGAGTCCGGTGCGATGGAGCCCAATGAGACCCGCGAGCGCATCGTCGGTGCGGTCGATCTGCTGTTGCGGACCGGCGCCGAGGACGGCAGCCTGCGCGCGGACGTGCGGGCCGACGATGTGGTGTCGAATTTGATCGGCATCTTCTTGACCAGCGCCTCACCCGAGCAGACCGGGCGCCTGCTGGACCTGTTGGTCGCCGGAGTGGCCGCCACCGCATGAACCCGTGGCTACGGTGGGGACGATGACCATCGACGTGTGGATGCAGCACCCGACCCGCCGTTTCCTGGCCGACGACATGCTGGCGTCCCTGCGGCGCTGGACCGGCGGGGCGATGCCCGATCAGGAGATCCCGATCGAGGCCACCGTGTCCGCGATGGACTCCGCCGGGGTGGATTTCGGCTTGCTCAGTGCGTGGCGCGGCCCCAACGGCATGGATCTGGTGTCCAACGACGAGGTCGCCGAATGGGTTCGGGCGCACCCGAGCCGGTTCGCCGGCCTGGCCACCGTCGACCTGGATCGCCCGATGGAGGCCGTCCGCGAGCTGCGCCGCCGGATTCGCGACGATGGGTTCGTCGGCCTGCGGGTGGTGCCCTGGTTGTGGAATGCCCCGCCCACCGACCGGCGCTATTACCCGCTGTTCGCCGAGTGCGTCGAACTCGGGGTGCCGTTCTGCACCCAGGTCGGCCACACCGGTCCGCTGCGACCGTCGGAGACCGGGCGCCCGATTCCCTACATCGACCAAGTGGCGCTGGACTTTCCAGAACTGGTCGTCGTGTGCGGGCACGTCGGCTATCCCTGGACCGAGGAGATGGTAGCGGTCGCCCGCAAGCACGAGAACGTCTACATCGACACCTCGGCTTACACCACCAAACGGTTGCCCGACGAGCTGATCAGGTTCATGAAAACCCGAACGGGACAAGGAAAAGTGTTGTTCGGCACCAACTATCCGATGATCATGCACGATCACGCGCTGGACGGTCTGGACGACGTCGGCCTCGATGGCGCTGCGCGGGCGGACTATCTGCACGGCAATGCCGCGCGGGTGTTCAAGCTGGAGATCGGAAGCTCGTGCGAATAACCGCCTTCCACTGTCCAGTCGCATATACAGGTGACTGGCGGAACCGCCATTAACCTTGCTAGCGTCCTGCTCCAGAGCTCCAACGGAGGTGCGAGCATGGCTTCGGTACCGATTGATCCCGCGAAGCTATCGGTTGATCCCGCGCAGTTGCACGCCCACGCCTCGCGGGTGGCCGCCGCGACCGAGGTGTCACGCACGTTCGCGGCCCGACACGCCGGCTACGTGGGTGACTGCGCCGCGGCCTGGGCCGGGTCCTCCGCGGAAGCCCTGGCCGAGTTGAGCGCGCACTGGAAGTCCGCCGACGCGCGGTTGCACGGGCGGGTGCACGCGTTCGCCGAGGCCATCCGTGAGGGCGGTCGTCGCTATACGGCGATGGAGCAGGAGCACGCCGGGAGGTTCACCGTGCTCGTTCCCAGAGAATCCGGCGCTTCCTAGCGGATGACGATCACTACCGACGGCATCGAGAAGTGGAACCTCGAAACTCTGGACACGGTGTTCGAGATCGCCACGGAACGCGCCGCACGCAAGGCCGACTTCGGTGCAGCGTTAGGCGACACCGGCAGCGGACTCAAGGAGTGGGAAGGTCGCGGCGGCGACGCGTTCCGCCAAGAGTTGGGCAAGCACCGGGCGGACATTGCCGATCACCAGAGTGAGGCGACGGCGATCGCCAACGCCTTCTGCACCGCTCGGGCTGAGGTCTCGGCCTGCAAGACGGAGTGGATCTCGATCAAATCGGCTGCGGCGAGCAATAATTGGGCGATCAGTCCCGATGGATGGTTGAGCGGACACGTCGCCGAGACGAAGCGCAACGACTTTGACGCGCTCCAACGTCGGCTGACCAAGCTGATGGCCGACGCAAGCAGGACGGACCAGGATCTGGCCACCGCCATCCGGGCAGTAGTCGGCGACACCAGAGTCACCGCGGACGGTCGCGCGATATTCGGCCCGCCGATGCCGACCGACGCAACGAAGGCGCCGGCCGAGCAGGCGCTGCCGACCGACGCGCGGAGGGCGAATGACGCCTCCGGCGATCCGGCGGCTGGAAGCCTGCCCTGGCTGTTGAGCCAGGCGAAGCAGGGCGGTGGGCCCGTCCCCCCAGTCCCGTTGAACCCCAAGGACGTCGAGGGCTTCAAAGTAGCTGCTAGGCAGGTGCTGGCCAACGACGGTGTTCCGGCGGATCAGATCGAGGCGCGGATCAATGCGGCCGTGGTCGCCGCCCAGCAGCCGCTGCCGCGATTTATCCCCCCTGCACCGCAACGCGGACCGGCACCCGGATTCGGCGACGGATTCGGTGACCGGTGGCGCGCCACCGAACAAGGCGTCAAGAATCTGCTGGGACAGGGCGGACCGGGCGCCCCCGGTGTGCTGGAATCCTGGGGCGGAATGGCCAAAGGCATTGGCAGTGCCATGATCAACCCCGTCGGTGCAGGCGTCGCAGAAGTCAAAGACGCCATCAACTCGCCGAGTCTTCCGTACTACCTCGGAGAAAAGACCTTCGATGCCGGCTCCGCCGCGGTCACCCTTCCGTTCGCTGGTGAGGGTGCCATGGTTCGGGCGGGGCTCGGCGACATCGGCCCCGGCGTGCTCGACACCGGGCCAGCCGTTTCGTCGTACGCGGAGGTCGGTCTCGATACCCCGGCCGCCTATCACCCCTGGGCAAAAGGTTCGGCCACGGACCTCAATCATGCAAGTCTGCACGGAGGGCCGACCGCAGGTCTCAGCCAGGAAGTCGCCGATATGTCGACCCACTACGTCGGCCCCAATCCGGACCGGGTCGTCCTGGGTAGATTCGACGGTCAAGACGGTGGCTACATCGGTGAGGCCAGGGACAACGGCGGCATCTACTTTGACACCGGGAGTCCGACATGGGACGCGCTTGCCGGTGGGCTCGGCACGTCCCAAGCGGACAACCTTGCGTGGCAAGTAAACGAACAGTTCCTGCTTACCCAAATGGAAAGCGGCGTATCCCGCATCGAATACGTCCTTAGTGAGGAATGTCCCTCACTGGAGTCCGTTCTTGTGAAGTTTCCAGACTCGTTCTCCGCGAGAGAGATTGAGTTCCTGGTAGAGAACGCGCCAGAGTACGGCTACCAGCGAGTTGGCAACGCATGGGTGAAGGGTTGATGTTGGTAAACGAATTCATAGAAGAAGTCCGGAGAATTGTGGATCCTTTCCTGTCGGGACTGGGTTTTGCTGTCGAAGAGGTTGATGAGATCGTTGACGAGGGGGGGCTGACGAGCTCGGTTGCTTATTACCGAGGCCCTGACTGCAAAATCCAGGTCTACCACTCTTCGCGCGAGGGGGAAATCAATGCGATGATTGCTCCCTTCGACGCACCGAATGAGCTTGGCGTCTACGGCCGATCCAAAAAGTGGCACCACCTCAGCGATTTCGCCGACACAGCTGATCTTCCGCTAGAGGAGCTCGTGCGGAAACTTCGCGAGGAGCGCGCATCCTGTGACACTACTCCGAAAAGGCTCGAATGGCTTACTCGACGCATCGCCCAGGATTTCGATGCTGCGCGTACGGCTATCCTGGAGGGTCAATAAAGTGATTCCTCCATCAGGAGGTAGATCCGGAGAACTTCAGGCCGAGATCGATCGGCTGGCCGATAAGTTCGGCGTTCGTTCCATCCCAGTCGGACTGCGGACTAACCACGGACTAAACGTTTTCGTCGCGGACGATGGCTCGTACCACCATTCGTTTTGCGAACGTGGGAACCTCGGCTTCGAAGTATTATGATCTGCGCTACTGGTATTGCACTGACATCGTCACAGATGAAGCCGCGAAAAAAATCGGCGATCGCGCGGAGCGCTTCAAGTACGAATACGAGTGGCTCAGCGATCTTGATGGCGCCTGGACCAAGAGGCGAGTTCGTGAACTTGCCGCCATGTTTCGCAATGGGCAGCCGCAAGACATCGCCCTGCTCCCGGACATCGGCGAACCGCTGTGACCTGACCTCGCCCGACCAGAGCGGCCGCCTGCTGGATCTGTTGGTCATCGGCGCGGCCCCACGGGGTTGACCGCGCCAGTGGGCAATTTGCCAGCAACCCTGCCTGGCCGAACCGACCCGCTAATATTAGGCAAGGTTAGCCTAATCCGGGGGGCTTAGGCGTTAGTGCCGGGGGGAAATCGGTGGGCGCTGTACTGGGGATATCGCTGACGGCGACGCGCGCGGGCCTGGTTGTTCTCGAAGGGGTCGGGGCCGATGCGCGGACGGTGATACGCGATGCGGTCGCTGTGTCTGCGGGAGGACTGGATGTTGTTGTGGCCGCCGTCGCGCAGGTTGCGCGCACCGCAGCGAGCCGCGGCTACTCGGTGCAGGCCGCTGGGCTGACCAGCACGACTGACGCCGAACAGTATGCGTTGGACTTGGCAGGGCTGTTAGCCGATTCGGACATCGCAGAGATCGTGATGTTCGAGCCGGCCGACGCTGTGGCGGCGCTGGCCGAGGTGGTCGCCTCGAGCAGACGATCTCAGCGCGCGACCGTCAGCCTGATCGCCGAGGACCAAACCATCGCGGTGCTGGCCGATGGCCGAGACGGTGTCCATCACACCGCCGTTTCCCAACACCACGACGACGACGCGGCGTTGGTATCGCTGGACCAACTCGTCGCCGACTGGGTACCGGGTGCTGTGTTCGTGATGGTCCCACATGCCCTAGTGACCGAAGGCTTTCCGGAGCGGCTTGAGCGCGCTCTCGCTCCGCGAATGATTGCGCTGATCGATGCCGAACTGGGATTGGCCCGCGGGGCGGCGCTCACTTCCGGAAACGCTGGTTTCGTCGGCGTCGTTGTCGATGAGCCGACTGTTCCTGTGCGACAACGGCTCCGCCGCGCTGATGCGTTGCTGATCGCAGCCGTGGGGGTGACAGTGCTGGTCGCGGTGATGACGGTTGTGCTGGTGCGCGGGGCGCTGCTGGGAGGCGAATCGTCGCCGCACGTGAACAGCAGTGTCGGTGTCGCCGACAACGAGGATCAGCAGCTTCGGCCGGCCACGCCTCCGGCATCTTCCGCTGTGGCGCCGCCGGTTTCGATGGCGGACGAGGAATCCGCGGCGGGGCCACCGGTGTCGGCGCCGGAGCATGCAGAGCCACAATTCACTGAACCTGGTGAGGCGAGGCTCCGAAAGATGACCGAGCCGATGGCCGAATCGGGCCCGGCACCGGTCACACCGCCTGAAGCGGCTCCGGCGCCGTCGGCCGTCGAGGAGCCGGCGCCGTCGCCGATCCAGGATGCGATCACATTTGTGGAGCAGACCTTCGGCATCGATGTCGACAATGACGGCCTGATCGGAGGCCGCCCAGCAACGCCGGCGCCGGATCCCGACCACGCGGCCCCCGCCTAGCGCACCACACCGTCTGCCCGGCACCATAGACCGATGCCGCGCCTCGACGACATCCTCGACCGCCTGCATGTGGTGGCGTTGCCGATGCGGGTCAAATTCCGCGGCATCACCGTTCGCGAACTCGCCCTGATCGACGGACCGGCCGGCTGGGGGGAGTTCGGCGCCTTCCCCGAGTACGAACCGCCCGAGGCGGCACATTGGTTGGCCTCGGCGTTGGAAAGCGCCTACCACCAGCCGCCCGAGCCCATCCGCGACCGGATCCCGATCAACGCGACCGTGCCCGCCGTCGACGCCGGCCGGGTGCCGGAGGTGCTGGCACGGTTCCCCGGCGCGGAAACCGCCAAAGTCAAAGTCGCCGAACCCGGCCAGGCCCTGGCCGATGACGTCGCCCGCGTCGAGGCCGTGCGCGCCGTGATCCCCACCGTGCGGGTGGATGCCAACGGCGGCTGGAGCATCGAGCAGGCCGTGCAGGCGGCAAAGGCGTTGGGACCGCTGGAGTATCTGGAACAACCCTGCGCCACGGTCGCCGAGCTCGCCGAGCTGCGCCGCCGCATCGACACCCCGGTCGCCGCCGACGAGAGCATCCGCAAGGCCGAGGATCCGCTGGCCGTCGCCAAAGCCGGCGCCGCCGATATCGCCGTGCTCAAAGTCGCGCCGCTGGGCGGTATTTCACAGCTCCTGGCCATCGCCGCCCAGATCGGCATACCGGTGGTGATCTCCAGCGCGATCGACTCCGCGGTCGGTATAAGCACCGGGTTGCACGCCGCGGCCGCACTGCCGGACCTGCAGCACGCCTGCGGGCTGGGCACCGGATCGCTGTTCACCGACGATGTCGCAGAGACCCCACCGCAAACCGACGGCTACCTGCCGGTGCAGCCGATCACCCCGGACCCGGCACGGCTGCACGCCCTGGCGGCCCCCCCGGCAAGGCGGCAGTGGTGGATCGACCGGATCACGGCCTGCCATCGGCTGCTGGCCGTCTGAGTTTGCATCCGTCGAGTGTGCGGTTTGGCACGAAAAATCACCGAACTGCGTGCGAAACCGCACACTCGGCACGCTGTCCGCCGACAACTCAGACGCTGGGCAGCCGCGCGTCGATGCCGTTCGCGATCGTGACCGCTTCGTCGCTGACGTAGAGCTTGCACGCCAGCACGTCGATGGCGACGTTGTTGGCCACCCGCAGCGCCCGCTGGCACGACCATCCCGCGCTGTCGTCCTGGTGCTGGGTCATCCACACCGTGGAGTCGACGTCGGTGACCGTGTCGAACGTCCACGGCGTATCGCCGTAGCCGTTCTTGGTGGTCGTAAAGGACCGCTCGCCGCACAGCGCCCACCGCCGGGCGGTCGTGTCGAAGAAGCTCTGCGCATCGACCCGGTTGACGAACACCGTGGCCGCCTGGATGACGAAGTGGTCCAGCGCGGTTTCGGAGAGGGTCTGGACCATCGTGGCCGCCCAATTGGTGCCGGCGTAGACCGACTGCTCGGCGGGCATCCAGGCGACCATGCAGTCGAGGTCGGGGAATTGCCGGCCGGAGTCGAACATCCGTGAGCGGGAGTCTTTGACCCGCATACCGGCCGAGCCCATGATGTCGCTGACGGTGGAGGCCTCCAGCAGCAGGTCGGGCAGCATCGACGCCGCCACCGGCCGGGGTCCGTCGTGGTCGGCGGGCACCGCCCGGCCCTCGGTCACCCGCGAACACCCGGCCACGACGGCGCAGGCCAGCACCAGCGTGCAAGCCAACCCCGCGGTCCGTCTCCGCATCACCGTCCCCAGCTGCGCAGTTGCGATCCTGACACCATAAGGCGTCGGCGGGTCGCGTACCTTCACTCCCGTGACCAACCTCGCTTACGACGACCGTAATCAGGATGGCGATCCGGTTCTGTTCATCGCCGGGCGTGGCGGTGCCGGCCGCGGCTGGCACCTGCACCAGGTACGCGACTTCCAGCTCGCCCGGTTTCGCCCGATCACCTTCGACAACCGCGGTATCGGCGCCACCGAGAACGCCTCGGGGTTCACCACCGAGACCATGGTGGCCGACACCGCGCAGCTGATCGAATCCCTGGGGGTGGCCCCGGTTCGGATCGTCGCGGTGTCGATGGGCGCCTTCATCGCCCAGGAACTGATGCTGGCGCGCCCAGAGCTGGTGCGTTCGGCCGTGCTGATGGCCACTCGCGGCCGGCATGACCGCGCCCGGGACTTCTTCTACTCCGCAGAGGTGAAGCTGGCCGAGTCCGGTGTCGAGCTGCCCGCCGAATACGAAGCCAAAGTGCGTCTGCTGGAAAGTTTTTCGCCGAAGACCCTCAGCGATGACGCCGCGATCAAGGACTGGATCGCGATGTTCACCATGTGGCCGGTCAAGAACACCCCGGGGCTGCGCTGTCAGCTCGACGTAGCGCCGCTGACCAACCGGCTGCCCGCCTATGCCAACATCACCCAGCCGGTGCTGGTGATCGGGTTCGGCGACGACGTCGTCACCCCGGCACACCTGAGTCGCGAGGTCGCCGACGCAATTCCGGGCGCACGGTACCTGGAGATCCCCGACGCCGGCCACCTGGGCTTCATCGAGAAGCCAGACCAGGTCAACAAGGCCGCGTGCGAATTCCTGGCCGAGGTCGACGGCAGGACGTTCCGCTGGACGCCTCCCCCGCCGACGCACGACTAACCTGATAACAATGACCAACCCCTCGACGGCACAGGCCCGCATCGTCGTCGACGAGCTGATCCGCGGTGGCGTCCGCGACGTGGTGCTGTGCCCGGGGTCGCGCAACGCGCCGCTGGCCTTCGCGCTGCACGACGCCGACCGGGCCGGCCGGCTGCGCCTGCACGTGCGCATCGACGAACGTACCGCCGGATACCTGGCGATCGGGTTGTCGGTGGGTGCCGGCGCGCCGGTGTGTGTGGCGATGACCTCGGGTACCGCGGTGGCCAACCTGGGGCCGGCGGTGGTGGAGGCCAACTACGCGCGGGTGCCGCTGATTGTGCTGTCGGCCAACCGGCCCTATGAGCTGCTGGGTACCGGGGCGAACCAGACCATGGAGCAACTCGGTTATTTCGGCACCCAGGTACGTGCCACGATCAGTTTGGGACTCGCTGAAGACGCCCCCGAGCGTATGGACGCCCTCAACGCCACCTGGCGCTCGGCGGTGTGTCGAGTGTTGGTCGCCGCCAACGGATCTCGCACCGCCAACGCCGGTCCGGTGCAGTTCGACATTCCGCTGCGTGAACCGCTGGTGCCCGATCCCGACGATTCGGGAGCGCTGCCGCCGGGCCGCCCCGACGGCCGGCCCTGGACTTACACCCCGCCGGTCAGCTTCGATCAGCCGCTGGAGATCGATTTGACCCCGGACACCGTGGTGATCGCCGGGCACGGCGCCGGGGCGCACCCGAACCTGGCGGCGCTGCCCACCGTCGCCGAACCCACCGCCCCGGTGCCGCAGAATCCGCTGCACCCGCTGGCGCTGCCGCTGCTGCGCCCGCAGCAGGTCATCATGGCCGGCCGGCCCACCCTGCACCGCCCGGTGTCGGCGCTGCTGGCCGACCCCACGGTTCCGGTGTTCGCGCTGACCACCGGACCGCGCTGGCCGGACGTGTCGGGAAACTCGCAGGCAACCGGCACCCGGGCCGTGACCTCGGGGTCGCCGGATGCGGCCTGGCTGCGCCGCTGCGCCCAGCTCAACCGCAGCGCCAACGCCGCGGTGCGCGAGCAGTTGGCGGCGCACCCGCTCACCACCGGTCTGCACGTGGCCGCGGCCGTCGCCGACGCGATGCGCCCCGGTGATCAGCTGGTGCTGGGCGCCTCGAACCCGGTGCGTGACGCCGCGCTGGTGGGGCTGGGCAACGCCGCGGCCGCCCGAGACATCGCCGTGCGATCCAACCGCGGGGTCGCCGGTATCGACGGCACCGTGTCCACCGCGATCGGTGCGGCGCTGGCGCACGAGCGGGCCAACCCCGACGCCCGCACCATCGCCCTGATCGGCGACCTGACGTTTGTGCACGACAGCTCCGGGCTGCTGATCGGCCCCACCGAGCCGACGCCGCGGCAGCTGACCATCGTGGTGTCCAACGACAATGGCGGTGGCATCTTCGAGCTGCTCGAACAGGGCGACCCCAGGTTCGCCGACGTGTCGTCGCGGATCTTCGGCACCCCACATGACGTCGACGTCGGCGGGCTGTGCCGCGCCTATCACATCGAGTCCCGGCAGATCGAGGTCGACGCACTGCCCGCCGCGCTCGCCGAGCCTGCCGGCGGCCTGCGGGTGCTCGAGGTCAAGGCCGACCGGTCGTCGCTGCGGGCACTGCACGCCGCGATCAAGGCCGCACTGTGAGATTGTCCCGTTTCAATTCATTGAAGACGGTGCTGCACAGCCTGATTCGCGGTGAGGGCGTTGTCGCGCCGGATAGCACAATCGGACGCCTGTTGCGCTGGGCCCGAATGGGTGTGCTGATCATGGTGGTCGTGGTGACGCTGCAGTCGATGCTGCTGGTGGCCGGCGCCTGGCGCAACGACATCGCCATCGAACGTGACATGGGGGTGGCCGAGGCCGAAGTCCTCAACGCGGGCTTCCGGCGCTCCACCATCGAGTTCGTCACCCCGGAGCGAATCACGTACCGCCCCGAACTGGGAGTGCTCTATCCGTCCGAATTGGCAACCGGGATGCGCATTTACGTTGAATACGACAAGTCCGACCCGGACCTGGTGCGGGTTCAGCACCGCACCGCGGTACTGGCGATCATCCCGGCCGGCTCGATCGTGGTGATCGCCTGGCTATTCGGCACCGCGGCGCTGGCCGGGTTGGCCGTCGTCGAACGACGCTGGGCGCGCGACTAACGCCCTTCGGTGAGCCGGTCCAGCCAGCCGGCGTCGTCGGTGTCGACGACCGTTCTGGTGACGGCGTCGTAAACCGTTGGGGTGCCGGGACTCTCCGGGTTCGCCGCCAGCAGCTGCACCCGGTTGAAGGCGTTCATCGAGGTGGGGTCGACAACCTGCTGTCCGGCGGCGATCCGGTCCACCACGTGGGCGGGCAGGCCGGCGTCACGCGCGGTGGCCGCGATGTCCTCCAGGCCCGGCGTGCCGCCCCTGCGGTACAGCTCGGAGACGAACGTCTGATAGGTGGCGGCCGATGTCGCCGGATCGGAGGCCGCCATCAGCGCGTTGCCGACCCGGGCGGAGGTGTCGTTGCCCCGGCGGGCGTCCAGGAACGTCATCCACCGGTAGGTCACCGCGACGTCCCCGGCCACCAGGTGACTGCCCAAGTCGTCCCCGGAGGCCGCCACGAACTTCGCGCATTCGGAGCACTGCGGATCGCAGAACACCTCCAGCTGCACCGGGGCGTCGGCCGACCCGGCCAGCACCCCGAAGTGATCGGGCGCCCACGCGGTGCCCGGCGCGCCGGGGTCTGCTGCCGCCGGACCCGCCAGCACCACGCCGAACGTCACCAGTACTGCCAATGTGCCCAGCCAAGACCGCATTCCAAACACCCTATCGGACCGGGTAGCGTCGACACGGTGAGCCGCGCGAGCCTGGACAAAGACCCCCACGCGGTGGCATCGATGTTCGACGGCGTCGCGCGCCGCTATGACCTCACCAACACGGTGATGTCGCTGGGCCGGGATCGCGCGTGGCGGCGGGCGACCCGCAAAACCCTGGGGTTGCAGCCGGGGGAGAAGGTGCTGGACCTGGCCGCCGGCACCGCGGTGTCCACCGTCGAACTCGCGAAATCGGGCGCATGGTGCGTGGCGGCGGACTTCTCGGTCGGCATGTTGGCCGCCGGGCGCAAGCGTGACGTGCCCAAGGTCGCCGGGGACGCCACCAAGCTGCCCTTCGGCGATCGCGTGTTCGACGCGGTCACGATCAGTTTCGGGCTGCGCAACGTCGTCGACCACACGGCGGGTCTGCGGGAGATGGCTCGGGTGACCAAACCCGGTGGGCGGCTGGTGGTCTGCGAGTTCTCCACCCCGACCGTCCCGGTGTTCGCCACCGCCTACAAGGAGTACCTGATGCGGGCGCTGCCGGCGGTGGCCCGGGCGGTGTCGTCGAACCCGGAGGCCTACGTCTATCTTGCCGAGTCGATCCGGGCCTGGCCGGACCAGGCGGCACTGGCCGAGCAGATCTCCGCGGCGGGCTGGTCGGACGTCAGCTGGCGCAACCTCACAGGCGGCATCGTCGCACTGCACTCGGCCCGCAAGCCGTTGGCCTGACGGCGATCAGTCCGCCACCGGGTCGAACCGGAAGACGGCGCAGCGGCCGGCGAGCGCTTCGATCTCCTCAGGAGTGCCGTGCGGTGCCAGGCCGGTGCGCTTCATGAACCCCACCCCGACCGGCACCTCGGAGTGAAATGCCCGCAGCACCGGCCGTGCCTCGTCGGCGGGCAGTTCCACGATGTGCACCGTTCGCGATCTGCGCCCCCGGGTCAACGTTCCCACCCGCGCGGCGCGTGCATTGCTCGCCCAGTCGGCACCGGGAAACGCCACACCGTGCACGCTGCCATTGACTGTGAACGGCGTCATCGGTGTGCTGCGGGGCTGGCCCGACTTGCGGCCGGGCACCGTCAGGACGGTGACCGGACCCGCCGTGATGCCGAGCCTCTGTATCGCCAACATGACCTTGTTCATCGGCTTGAGCCAGCCGGGGAGCTTCGCGACGGCCATGGCGTTCAGCCCAGGTGCGCTGAGAGCAGCCAGCCCGCAGCCGATTTGCGGCCGCCTGCTTCGTCGCGCAGTCCGACGCCGCCGAAGCCGGGGAAGTCGTCGGGGAACACCGCGTGCAGCCGGGCCGGTTTGATCTCGTCGATCACCCAGTACTTCGACACCACGTCGCGCAGCTCCTCGTCGGTCACCGCGAAGGGCGGGCCCTCCGGGATGGCGGACTTGTCGAAGACCAGCACGAAGTACGACGCTCCCGGCGCGGCGGCGCGCACGATCGAGCGCTGGTAGCCCTCGCGGGCCTCCACCGGGATGGAGTGGAACAGCGTGCTGTCGACGATGGTGCCGAACCGGCCGTCATAGCCGGTGAACGCGCTGATGTCGGCGACCTCGAAGGTGGCGTTGGTCAGGCCGCGCGCGGCGGCCTCGCGACGGGCCAGGTCGATGGCGGTGGGCGAGCTGTCCAGGCCGACGGTGTTGTGGCCCCGTTCGGCCAGATACAGCGAGATGGCGGCCTCGCCGCAGCCGACGTCGAGGACATCGCCGTGGAACTTGCCCTGCTCGATCAGTGCGGCCAGTTCGGGCTGGGGCGCACCGATGCTCCACGGTGGTTTGGCGCCCAGTCCCATCTGCTCGGATTCACCGCGGTAGGCGGCGTCGAACTGGAATTCCAATGAATCACTCATCCGTCCGGTATATCAACTGGACTGATATGTGTCAATGATCCTGATATTGCGGTTCAGCGGGCTAACTGAACGGGCGGCGACGGTCGATCAGCCGGGACATCCGCCCCCCGCCGCGCCAGGCGCGCGCCACCATGTCGGCGTCGTCCTCGGTGACCAGATTGGCCATCACCCGCACCGCCACCCGCATCAACATCGTCGAGCGCATCGCCACCGGGCCGGTCGCCGGCAGGAACCGCGGGAAGGTCAGCAACAGCGCCAGCCGCCGGGCCACCGAGAAGCCGCGGGCGTAGCGGGCGGCCAGCAACTCCGGCCAGGCGTGGGTGAGATCCGGGCAGTCCAACATGCCGGCGGCCAGCAGTCCGGTCTCCAGTCCGTAGTCGATGCCCTCGCCGTTGAGCGGGTTGACGCAGGCCGCGGCGTCGCCGATCAACATCCAGTTCGGCCCGGCCACCCCCGAGACCGCCCCACCCATCGGCAACAGCGCGCTGGCCGGAGCCTTCACCGGCCCCTCGAAGCCCCATTCGTCGCGCCGTAGGTCGGCGTAGTAGGACAGCAACGGCCGCAGCGCCACGTCGGCGGGCCGCTTGACGGTGGCCAGCGCGCCGACGCCGATGTTCACCTCGCCATTGCCCAGCGGGAAGATCCACCCGTAGCCCGGCAGCACCGCGCCGTCGGGGGAGCGCAGTTCCAGGTGCGACGTCAGCCACGGTTCGTCATGCCGCGGCGAGGCCAGGTATCCGCGCGCGGCCACCCCGTACACCGTCTCCTGATGCCACTGGCGGCCCAGCACCCGGCCCAGGGTCGAGCGGGCGCCGTCGGCGACGATCAGCGCCCGACCGGTCACCTCGGTGCCGTCGGCCAGCACCACCGCGCGCACCCGTCCCGACGAGTCGTGGCGGACGCCGACGGCCTTGACGCCCAGTCGCATCCGGGCCCCGGATTCCTCGGCGACCTTGCGGATCCGTTCGTCGAGTTCGGTGCGCGGTGCGGCGCTGCCCGTCGACGGGAAAGACGGGCCGGGCCAGTCCACCTGCACTTCGCCACCGAACCCGGCCATCCGCAGGCCCCGATGCCGGATGTGGCTGTCCAGCCACTCGCCGAGCCCCAACAACTCCAGCTGCTCGACGGCGCGCGGGGTCAGCCCGTCGCCGCACGGTTTGTCCCGGGGGAAGGTGGCCGTGTCGACCACCAACACGTCGCGGCCCGCCCGGGCGGCCCAGGCGGCCGCCGCCGACCCCGCCGGACCGGCGCCCACTACCACCACGTCGGCGACCGTCTCAGCGCTGGAGTTCACACTGACCAGTATGTTGGAGCCGTGAGGACACCGGCGAGTGTGGTGGCGGGGCTGGATTTCGGGGGCTTGGGCGACCCGGCGTTCGCGGGCAGCGTCCGCGACGGCGTGGCACGCATCGAAGAGCTGATGGACACCGAGTTGCGCGGCGGGGACGTGCTGATGACCGAGGCCGTCACCCACCTGTTCGACGCCGGGGGTAAGCGTTTCCGGCCGTTGTTCACGGTGCTGTCCGCGCAGCTGGGCCCGGAGCCGGAAGCCTGGCAGGTGACGGTGGCCGGCGCGGTGATCGAGCTGGTGCACCTGGCCACGCTGTATCACGACGACGTGATGGACGAGGCGCAGATCCGCCGTGGGGCGCCCAGTGCGAACGCGCGATGGGGCAACAACATCGCGATTCTGGCCGGGGACTACCTGTTCGCGACGGCGTCGCGGCTGGTGTCGCGGCTGGGACCGGAGGCGGTGCGGATCATCGCCGAGACCTTCGCCCAGCTGGTGACCGGGCAGATGCGGGAGACCCGCGGGGCCGCCGAAGGGGCCGACGCGATAGAGCACTACCTCAAGGTGGTCTACGAGAAGACGGCCTGCCTGATCTCGGCGTCCGGCCGGTTCGGTGCGACGTTCTCCGGCGCCGACGACGATCAGATCGAGCGGTTGGCCCGCCTCGGCGGTGTGGTGGGCACCGCGTTCCAGATCTCCGACGACATCATCGACATCGACAGCGACCCCGACGAGTCCGGGAAGCTGCCCGGCACCGATCTGCGCGAAGGGGTGCACACCCTGCCGGTGCTCTACGCGCTGCAGGAGGCCGGGCCGGACGCCGAGCGGCTGCGGACGCTGCTGGCCGGCCCGGTCACCGACGACGCGGTGGTGGCCGAGGCGTTGGGGCTGCTGCGCGCATCGCCGGGGATGGTGCGGGCGAAGGCGACCGTCGCCGACTATGCCGCGCAGGCCCGCGCCGAGTTGGCCGCGCTGCCCGACTGCGTCGGCCGAGCGGCACTGGCCGGCCTGGTCGACTACACCGTCAATCGCCACGGCTGATCGCAATGCGGAACCCGCGCTGCGCCCGAGGCGTTAAATGAGCAAGACCGCGGTTCTCCGAGGAGGAAGTCGATGACCTGGCACCCCCATCGCAACACGGCGAAGACGTTCTTGCTGCTGTTCGTCATGTCGGGGTTGATCGTGCTGGTCGGTCGGGCCTTCGGGCCTTCGATGATGTGGTTGGCGGTGTTGTTCGCCGTGGCGATGAACGCCTACACCTACTTCAACAGCGACAAGCTGGCGCTGCGGGCGATGCGGGCCCAGCCGGTCACCGAGGTCCAGGCGCCGGAGATCTACCGGATCGTGCGTGAACTGGCCACCGCCGCCCACCAGCCGATGCCCCGGTTGTACGTCAGCGACACCAACGCCCCCAACGCATTTGCGACCGGCCGCAGCCCGCGGCACGCCGCGGTGTGTTGCACCAGCGGAATCCTGCGCCTGCTCAACGAGCGTGAGCTGCGTGCCGTCCTGGGCCACGAGCTGTCGCACGTCTACAACCGCGACATCCTGATCTCCTGCGTGGCCGGTGCCCTGGCATCGGTGATCACCGGGCTGGCCAACATGGCGATGTTCATGGGCAACCGCCGCGACGGCAACCCGCTGGCGATGCTGCTGGTGGCCTTGGTGGGGCCGCTGGCCGCGTCGGTGGTGCGGCTGGCGGTGTCGCGGTCGCGGGAGTATCAGGCCGACGAGTCCGGCGCCGTGCTGACCGGTGACCCGCTGGCGCTGGCGTCCGCGCTGCGCAAGATCTCCGACGGGGTGCAGGC
Source organism: Mycolicibacter terrae (assembly GCF_010727125.1). NCBI lineage: Bacteria > Bacillati > Actinomycetota > Actinomycetes > Mycobacteriales > Mycobacteriaceae > Mycobacterium > Mycobacterium terrae. The sequence goes on along the minus strand of NZ_AP022564.1, from coordinate 3,668,071 downwards.
CGCCCCGCTGCCGCCCGAGCCGGAGCTGGCCAGCCAGTCGCACCTGATGATCGCCAACCCGTTCCGGGTGGGCGAGAAGGTCGGGCAGCTGTTCTCCACCCACCCGCCGATGGCCGACCGGATCCGCCGGCTGGAGGAGATGGCCCGGGGATAGTTCTCCCAACCCCCTGCTGCCCAGCCCCTCCGGCACCGGCAGTCCCACCCGTCACTCCCGCCGCCGCTCCAGAATGGCCGTGTGACGACAGCGGTCCAGGTTCAGAACCCGGTGCCCTCCACCTCGTGCCCGGGCGCCTCGGCGATCAGCCCGCGGTAGGCCTGCTCGACGGTCGAGCCGTGGTTGATCACGCCGTCGACCTCACGGGCGATCGGCATGTTCAGCCCGTACTGCGCGGCGAACTTCATGATCACGCTGGCGGCCCGCACCCCCTCGGCGACCTGGTTCATCGACGCGATGATCTCGTCGATCGACTTTCCGGAGCCCAGCTGTTCGCCGACGAACCGATTGCGGCTGCGCTGGCTGGTGCAGGTCACGATCAGATCGCCCATGCCGGCCAGGCCGGAGAAGGTGTCGCGGGCCCCGCCCATCGCCTCGCCCAGCTTGGACATCTCCCGCACCGACCGCGACATCACCATGGCCCGGGTGTTCTCGCCGATTCCCAGCGAATAGCCCATCCCCACCGCGATCGCATAGACGTTCTTCAACGCCCCGGCCATCTCGACCCCGACCACGTCGTCGCTGGTGTAGACCCGGAACCGCTTGGTGCGGAAAAGCAATGCCAGCTGCGCCGCCAGATGCTGGTCGGGCATCGCCAGCACCGCCGCGGCCGCGTAGCCCTCAGCGACCTCGCGGGCGATGTTCGGCCCGGCCAGGATGCCGGCCGGATGCCCGGGCAGCACCTCGTCGACGATCTGCGACATCCGCATGTTGGTGCCCTGCTCCAGGCCCTTGACCAGTGACACCACCGGCACCCACGGCCGAAGCTCGTTGGCGAGCTCGGTGAGCACGCCCCGAAACCCGTGCGACGGCACCGCCATCACGACGACGTCGGCGCTCTGGGCGGCCTCGGCGAAATCGGTGGTGGCCCGCAGGGTCTCGCTGAGCACCACGTCCTCGCCCAGATAGCGGTTGTTGCGCTGGTTGTCGTTGATGTCGGCGGCGGTCGAATCCGATCGAACCCATTGCAGCGTCGGGGCGCGGCGCGAGCAGATCGACGCCACCGTGGTGCCGAACGATCCGCCGCCGAGCACGACGACCCTGGGTGTGCGAGTAGCAGCTGGCATGAGCGCCAGCGTATTGCCGACGCCGCCGTCACACCGGCAGTTGGCGAACTCGGTGCTACCCGGCCAGCGGAACCCGCTCCCCGGCCCGCCCGAACACCATCGATTCCTCGATCCGGTCGAACCGGTAGTCCAGCGCGTCGGCGAAGTAGTTCTGCCGCACGTTCCAGGGCCGCTTCGTGCCGGACTTGGGCAGCGCGTGCAGGGCACGCAGCACATAGCCGGCCTGAATGTCCCAGGCCGGCTTCTCGGTGAGCGGCTCATCGCCGCGATGCGGGTACGCGTGGGTGTACCCGCGGGCGGCCATGTGCGACATCAGCTTTGCGGTGGCCCGGGCGGTCATGTCGGCACGCAGTGTCCAGGAGGCGTTGGTGTAGCCGACGCACCAGAACAGGTTGGGCACGTCTTCGAGCATGTGCGCCTTGTAGACGAAGCGATCGGTGGGCTTGATCTCGGTGCCGTCCAGGCTGATCCGTACTCCGCCGAGAGCCTGCAGCTGCAGACCGGTGGCGGTGACGATGATGTCGGCATCCAGGTGCGTCCCGGACTGCAACGTGATCCCGGTGGCGTCGAAGTGATCGATCCGGTCGGTGACCATCTCGACTCGTCCGGCGCTGATCTCGGTGTAGAGGTCGGCGTCGGGAATCAGGCACAGTCGCTGGTCCCACGGTTGATAGGGTGGCTTGAAGTGGGTGTCGATGTCATAGCCCGGCGGCAGGTTCTGGACGGCCGTCCGGCGCAGCATCCACTTCAGGACCGCCGGCGTCTTGCGGGCCAGGAACCAGACCAGGCCCTCGAACAGGGCCATGGTCAACCGGATGATCGGGTGAGCCAATTTGCGGGGCAACAGCTTTGCGACCGCGTCGGTGAAGCGACTGTATTTCGACGCCGAGATCAGGTACGTCGGCGTGCGCTGCAGCAGGGTCACCTGGCCGGCCCGCTCGGTCAGCGCCGGAACCAGCGACATCGCCGTGGCACCGCTGCCGATCACCACGATCTTCTTGCCGGCGTAATCCAGGTCCTCGGGCCAGTGTTGCGGGTGCACCACCGTGCCGGTGAACGTCTCGACGCCCGGGAAGTCCGGGGTGTAACCGTCGTCGTAGTTGTAGTAGCCGGATCCGAAGAACACGAACCGGCCGCGGTAGGTCCGCGATGTCCCAGTGGTGCCGTCCTCCACCGTCACCGTCCAGGTGTCGGTCGACGAATCCCAGTCGGCGGCGACGACGTGGCTGTTGAACCGGATGTGGGACTCGATGCCGTGCTTGCGCGCGGCATCGGTCAGGTAGTCGCGGATCTCGTCGCCGTCGGCCACCCGTTCGCGGCCCGTCCACGGCTCATACGGCAGGCACAGCGTGAAGATGCTGCTGTCGGAGCGCACCCCCGGATACCGGAACAGGTCCCAGGTGCCGCCGATGCGTTCGCGCCGCTCCAGGATGACGTAGCGGGTGCCGGGGTTGCGTTCGGTGATGCGGTAGGCCGCGCCGATCCCGGAGATGCCCGCTCCGATAATCACGACGTCGACGGAGTCTTCGGTGGTCACGGCTCCCAGCGTAGGCACAGGCAGGGCCGCGGGCTAGGGGCTTTGGGCTACCGGTAGTTGACGAACTGCAGCGCCACGTCGAGGTCGGCGCCCTTCAGCAGCGAGATGACGGCCTGCAGGTCGTCGCGCTTCTTCGACGACACCCGGATCTCGTCGCCCTGGACCTGGCTCTTGACGCCCTTGGGCCCCTCGTCCCGGATCAGCTTGTTGATCTTCTTGGCGTGCTCGGCGTCGATGCCCTGCTTGAGGCTGCCGCTGACCTTGTAGGTCTTGCCGGAGGCCTGCGGTTCGCCGGCGTCGAACGCCTTCATCGAGATGTCCCGGCGGATCAGCTTCTCCTTGAACACGTCGACGGCGGCCTTGACGCGTTCCTCGGTGGAGCTGACCAGCTCGATGGTCTCCTCGCCCTTCCAGGCGATGGTGGTGTCGGTGCCGCGGAAGTCGAACCGGGTGGCCAGTTCTTTGGCCGCCTGGTTCAAGGCGTTGTCGACCTCCTGGCGGTCGACCTTGCTGACGATGTCGAACGATGAGTCGGCCACGAGACGTCCTTTCTCCATGCCGTTCGGCAGGTGCTGGCCCGTTTGTGTTCGGGGTACATCTTCGTTGTAGTCTGCTAGGCGCGATACGGCAGGTTGCCCGAGCGGCCAATGGGAGCGGACTGTAAATCCGTCGGCGCAAGCCTACGCAGGTTCGAATCCTGCACCTGCCACCCATATCAGGCCCCCCGTTGCGAGGGGCCTGATTGCTTTTTACAGCTCGTCGGAGAAGTCGGCGGTCAGCCAGCGGTCGGGCCGGATGGTGAACAGCACGCTGGAGGCGCCGTCCATGTTGGCGGCGAACGCCCGTCCGCCTTCCTTGCCGAGGTAGCGAACCGCGATGGCTTCGCGTGGTTCCTGCGGCGCCGGCGTGGTGGCCTGTACGACGGTGCCTTCGACGACGACGTATTGATAGGGCAGGTCTTCGCGCTGTGCCACCAGCGTCACCGCACCGGCCCGCTCGATGAGCTTGGCCTTGCGGGAGCCGGCGCCGGTGTTGACCAGGATGTCGCCCCCTGGGGTGTAGTCGTACCAGATCGGGACGCTGGCCGGGGGCCGGCCGCCGGTGGCGTCGACGGACAGCACGGCGACGTGCGTGCCGGCGAGGAATTGCTGACGTTCGGCTTCGGTGAATGGTTTGGGCATGCCGACACGAACGGCGCCGGTCCCGGCGCTATTCCACCGGCGGGCCTACCAGTCCGGCGGCAGCGGTTTGGTCCGTGCCCACGGGGTGCACCCGTAGCTGACGAAGGTGCCGTTTTCAGCGCGCGGATCGACATCGACCGTCGTGATGCCCAGCGTGATCAGCCGGGAGCCGGAGTCGACGACCTGACCGTGCCGGTCGACGACGGCATAGCTGCACGAACCGCCCGGGTCGACTCCGGCCGCATAGGTGCCGAAGGGCATCACGTCGGGAATCACGTAGCGGCCGGCCGGGAACACCGGGCCGGCGGCGTTGGGCGAGCCGGCGATCTGCGCTGCGGCGGCCACGCAGTCGGCGCGGGGGAACTCGGCCAGGCAGTTCTTCCAGCCGATCTGCCCGACGATCGCCGGATCAACCATCGTGGTGGCGGTGTCGGCCTGCCAGGAATAGCCGGCGACGCTGCTGAGGCAGCGCAGGGTCATCCCCGATACCGAGATCACCGTGGTGTTGAACTGGGCGTGGCTGCATGTCGTATCCAGTAATGGAGCCGCCGGCGCCGACGTCACCGGCGGGGTCGTCGCCGCAGGTGGAGCTTCCGTCGTGACCGGTGGAGCCGTGAGGGCTAGTGGGGGAGGCGATGCCGTCACGGTGGTCGTCGAAGTGGACGTCACCGGTGCCGCGGCGGTCGGCGCCGGCGGCTCCGCCCGGGTGCTGCCGAGCAGGTACAGCGCCAGGAATGCGGCGGCCGACAGCGCCCAGCCCCTCGACAACCGGCGCCGGGGCTTCGGCAGTGGAAGCACCGGCCGGCTCGGCGCGGGCGCAGCCGCCCGCAGTGCGGCCGCGAAGTCGGCGCAGCCGGCGTACCGCTCGGCCGGATCCTCGGCCAGCGCCCGGATCAGCGCGGCATCGAGCCCGGCCGGGTCGGGATGCACCGGTGGCTTGCCGGTGAGCAGGTGGTAGGCGGTGGCGGCCAGCGCGTACTGGTCGGCCCGGCCGTCGATCGCGGCACCCCGCAGTTGCTCGGGTGCGGCGTAGCGCAGCGTGCCGACCGCCATGTTGGTCGCCGTCAGGCCGCTGACCTCGTCGACCCGCAGCCCGATCCCGAAGTCCGCCAGGATGATCCGCGCACTGGTGTCGCCGGGTTTGGTCAGCAGGATGTTCGCCGGTTTGACGTCGCGGTGCAGCAGCCCGCGCTGATGCGCGTGATCCAGGGCCCGCGCGACGGCCGCGACGATCTCGACCACCTGCTCGCGCGGCAGACCGCCCGGGTGGTGCCGCAGCAGCGCCTCGGCGTCGGAGCCGTCGACGTAGTCCATCGCGATCCACAGCTGGCCGTCGTACTCGCCGCGGTCGTGCACCCCGACGATGTGCGGATGCCACAGCGACGCCGCCAGGTCGGCTTCGCGGTTGAACCGTTCCCGGAAATTCGGGTCGGCCGACACCTGGGCGGGCAGCACCTTCAGCGCGTCGCGGCGCGGCAGTCGAGGGTGTTCGGCCAGGTAGACCTCGCCCATTCCGCCCGAGCCCAGCTGCCGCACGATGCGGTACCCGGCGAACGTCGAGCCTGCGGTGAGCATGTCGTGAACGTATCGCCGGGCACCGACATCTCCCCGGCTTCACCACCGATTTAAAGGAGAGACAGGGTCTAAAGTCCTCTAGCGGACGCAATATGGGTAAGGCTAACCTTCATTGCATGACCTTGCCCATGTCTGACCGCAAAACCGCTGATCTCCCCGGCCACTGGCTCTTCGCGCGCCTCGGCAAACGCGTCCTGCGCCCCGGCGGCCTCGGGCTGACCCACCGCATGCTCGCCGACGCGCAGCTGTCCGGCGCCGACGTCGTCGAACTCGCCCCCGGCATGGGCCGCACCGCAAAAGAGATCCTGGCGTGCACTCCCGGCACCTACACCGGTGTGGAGGCCGACGAGAACGCCGCCGGTGTGGTCCGTTCGGTGGTCGGCGCCCGCGGAAAGGTCGTCACCGGCGAGGCGTCGGAGACCGGGCTGGCCGCCGGCAGCGCCGACGTCGTCGTCGGCGAAGCCATGCTGACCATGCAGACCAACGCGCACAAGGCCGAGATCATGCGCGAGGCCTTCCGGGTGCTGCGGCCCGGCGGCCGCTACGCCATCCACGAGATGGTGCTGCAGCCCCACGACGTGCCCGAGGCCGTCAAGGACGAGGTGCGCACCGCGCTGGCCCGCTCGATCAAGGTCAACGCGCGCCCGCTGACCGCCGCGGAGTGGACCGAGCTGCTCAACGGGGCCGGCTTCACGGTGGAGAAGATCTCCTACGCGCCGATGGCGCTGCTCGAACCGCACCGGCTGGTCGCCGACGAGGGCCTGCTCGGGGCGCTGCGGTTCGTGTTCAACGTGCTGCGCGACTCCGATGCGCGGGCCCGGGTGCTCAACATGCGCGCGACGTTCCGCCGCCACCGAAACCACATGGCGGCCATCGAGGTGATCGCCGCCAAACCGGCCGCGTAACCCACTTGCCATGATGAACGGGTGACAACCCGCGACCGCGACGACTCCGGCCGCCCCCGCAACGCCCGCCCGCGGGACCGGCTGGGTCGGCCGCTGCCGCGCGGCAGCCAGGGTGGAGTCGAAGGTGTTCCCGACGATCTCGACCTGCCACCGGCGCAGACGCTGGCCTACGCGCAGCTGCTGCTCGACGACGGTCTGGCGTTCAACGCCCACGAGGTGCTGGAAGCCGCCTGGAAACACCGGCCCGACGCCGAACGCGATCTGTGGCAGGGACTGGCGCAACTGGCGGTCGGTGTCACCCACGTCCAGCGCGGCAACGTGGTCGGCGCGGTGAGCCTGCTGCGCCGCGGCGCCGACCACCTGGCCGCGGTGCACGCCCCGGCGCCGTTCGGGATCGACCTCGCCGGTCTGCTGCGCTTCGCCGCCACCCTCGCCGACGACCTGGCGGCCGGCGTCGAGATCGCCCCGAACCGGCTGCACCCCCGGTTGGTCGCGTGAGCCACCCGACGAGCTGGACGCTTGCCGACGGCCGCTACCTGTTGTTCTTCTGCCTGCCCGGTCACAGCCCGGCCCCGGTGGCCGACCGCCGGCCGCTGCCGCCCCGCGACCCCGAGCCGTCGCAGCTGCGCTTCGACCGCACCACCGGCCAATGGGTGATCATCGCCGCGCAACGCCAGGACCGCACTTACCAACCGCCCGCCGAGGCCTGTCCGCTGTGTCCGGGACCGAGCGGGCTGACCAGTGAGGTGCCCGCGCCCGGCTACGACGTGGTGGTCTTCGAGAACCGGTTCCCCAGCCTGGCCGGGACCGGGGCCGCGATCGCCACCCCGCCCGACGGCGCCGGATTCATCGCCGCACCCGGGCATGGCCGCTGCGAGGTGATCTGCTTCTCGGCCGATCACACCGGCTCGTTCGCCGCCCTGCCCGCCGAGCACGCCCGGCTGGTGGTGCAGGCCTGGCGGCACCGCACCGCCGACCTGCTGGCGCGCCCCGGCGTCGAGCAGGTGTTCTGCTTCGAGAACCGCGGCGAGGAGATCGGGGTGACGCTGGCCCACCCGCACGGCCAGATCTACGGCTACCCCTATCTGACCCCGCGCACCGCGGTGATGCTGGACCAGGCCCGCGATCACCGAAACACCCACGGCACCAATCTGTTCGCCGACCTGCTCGCCGCCGAGCTGGCCGACGGCACCCGGATCGTGACACGCACCGAGTACTTCACCGCATTCGTACCGTTCGCGGCGCGCTGGCCCGTGGAGGTGCACCTGTATCCGAATCGGCGGGTGCACAACCTGACCGAGCTGTATGACGCCGAGCTGGACGACTTCGCGCAGATCTACCGAAATCTGTTGGGCCGCTTCGACCGCATCTACGACGCCCCGCTGCCGTATATGGCCGCCCTGCACCAGTACCGCGCCGACGGACCGCAGGCCGACGGGTATTTCCACGTCGAGTTGATGTCGATCCGGCGCAGCGCCACCAAGCTGAAGTACCTGGCGGCCTCGGAATCGGCGATGGACGCGTTCATCGCCGACGTCACCCCGGAGTCGGTCGCCGAGCGGCTGCGTGAGCTGTGATCAGCTATTCCGCGCCGGGCCGGGTGAACCTCATCGGTGAACACACCGACTACAACGGGGGTTTCGCGCTACCGATCGCGCTGCCGCAGCGCACCACCGTCGCCTTCAGCCCCGCCGAGATCGACACGATCACCGTGCTGTCCGACGCCGCCGACACCTCGGTGCGCATCCCCGTGGACACCGCCCCCGGCGGGATCACCGGCTGGGCCGCATATGTGGCCGGGGTGATCTGGGCGTTGCGCGAGGGCGGTGTTGCGGTGCCCGGCGGAACCATGTCGATCCGCAGCGACGTGCCGATCGGTTCGGGTCTGTCATCGTCGGCGGCGCTGGAATGCGCGGTGCTCGGCGCCCTGACCTGCGCCGCCGGGGTGCAGATCGACCGGATCGAGCAGGCTCGGATCGGGCAGCGCGCCGAGAACGACTACGTCGGCGCCCCAACGGGTTTGCTCGATCAGCTGTCGTCGCTGTTCGGGGAGGTCAACAGCGCGCTGTTGATCGACTTCCGCGACGTCGCGGTGCACCCGGTGCCCTTCGACCCGGACGCCTCCGGGGTGACGTTGCTGTTGTTCGAGTCCGGTCAGCGCCACGGCCACGTCGACGGCGAGTACGCCGCACGGCGCGCGTCGTGCGAGCGGGCCGCCGCCGGGCTGGGGGTGACGTCCCTGCGGGAGGTGCAGCACCGCGGCGTGCAGGTGCTCGACGGCATCGCCGACCCGGTCGACGTCCGCCGGGCCCGGCATGTGTTGACCGAGAACGAGCGCGTGCTGGATTTCGTTGCGGCGTGCGGGGAGTTGGACTTCGCCGCGGCGGGCCGGTTGTTCACCGCGTCGCACGCCTCGATGCGCGACGACTTCGAGATCACCACCGCGCATCTGGATGTGATCGTCGACGCCGCGGTGGCGGCCGGAGCGCTGGGCGCCCGGATGACCGGCGGCGGTTTCGGCGGCTGCGTGATCGCCCTGGTGCCGGCCGAGCTGACGCTGAAGGTCGGCGATGCGGTGCGGGCCGCGGTGACCGCGGCGGGCTACGCCGAGCCGGACCTGAGCCGGGTGTATGCGGCGGCCGGGGCCGGATAGCGTCAGATCGGGTAGTCGGGCAGGTCGAAATCGTCGCGCACCGAGCCGGCGAACACGCTCGTGAGCAGCCGGAGGTTCATCGCCCGGATCGCCAGGTTGCGAAACCACAGCCCGAATCGGGTCCGGGTGGCGAAGAACCCGAGGAACTGTTGCGCGCTGGACTGTTTGGCTTCGATGAACGGTCGCAGCCGCGCTTCGTAGGCGCCGAACGCGCGCCGATGGTCACCGGCGGTGCGTTGCAATTCGCCGGCCAAGACGTAGGCCTCGGTGATGGCCAGGCCGGTGCCCTCACCGCCGAGCAGCGAGATGCACCCGGCGGCGTCGCCGAGCAACAGCACCCGCCCCCGCGACCAGGAGTCCATCCGGACCTGGCTGACCACATCGAAGTACAGGTCCTCAACCCCGGCGACCGCGGCCAGCAGCTGCGGGCATTCCCAGCCCGCGTCGGCGAACCGGTGGTGCAACTGGGCCTGGGGATCGGTCACCTCGGCGGAGGCGTCGCGGAACACGAACAGCACCAGGGTGCGGTCGTCGCGCAGTGCGACCCGGGACACCTGCCGGCCGGGCACGGCGTAGCTCACGTACACCAGTTCGTCGCGGGGCCGGTAACCCTCGACGACGGCCGCGGCCACTTTGCAGCCCAGGTAGTGCTCGAAATCGGCGTCCGGGCCGAAGACCAGCCGGCGCACGTTGGAGTGCAGGCCGTCGGCGCCGATCACCAGGTCGAACTCGCGCGGCGCGGCGTGGGTGAAGGTCAGCCGGACACCGTCGTCGTGGTCGTCGATGCCGGTGATGCTGTCGCCGTAGATCATCTCGACGTGCTCGGCGATGGTGGTGTGGATGGTGTCGGCCAGGTCGCCGCGGGGCAGGCTGGTGAAGTCGTCGCCGAGCAGGTGCTGAAAAACGTGTGCGTCCAATGCCGCGCGGGTGCGGCCGTCGGCGCCGACCGATCGGACGGACTCGATCTGGTAGCCCTTGTCGAGGATCTGCGCCTCGATGCCCATCCGCTGGGCCACGGTGTAGCCGACGCCCCAGAAGTCGATCATGTAGCCCCCTGAGCGGAAGGCCGGCGCCTGCTCGATCACGGTCGGGGTGTGGCCGGTGCGGTGCAGCCAGTGCGCGAGTGCCGTTCCGGCCACTCCTGCACCGCTGATCGCGATCCGCATCGGGTCAGATCATCTCGTTCTCGGTCAGCCAGCGCATCACCGGCCAGCCGACGAACACCGGCAGCCAGCAGGTCAACACCCGATACAGCAGCACCGACGGGACCGCCAGCGCGGCGGGGACGCCGAACGCGGCCAGCCCACCGATCAGGGCGGCCTCCACGGCGCCGACCCCGCCGGGTGTCGGGGCGGCCGAGGCCAGGGTGCCGCCGACCATCGTCACCACCGTGACGGTGACGAAGGAGGTGTTGCCGCCGAAGGCCTCCACGCTGGCCCACAGTGCCAGTGCCGCACCCAGGGTGGTGCCGGCCGCGCCCAGCACGATCAGCGCCAGCCGCTTGGGTTCCCGGGCCAGCTCCATCAGGTCGGCGGTGACCTCGGTGAGGCGGGGACGCAGCGCCGTGGTCAACCACCGGCGCAGGTTGGGCACCAGCAGGAAGATGCCGGCAAGCCCCAGTGCCACACCGGCGATCAGGTAGAGCATGGTGGCGCTGGGCACGAAATGGGACAGGTCGGCCCGGGCGCCCGCCGCGGTGGTGAAGACGATCAGCAGGATCACGTGCACGATCACCTGCACCGACTGCTGCAGCGCGACCGCGGCGGTGGCCCGCAGGGCGCTCAGCCCGCCCTTGACCAGAAAGCGGGTACTCAACGCCAGCCCGCCCACACCGGCCGGGGTGGTGGTGGCGGCAAAGGTGTTGGCCACCTGCATGATCGCCAGATTGCGGAAGCTGACCGCGCCGTTGGCGCAGGCCCACAGCGCCCCGGCCGCACCGACATAGGTCAGCGACGACACGATCAACCCCACCAGAGCCCAGGACCAGTTCGCCTGCCGCAGTTGGGAAAAGAACGTCGGGACCTGGCTGATGAACGGATAGGCGACATAGACCAGCGCGACCAGCAGCACCAACTGGATCAGCTGGCTGCGGGTGAAGCGGGTGATGGTCTTGGTGTGGATCGCGTCGGTGTTGGTCTGCCGCTTGACCTCCTCGCGGGCGGCCGAGATCACCGCACCGACCTCGGGCACCGCCTTGCGAAGCCGTGACGGCACAGCCGATTTGGTGAGGCGGCGTGAGGCGGCCAGCACCGCGGTGCGGCCGAAGTGCTCGATCGCCGCGGCCACCGCCGACGACGCGTTGTACAGCGATGACGTCGTCACCAGCAACTGGGCGATATCGGACTGCAGCTGGGTGTCGGTGGCGCCGTACTCGGCGTTGCCGAAACCGCCGAACAGCACCCGGTCGCCGACGACCGTCATCTCCTTGCTGCGCAGGTCCCCGTGCGAGATCTGCTGATCGTGCAACCGCCGCAGTGCCTCCCAGGCCTTGCCCACCGGGGTGCTGGCGACACAATCGGCGATCGGCACCCCGCGTGGCGCGGTGTGGGCGTACAGCGTCCAGCCCCGGTCCAGGGAGGCCACCGCGACGGTGTCGGTGTTGGCGACCCCGGTCTCGGCGATGGCGATCGCCATCAGCGCGCGATGCTCGACGGCGCGGTGCAGCGAGGCGTGCAACGGCGCGGTCTCGGTGGTGCGCAGCCGCAGCTTGCGCCAGAGCTGGCGCAGCGCGCCGCCGCTGCGCTGGTTGGGGCCGTAGAGTTCGATGATCGCCGGGCGCTTGCCGACGGTGGACAGCACCAGCGGCCCGCGCCCGGCCGGGCGGACCACGGTGAGCTCGGTGACGGTGCAGCCGCGGCGGGCCAGGGTGCGCACGGTGCCGTCCAGCGGCACCTCCAGTGCGGGGGTTCCGACGATGAGGATCACCAGCGCCCCGACGAACCAGCCGACGGCCAGACCCAGCAGGGAGCGGGCCGGCACGATTGCGCTGACCACCAGGTGGATCGGCACGAACGCCAGCAGCAGCGCCCACCACCAGCGCCGCCAGCGGGCCGGCAGCCACGGGCCGGAGACGGTGAGCATCGCGGCGAGCATGGCGATCCACCGCGGGTCGTCGAGGAACTGGGCCAGTGTGGTGGCCAGCCGTTCGGACAGGTCGAAGTGCCACCGCGGTGCGGCCAACCCGTTGCTGCGGATCGACAGCGACGCCACCGCGAGCAGCCCGGCGACCGCGTAGGCCGCCAGTAGTTTCCACTGCCGGGAGACGACCAGGCCGATCAGGATGGCGAAGGGCAGCCCCACGATCGCGATGCCGTAGGCCAGGTATACCTGGTTGGCGTGGGTCGGGGAGAGCACCCCGACGATCTGGGACACCGAGCGTTCCAGCGATACCCACTCGTAGCGGGTGACCAGGGAGCTGGTGATGACGGTGGCGAGGAACAGCGTCGCCAGCCCGAGACGCAGAATGTCGTTGGTGCGTCGGGTCAGCGGTTGCAGCAGGTTGCCGGTGACGGCAACCTCGCGTCCCTCAACTCGCATGATCACTTTCGGTCCCTGGGTGCCGCAGATTGCGGCTCGCCACAACTTAACCGGTGAGCTGGGGTGTCACGTCAGTTTGTCGGCGACAGCGGGTGCGCGTCGCCGCGTGCGAGTCTCATGCGCCCCATGCGTCACTGCGGGGCGGGGGTGTGGTGTGTGCCCGGCTATGCGCGACAACTCGCTCAGAGCGGGTAGTGCACCCCGGTCATCTTCTCCGACTCTTCCCACAGCCGCCGCCACAGCCGCTGGTCTTTTGACAGCTTGTTCGACGGGCACGGGCCGACCGGGCCGCGGGCCTGGTTCAGCTTGGTCGGCCCCCAGTAAGTGTCCGGGTCGGCGTCGGCGGTGGTGGCGGCGAAGACGATCGACTCGGCGGCCCGCTCGGGTGCCTGGCCGACCAGCGTCATGCCGTACTTGGCGACCAGACCGGGCAGGCTCTTGTCGTTGTCGAACAGCTCGGTGGCCGACACCCCGGGGTGCACCGCGTAGGACCGCAGCGGCGATCCGGCCGCGCGCAACCGGCGCTGCAGCTCGCGGGCGAACATCAGGTTGGCCAGCTTGGACTGCGCGTAGGCCAGGTTGCGCTGATAGAAGCGGTCGGAGTAGTTGAGGTCGTCGATCCAGAACTTCGGGGTCTGCTTGTGCGCGATGCTCGACACCGTCACCACCCGGTCGCCGATGCGGTCCAGCAGCAGACCGGTCAGCGCGAAGTGGCCGAGGTGGTTGACGCCGAACTGCATCTCGAAGCCGTCGACGGTGCGCCGCATCGGGATGTTCATCACCCCGGCGTTATTGACCAGCACATCGAAGCCGCCCTGCTGCGCGGCGAAATCCCGCACCGAGGCCAGGCTGCCCAGATCCAGCGCCGCCACCGTGACGTCGCCGTCGATGCCGTCGGCGATCTGCTGGGCCTTGGCGGTGTTGCGGCAGGCCATCACCACGCTGGCGCCGTTGGCGGCCAGGGTGCGGGTGACGACCTCGCCCAGTCCGCCGTTGGCGCCGGTCACCACGAAGGTGCGGCCGTGCTGATCGGGTGTGTCGGCGAGTCGGAAAGCCATGGTCGTCACGTTACGCGACGAATCAGGTGCCGCCTTCTGTGGTCAGCACCACACCCCGGTGGGTGATCACCCGGGTCTGTGCGGTGGGCCCGAGCCCGCTCGCCGCCTCCAGGTAGCCGCGCCGCAGCGTCACCCGGACTCCGCCGGATAGCCCCGGGATCGCCAGGCGCACCGAGTGGCCGGGTGCTTCGTGCAGCACGGCCACCGGGGGATAGCGCAACATCCGTCGCAGGGCGTGGTCGTCGTGGCCGTCGAAAAGCTGCGCGGTGCGGATGACGCCGTCGATCGCCCACTCCAGGTTGGCGTCGAGGCTGCGGATCCGCTCGGCCGACAGCGGCGACGGCGGCGGAGTCAGCACGGAGATCAGCACCGCGGGATGCCCGATGTCCTCGGCGATGTCGCAGGCGGTGAAGCCGCGGGCGTCGCGCAGGCCGCGCAGCGCGCCGCGATCGAGCAGCGCGGCAAAGACTTTCGCCGGTGCCCCGTGGCGGGCGGCCTGGTGCAGCGGGGTGAGCCACTGGGGGCTTCCGGGCCGCGGCTGGTTGACGCTGAGCGTCGGGGTGGCATCCAGCAGATCGAACAGGGCCGGCCAGTCGCCGGCTTCGGCGGCGTCGGCCAGGTGTTGCCCGGCGGTGCTGGCTTCCTGTGACATCAGGGAGGGTTCCAGCACGCCGGGCCAATCTAAAGGGGGTTCGTCCATGGCTCGAACGTAGTCAGGGGGTCCGACAAAAACTGTCGGTCGTTCGGCGGAAAGGACTTGTCGGTACCCGTCGATAGCCTGGTGCCAGTTGTTCTGGACGGAGAGAGTTGCCGTGGGGCTGAGTGCCGTGTTCCTGCACTGCGTGCAGGCCGCCAGTCGTACCCCCACCCTGGGGGCGCTCTACGGGGCGCGACGGCAGGGCACCGGCATCGATGACGCGCTGGCCGATGTGGGTGCGGTGCTGCCGGATTCATCGGCCGATGACGCCTTTCGGGAGTCGTTGCGACGGTTGGTTCCGGGGGAGCGATGAGCGCCGAGAAAGGGTGGATCGGAGAGCCTCAACCTCCTAAAGAATGGCAACGCTCGTTCGCCTCCTGCCGCGCTGAACAAATCGCGGGCGCAGAACGCAAGCGCAGTCGACGAGCCGAGGCTGCTGCTATTGAAGAGTGGGAGCATCGTCGCTCTCTGACGGATCACCCGGCCTCGGAGGAGGATTCGTGAATTGGGATGCGCCCGCGCGATGGGGCGCTGAAGTCCGCCGCGACCCCATTCAGCTGGTGAGGATTGCTGACCTCGTTCGTACACCCCCGGATCGCTGGGCGGTGGATCCTGTCACCCCCACCTCGTAGGATCCTTTCTCATGCACGCGCTGTTCTCGGCCGGCGGTCTCCCGCTCACGCCGTAGCCCCCGCTCCG